>JADJQS010000001.1:160000-460000 GCA_016712635.1 Gammaproteobacteria bacterium | reverse complement strand
TCGCGGCAAGCGTCCGCTCATGGGCGCGGCGGCCGAGCGTTACGCCGACCGCGTGATCGTGACCAGCGATAATCCGCGCCACGAGGATCCGGATGCCATCATTGAGCAGATCCTGGCGGGCATCGACCGCCCTGCCGCCGTGACGCGCATGCCGGATCGCGCGCGCGCGATCCGGCATGCCATCGAGGCTGCGCTGCCCGAGGACATCGTCCTGGTCGCAGGCAAGGGGCATGAGGATTATCAGCAGATCGGCGCAGCGCGCCTGCCGTTCAGCGATCGCGACCAGGTGCGGCGCCTGATCGGGGAGGCGGCATGACCACTCTGCAGGATGTGACGCTTGAAGGCGGCATGATGCTGAGCGAACTGGCCCGGCTGGTCGGCGGGGAGTTGCACGGGGTGGACCGGCGTTTCGACGCCGTCGGCACCGACTCCCGGACACTGGGCGCCGGGACGCTGTTCGTCGCGCTCAGGGGACTCAATTTCGACGCCCATGAATTCCTTGCGACCGCGGCGGCGCGTGGCGCGGTCGCGGCACTGGTCGAGCGCGACGGCACCTCCGGACTGCCCGTCGTGCGCGTCGCGGATACCCGTTTGGCGCTGGGTCGCCTTGCCCACGCCTGGCGCGACCGTTTCGCCATCCCGCTGGTCGCGGTGACCGGAAGCAACGGCAAGACCACGGTCAAGGGGATGCTGGCCGCCATCCTGGCCGCACGGGGGAGCTGCCTCAGCACACGCGGCAACCTGAACAACGACATCGGTGTGCCGCTCACGCTGCTCAACCTGCGCAGCGGGAACCGCAGCGCGGTGATCGAGATGGGTGCCAACCACCCCGGCGATATCGGATACCTCACAGGGCTTGCGCGTCCCACGGTCGCACTGATCACCAACGCCGCGCCAGCGCATCTCGCGGGATTCGGCGACATCACGGGCGTGGCGCGCGCCAAGGGCGAAATCTTCTCCGGGCTGGTTCCGGACGGATTTGCCGTGATCAATGCCGACGACCCGCGCGAGGGCCTCTGGCGTGTCATGGCCGCGCCGCACCGCATCGTCAGCTTCGGTCTGCGTTACGCCGCCGACGTGACGGCGCGCGACCTGCACCTCAACACTGCCCTCGGCTGTTCCTTCACGCTGGCCACGCCGGCGGGCGAGGCGGCGGTCGAACTCGCCTTGTCCGGCCGCCACAATGTGATGAACGCCCTGGCCGCAGCCGCGGCGGCATACGCCGCCGGCGCGGGCATGGCGGATATCGTGCACGGCCTGGAGGCGATGCGCGCGGTCGACGGACGCCTCCAGCTCAAGCGCGGCATCGGCGGTGTGCGCGTCATCGATGACACCTATAATGCGAACCCCGGATCGGTGAAGGCGGCGCTGGAGGTGCTGGCGGTGAGCGGCGCCGGCGGGGAGATGATACTGGTGCTCGGCGATATGGGCGAACTCGGAAACGCCGGACAGGCCCTGCACGAACAGGTCGGCCGCCAGGCGCGCGCGATCGGCGTCACCCGCGTCTACGCAGTCGGCGAACTGGCGCGCACCGTCGCCGGAGCCTTCGGCAAGGGTGCCACTCATTTCCCGGATCAGAACGCCCTGCTCGCCACACTGCGCGCGGATCTTGCCGCCGTTGCGCAGGCCCCGGTCACGGTACTCGTCAAAGGTTCGCGCAGCATGCGGATGGAGCGCGTGGTGGATGCCATCGTTGACACTGAAGGCGCCGCTGCGGCGGGTGGCGGCCCCGGCGGTACCGCGCAGGCGCGGCAGATCGGGATGGGGGGCTGACATGCTGCTCTACCTGACCGACTACCTCACGCAGATCTACAGCGGCTTCGGCGTGTTCCGCTACCTCACACTGCGCTCGATACTGGGCATACTCACGGCGCTGCTGATCTCCTTCATGGTAGGTCCGGCGATCATCCGCAAGCTGGCCCACTATCAGATTGGCCAGATGGTGCGTACGGACGGACCGCAGACCCATCTCAGCAAGGCGGGCACCCCGACCATGGGCGGGGCGATGCTGCTGGTGGCTATAGGAATCAGCACGCTGCTGTGGGGCGACCTGTCGAACCGCCATGTCTGGCTGGTGCTGGGCGTGACCCTGCTGTTCGGCCTCGTCGGTGGCGTGGATGACTATAAAAAGCTCATCCTCAAGAACTCGAAAGGATTGTCCGCGCGCCAGAAGTTCCTCTGGCAGTCGCTGATCGGGATCGCGGCGGCGGCATACCTCTTCAACAGCGCGGTGTCGCCGATCGAGACGCGTTTCATCGTGCCGTTTTTCAAGGATGTCTCCCTCGACCTGGGCTGGTGGTTCATTCCACTGTCCTATTTTGTCATCGTCGGCACCAGCAATGCGGTCAACCTGACCGACGGACTCGACGGTCTTGCCATCCTGCCGGCGGTGATGGTCGCGGGGGCGCTCGGTATCATCGCCTACGCCACCGGGCACGCGCGCTTTTCCGAGTATCTCGGGATCCCTTATGTCCCCGGTGCGGGCGAGATGGTGGTGTTCTGCGGCGCGATCGTCGGCGCCGGGCTCGGTTTTCTCTGGTTCAACACCCACCCGGCACAGGTGTTCATGGGCGACATCGGGGCCCTGGCGCTGGGTGCGGCGCTCGGCATCCTCGCCGTCGTCGTGCGCCAGGAGGTGGTGCTGATGATCATGGGCGGGGTGTTCGTGGTAGAGACGCTGTCGGTCATCATGCAGGTGGCGTCCTACAAACTGACCGGGCGGCGCATCTTCCGCATGGCGCCGCTGCACCACCATTTCGAACTGAAGGGCTGGCCGGAGCCGCGCGTGATCGTGCGCTTCTGGATCATCACCGTGATCCTGGTATTGATCGGACTCGCCAGCCTGAAGATACGCTGATGAATGCAGAGCCCGGCATCGACAGCTTCACCGCCATGACGCGCGCCGATCCGACGTGGCGCCGCGAGATGCGCACGCGCCTTGGCTTCGACGGCATGACCCTCGTGGTCGGGCTCGGGGTCACGGGCCTGTCGTGCGCGCGCATCCTGCGCGACCTGGGCCTGCCGGTCGAGATCACCGACAGCCGGGCTGAGCCGCCCGGCCTGGAGGCTGCGCGGCGTGAGCTCGCGGAAGTGCCGCTGCATCTGGACGGCTTCTCCGTGCCGGCGCTGGAACACTGCGCGCGCATTCTGCTCAGTCCCGGCGTTGCATCCGATGAACCGTATGTGCTGCACGCGCGTGAGCGCGGCGTGCCGATTCTGGGCGACATCGAGCTGTTCGCGCGGTGCACGGACGCGCCGGTGGCGGCCATTACCGGTTCCAACGGCAAGAGCACGGTGACCGCGCTGCTGGGCGCGATGGCGCAGGCGGACGGCCGCGTCGTGCGTGTGGGCGGCAACATCGGCACGCCGGCGCTGGACTTGCTGCAGGTGGTGCCGCCGGAACTCTACGTGCTGGAGCTTTCGAGCTTCCAGCTGGAGACCACGGCGAGCCTGAATGCGCGCGCCGCCGTGATCCTTAATCTGAGCCCGGATCATCTCGACCGCTATCCCGATATGCAGGCCTACCTGGAAGCCAAGCTGCGTGTTTATGCCGGCGACGGTGCCGTGGTTGTGAACCGCGACGACCCCAGTCTGTGCGCATGCGTACCGGAGCAGCGCAGCGTGGTGAGTTTCGGCGCCGGCATTCCCGCGGCAGGGGATTACGGCCTGGTTGTCGCTGCCGGGCAGACCTGGCTGGCGCACGGGGATGAGCGGATGATCGCCGTGGACGAGCTCGGACTGCGCGGCAGCCACAACGCGCTCAATGCGCTGGCCGCGCTCGCGCTCGGCGCGGCAGTCGGCCTGACCCGCACCGGCACGCTTGCCGCACTGCGCGCATTTACCGGCCTGCCGCACCGCATGCAGATGGTCGGCGAGCGGCGCGGCGTGCGCTGGTTCAACGACTCCAAGGGGACCAACGTCGGAGCCACGCTGGCGGCGCTGGGCGGGCTGCCCGGGCGGGTGGTGCTGATCGCCGGCGGGCTCGGCAAGGGACAGGATTTTTCGCCGCTGCGCGATCTGGCCGCCGCAAAGGCGCGCGCCGTCGTGCTGATCGGGCGCGACGCGCCGCTGATCGAGGCGGCACTGCACAACGTCGCCTCGATTCATTATGCCGGCGACATGCGCGAGGCAGTCGCGCGCGCCGCCGCCCTTGCACGCGCGGGCGACAGCGTGCTGTTGTCGCCCGCCTGCGCGAGTTTCGATATGTTCAAGGGTTACGAGGATCGCGGCCGGCGCTTCGTTGCAGCCTTCGAGGAGTTGACGCCATGATCGCGCGCCTGCTGATGCGGGGGAAGCGCGCCGCGAGTGACGGCGAGCCGCTGGGCGTCGATCTGGGGCTGGCGTACGCGGTGGCGATCGCGCTGGGTTTCGGCCTGGTGATGATGGCATCTGCCTCGTTCGGTGTCGCCGAGCGCGAGCTGGGGCAGCCGAGTTACTATCTGATGCACCAGCTCGCCTATATCGGCGTAAGCGTGCTGGCGGGCTATCTGGTCTTCGCTTCCCTGTCGCTGGACTTTCTCGAGCGGCACAGCGGTTTGCTCCTCATCGCAGCCATCGCGCTGCTGGTTGTGGTGTTGCTCCCCGGGATCGGCAAAGAGGTGAACGGCAGCACCCGCTGGCTGTCGCTCGGCTTCGCCAGGGTGCAGCCATCGGAGTTTGCCAAACTCTTCACGATCATCTATCTGGCCGGTTATCTGGTGCGTCGCGGCGATGAGGTGCGCAGCGCGGTGCGCGGCTTCATCAAGCCGATGGCGGTGCTCGCGCTGCTATGCGTGCTGTTGCTGGCGGAGCCGGATTTCGGGGCGGCAGCGGTGCTCATGGGTACCGCGATGGGGATGATGTTCCTGGGCGGGGTGCGCATCTGGCAGTTCGGCGTGCTGCTGGTGTTCGTGCTGCTGGCGCTCGCGGGCCTGGCGATCTCCTCGCCGTACCGCATGGCGCGGGTGACCGCCTTCCTCAATCCCTGGGCCGATCCCTTCGCCAGCGGTTTCCAGCTGACGCAGGCCCTGATCGCGTTCGGGCGCGGAGAATGGTTCGGCGTCGGCCTGGGCGGGTCCATACAGAAACTTTTCTACCTGCCGGAGGCGCACACCGACTTCCTGTTCGCAGTCATCGCCGAGGAGCTCGGTCTCGCCGGCTCGATTGCGGTGATCGCGCTGTTCACCTTCATCGTGGCGAAGAGCTTCATGATCGCGCGCCGCGCCGAGACCGCCGGCAGGCCTTTCGCCGCCTATCTGGCCCACGGGCTCGGGCTGTGGTTCGGGCTGCAGGCCTATACCAACATCGCGGTCAACATGGGGCTCCTGCCCACCAAGGGTCTGACGCTCCCGCTCATGAGTTACGGCGGCAGCAGCATGCTGGCGGCGTGCATGGCCATGGGTTTGTTGCTGCGGGTCGACCATGAATCGCGCCGCGCCCTGCAGCGCCATATGGGGACGTATTGACGTGGCGGCGCGCATCCTGATCATGGCGGGCGGCACCGGGGGCCATGTTTTCCCCGCGCTCGCCGTGGCGCGCGAGCTGCGCGCCGAAGGCGCCGAGGTGCTGTGGCTCGGCACGCACGTCGGTCTCGAGGCGGAGATCGTGCCCCGGGCGGGATTCATCCTTGCGACGATCGCCATCGGCGGACTTCGCGGAAAGGGTGCGCTGCAATGGCTGTTGCTGCCTTTCCGGCTCGTGCGGGCGATGCTGCAGGCCTTGCGGATCCTCCTGCAGTTCCGGCCCATGGCGGTGCTCGGGATGGGCGGTTTCGCGGCCGGACCCGGTGGCCTGATGACCTGGTTGTTGCGCAAACCCCTGCTGGTGCACGAGCAGAATGCCGTCGCCGGGCTGACCAATCGCTGGCTGGCCGCGCTCGCCAGCCGCTGTATGGTCGCGTTTCCCGGAGCGCTGCCGGCGCGGCGGCATCCGCTGCTGATCGGCAACCCTGTGCGTCGCGAGATTGCCGCCCTGCCCGAGCCGGCGGAGCGATTCCACGGCCGCGTGGGTCCATTGCGGCTGCTCGTCCTCGGCGGCAGCCAGGGCGCCCGGGCCCTGAACGACAGCCTACCGCATGTGGTTGCGGCGCTGCCCGCGGCGGAGCGCCCGCAGGTACGGCATCAGAGCGGCCGGATGCAGGATGCCGAGGTCGGGCAGCGTTACGCCGCGCTTGGAGCGGTGGCCGAGGTGGTGCCGTTTATTGACGACATGGCGGCGGCCTACGCATGGGCGGATCTGGTGGTATGCCGCGCCGGGGCGCTGACCATCGCCGAGCTGACTGCCGCCGGCATCGGCGCGATCCTGGTGCCGTTTCCCCACGCGGCGGACGATCACCAGACGCGCAACGCCGCCTATCTGGTCGATGCAGGCGCGGGAATCCTGCTGGCGCAGGACGATCGCTTGTCGGAACGCCTGCTCGATCTGCTGGGCGGCTTCTGCCGCGGCGCCGCCGGTTACTCCGGGCGCGACAGAATCCTCCAGATGGCTCAGGCTGCGCGGCGGCTGGCGCAGCCGGAATCTGCGCGCCAGGTGGCGCGCCTGTGTCTGGAGGCCGCCCGTGGTTGAGCATGAGAAAGATGCCGTGCCGGCGGCGCGGGCAGCGGGAGTCCCGGCGGCGGTGCGTATGGGCAGGGTGCGCCGCATTCACTTCGTCGGCGTCGGCGGCTCCGGCATGAACGGCATCGCAGAGGTACTGCACAATCTCGGCTATGAGGTCACCGGTTCAGACATGTCCGACACTGCCGCCACCCGCCGCCTGCGCCAGTGTGGCATCCGGGTTGCGTGCGGGCACGACGCCGGTCTGATCGAAGGCTGCGACGTGGTGGTCAGGTCAAGCGCCGTCGGTGACGACAATCCGGAGATCGTCGCGGCACAGGAACGCCGCATACCGATTGTGCCGCGCGCCGCCATGCTCGCCGAACTGATGCGCTTCCGCTACGGCGTGGCGGTGGCCGGTACTCACGGCAAGACTACCGTGACCAGTCTTATCGCCAGCCTGCTGGCAGAGGGCGGGCTCGATCCCACCTTCGTTATCGGCGGACGCCTCAATAGCGCCGGCGCGAACGCGCGCCTTGGCGGAAGCAATTATCTGGTCGCCGAGGCCGACGAAAGCGACGCCTCCTTCCTGCACCTGCAGCCGCTGCTGGCGGTGGTCACCAACATCGATGCCGATCATATGGAGACGTATCACGGTGATTTCGCGCAATTGCGCCAGGCCTTTATCGATTTTCTGCACAACCTGCCTTTCTACGGCCTGGCCGTGGTGTGCGTCGACGATCCGGTGATCTGCGCGATGCTGCCCGAGATCTCGCGCCCGCTTGTCACCTACGGCATGTCCGAGCAGGCGGATTTTCGTGCCAGCGGCGTCGTGTATGCCGGAGCGGCGTCCCGCTTTACAGTCACCCGTCCAGGCGTTCAGGCCGGCATCGAGGTGCGGCTGAATCTCGCCGGGCGCCACAATGTGCTGAATGCGCTCGCCGCGATGGCGGTGGCGCATGAGCTCGGCGTGCCTGATGAAGCCGTGCTGCGCGGGCTGCAGGGCTTTCAGGGCATCGGCCGGCGATTCCAGCTATACGGTGAGATCACGGCGCCGGGCGGTCGCATCATGATGATCGACGATTACGGCCATCACCCGCGCGAGATACAGGCGGTGATGCAGGCGATCCGCGCCGGCTGGCCGGGGCGGCGCCTGGTGCTGGTTTTCCAGCCGCACCGGTATACCCGCACGCGCGACCTGTTCGAGGACTTCAGCGCGGTGCTGTCGGAACCCGACGAGCTGCTCATGCTGGAGATCTACGCGGCGGGCGAGCAGCCCATCCCGGGTATCGACGCCCGCACGCTGTGCCGCGCGATCCGTGCGCGCGGGCGCCTCGAGCCGGTGTTCGTGCAGGATGGGGCTGAACTTGCCCGCGTGCTGCGGGCGACCCTGGTCGAAGGCGACATCCTGCTCGTCATGGGCGCGGGAGACATCGGTGCGCTCGCCGGGCGGCTGTCTGAACAGCTGAGCGCAGGGCGGCCGTCATGATGGCGCTCGACAGATCGTCGCAAGCGCTGCGCGGTATCCTGCGCCACGGCGAGCCGATGGCGCGGCACACCTCGTGGCGTGTGGGCGGGCCGGCCCAACACTATTTCGAGCCCGCGGATCTGGAGGATTTGACGGTCTATCTGGGCACTCTTGCGCCGGACGAGCCCGTGCTGTGGGTCGGTCTCGGAAGTAACCTGCTGGTGCGCGACGGCGGGATCCGGGGCAGCGTCATCGTGACCAACGGCGTGCTCGATGCAATCACGCACGTATCCGACACTGCAATCCAGGCCGGCGCCGGCGCGCCCTGCGCCAAGGTCGCGCGCTTTTGCGCCAATGCGTGCCTAGCCGGGGCCGAGTTTCTGGTCGGGATCCCCGGAACCATGGGCGGCGCACTCGCGATGAACGCGGGCGCCTTCGGCGGCGAAACCTGGCGCCTGGTGACGGCGGTCGACACCATAGATCGCCGCGGCAGGCTCACACGGCACCTGCCGGACGAGTACGAAATCGGCTACCGCAGCGTGCGCGGCCCCGCCGGCGAATGGTTCATCGCAGCACAATTGCAGCTCCAGCCCGGTGATGCCGGGCAGGCGCGCGCGCGCATCAAGGAGCTGCTCGCACGCCGCACCGACCTGCAGCCGACGGGGCAGCCGAGCTGCGGCTCGGTGTTCCGCAATCCGCCCGGCGATTACGCCGGACGGTTGATCGAGGCCTGCGGTCTCAAAGGCGCGCGTATCGGCGGTGCGGAGGTGTCGCACAAGCATGCAAACTTCATCGTCAACGATGGCGGAGCCTCCGCCGCCGACATCGAGGCCCTGATCCTGCGCGTGCGTGAAACCGTTGAACGCCTGCAGGGTGTGCGGTTGATACCGGAGGTGCGCATCGTCGGGGAGCCCGATCCGGAGGCGGGGGATGGCCATGGTTGAGCATATGGGTGCCGCCAGGGTGAGCGATCCGGCCGCGTTCGGCAAGGTTTGCGTGCTGATGGGCGGGTGGTCGGCGGAGCGCGAGGTGTCGCTGTGGAGCGGCAAGGCCGTGCTCGGGGCGCTGCGCGAACGCGGCGTCGATGCCCACGAGGTGGATCCCGACCGCGAGCGCCTGTTCGGGCTGCGTCGCGAAGGCTTTG
The DNA here is from genome assembly GCA_016712635.1 of Gammaproteobacteria bacterium. NCBI lineage: Bacteria > Pseudomonadati > Pseudomonadota > Gammaproteobacteria > Gammaproteobacteria bacterium. The sequence goes on along the minus strand of JADJQS010000001.1, from coordinate 450,875 downwards.
ACCGCGCATTCAACGTTATGCACGGAACTGTCGGCGAGGATGGCACCCTGCAGGCGGTGCTCGATCTTATCGGCCTGCACTACACCGGCAGCGGCATGCTCGCATCGGCGCTGGCGATGGACAAGCTGCGCTCGAAGCGCATGTGGCAGTCGGAGGGGTTGCCCACGCCGGATTACTTTCTCGTGGAATCGGTCGATGAGGCATACGCGGCTGCGGACAGCCTCGGCTATCCGTTCATCATCAAGCCGTCGGAAGAGGGCTCCAGCGTCGGTGTTACGAAGGTGAAGAGCGCCGACCAGATCGATGCGGCCTTCCTGCTCGCGCGCGGCGACACGGCACGCGTCGTGATGGCCGAGAAGTTCATCTCCTGCGGTGCGGGTAATCCCGAGTTCACCTGCGCCGTCCTGGGCAAGCGCGCGCTGCCGACGATCCGCATCGAACCCGACGGCGAATTCTATGACTATCGCGCCAAATACATCTCCAATGATACGCGCTACCTCTGTCCGAGCGGCCTGCCCGATTCACTGGAGGTGCGTGTCAGGGAGCTTTGCCTGCAAGCCTTCGAACTGCTGGGCGCGCGCGGCTGGGGCCGCATTGACTTCCTCATGGACGAGCGTAACGAGCCGTGGCTGATCGAGGCGAATCTGGTGCCCGGGATGACCTCACATTCGCTGATGCCGATGGCCGCGCGCGCCGTGGGTATCAGCTTCAACGACCTGGTATGGCGCATTTTGGAAGAGACACTCGATCCTCGCGGAGACACCGGGGTGGTGGTGTCATGAGCAGCCGCGGGCGGCAACGTGCGCGGACATGGGGCGCCGTATGGCGTCATCGCCACGTGCGCCGGGGACTGGCGGGGCTCGTAGTGCTCGCGGTGGTCTTCACGGCCCATAGCCTGTGGGAAAGAGTGGCCCGGATGGAGCGCACCAGTTTCCCCTTCAAGGTGTTGCGGGTGGAGGGAACGTTCGCGCATGTAAACGCGCCGGAGTTGTCCGCGATCGTCGCGCCGTACGCGGCAGCGGGTTTCTTTGAGGCCGATGTGCGTGCGATCAAGCAGGCGCTGGAAGGGCTACCCTGGGTGGAGCGCGCCTCGGTGCGGCGTGTGTGGCCGGACGTGCTTCATGTGACCGTGACGGAGGAACAGGCGGTGGCGCGGTGGCATGACGGGGGTCTGGTCAATCCGGCCGGGCAGGTGTTTCATCCCGCGGAACTCGACGCGGAGGCGCGGAAACTGCCGATGCTGGAGGGACCGCCGCGTACCTCGGCGCTGGTCATGAACGCTTACCTGAGGATGGGTGACCAGCTTGCCCCGCGCGGAGTCGCCATCACGAGCCTGAGCATGGATGCGCGGCGCTCATGGCGACTGATGCTCGACAACGGCATGCGCCTGACGCTGGGCCGCAAGGACAGTGAGAAGCAGCTCGGGCGTTACGTGCGGTTTTATCCTGGCACGCTCGCGGAGCGCAGCGCCGAGGTGGAGGAAGTGGATCTGCGTTATTCCAACGGCTTTGCCGTGAAATGGCGCCTGTCCGGGAACGGCGCGGCCGGCAGGCCGGGCACGAAGAATACGGGAGACAAAGCGTAGATGCCAAAGAGAGACGGAAAAGATCTGATCGTGGGGCTGGATATAGGCACTTCGAAGGTCGTGGCGATCGTATGCGAGGTGACCGAAAACGACGAGATCGAGATCATCGGTATCGGGTCACATCCATCGCGCGGACTGAAGAAGGGCGTCGTGGTCAACATTGAATCCACTGTGCAGTCCATCCAGCGCGCAGTGGAGGAGGCCGAGTTGATGGCGGGTTGCGAGATCCATTCGGTGTACACCGGGATCGCCGGCAGTCACATCCGGAGCATCAACTCCCACGGCATCGTCGCGATCCGCGATGAGGAGGTCACGCCCGGCGATGTCGACCGCGTGATCGATGCTGCGCGCGCCGTCGCGATTCCCGCCGACCAGAAGATGCTGCACATCCTGCCGCAGGAATTCATCATCGACAACCAGGAAGGCATCATGGAGCCGGTCGGCATGTCCGGTGTCCGCCTGGAGGCGAAGGTGCACATCGTCACCGGCGCGGTCAGCGCGGCGCAGAACATCATCAAGTGCGTGCGCCGCTGCGGTCTCGAGGTCGACGACATCATCCTGGAGCAGCTCGCATCGAGTTATGCAGTGCTTACGGAGGACGAGAAGGGGCTGGGTGTGTGCCTGGTCGACATCGGCGGCGGCACCACCGACATCGCGGTCTTCACCGACGGATCGATCCGCCACACGGCGGTTATACCGATTGCCGGCGACCAGGTCACCAACGACATCGCGGTCGCGCTGCGCACGCCGACGCAGTACGCCGAGGACATCAAGATCAAGTACGGCTGCGCGCTTACCCAGCTGGCGAACCCGAACGAAACCATCGAGGTGCCCGGGGTCGGCGAACGCAAGCCGCGCCGCCTGGCGCGCCAGACGCTGGCCGAGGTGGTGGAGCCGCGTTACGACGAGCTGTTCACGCTGATCCAGGCGGAGCTGCGCCGTTCAGGCTTTGAAAGCCTGATCGCTTCCGGGGTGGTGTTAACCGGGGGCAGCGCGAAGATGGAGGGCGTGATCGAGCTGGCCGAGGAGGTGTTTCATATGCCGGTACGGCTTGGCTTGCCGCAGAAGGTGAGCGGTCTTGCCGACGTGGTGCGCAACCCGATCTACGCCACAGGCGTGGGACTGTTGCTGTACGGGCATCAGCAGCGTTACGGCAGGAAGGCCCCGGTGCGCATGAACAGCGGGGTCAAGGGGGTGTGGGGCAGGATGAAAGGCTGGTTTCAGGGCAATTTCTGAGTCAATGACGGATTTTATATATCAAAGAAGAGGAGGTAATAACAATGTTTGAACTGATGGATTCCTATAGTCAGAACGCCGTGATCAAAGTCATCGGCGTGGGCGGTGGCGGCGGCAACGCCGTCGAGCACATGGTGTCGGCGCAGATCGACGGTGTTGATTTCATCTGTGCGAATACCGACGCCCAGGCCTTGAAGGCCTCGTCCGCGCGCACCACGCTGCAGCTGGGGGCGGGTATCACCAAGGGGCTTGGCGCAGGAGCCAATCCCGACATCGGCAGGCAGGCCGCTCTGGAGGACCGCGAACGTATCATCGAGGTGTTGCAGGGGGCCGATATGGTCTTTATCACGGCGGGCATGGGCGGCGGCACCGGAACCGGCGGCGTGCCGGTGGTGGCGCAGACCGCGCGCGAGATGGGCATCCTCACGGTCGCCGTGGTGACCAAGCCGTTTTCATTCGAAGGACGCAAACGCGCCATGATCGCTGAGGAAGGAATCCGCCAGCTCAGCCAGTACGTGGATTCGCTGATCACGATTCCGAACGAGAAGCTGCTCTCGGTGCTGGGCAGGACGGTCACCCTGCTGGACGCATTCAAGGCTGCGAACAATGTGCTGCTCGGCGCTGTGCAGGGTATTGCGGACCTGATTACTCGCCCTGGCCTGATCAACGTCGACTTCGCCGACGTGCGCACCGTCATGTCCGAAATGGGCATGGCCATGATGGGCTCGGGCAGTCATCGCGGCGAGAACCGGGCGCGCGAGGCGGCTGAAGCAGCCATCGCCAGCCCTCTGCTGGAGGATATCGATCTGCAGGGCGCACGCGGCATCCTGGTGAACGTCACGGCCGGTCTGGACATTTCGATCGGAGAGTTCGAGGAGGTCGGCAACACCATCAAGGCGTTCGCATCGGAGAACGCGACCGTGGTGGTGGGTACCGTCATCGACCCCGAGATGGGCGATGAGCTCAGGGTAACCGTCGTTGCCACAGGACTCGGACTGCCGCAGGAACGGGTGCAGAAGCCGGAGGAAAATCACCTCAAGGTGGTGCCGCCGGTGCGCAAGGCGAGCGGCGAAGTTGATTATGCCCCGCTGGAGCGGCCGGCGTTCGCCCGCAACCGGACCCTCGACGAGGCGGCCACGCTCAAGGACGGCACGACCAATATGGACTATCTGGATATCCCGGCCTTCCTGCGGAGACAGGCCGATTGATGGGGGAGGGAAAGATCATATGTATACTATTAAGGAATCGACCGCTCTTGAAGTATTGACCTGTTGTTACAGGATGCTCAGGCGCGGTCGATAACCATTGCGGTTATTTCTAGGCAGGCGTATGGTGACGTGCTATAGTCGCCGCAATTTTGCGGGTGGGTACCCGCGGCAATATCAGGGACATGCTTGATGTTAAGACAGCGCACGTTGAAAAACGTCATCCGGGCTACGGGTGTCGGGCTGCATACCGGAAAAAAGATATTTCTCACGCTGCGGCCCGCGGCGGCGGATACCGGTATCATCTTCCGGCGGGTGGATCTCGATGAGCCCGTCGAGATTTCGGCGCGCGAGGAAAATGTCGGCGAAACAACTCTTTCCACGACCCTGGTGAAAGGAGATGTGCGCATCTCAACCGTTGAGCACCTGCTCTCCGCCTTCGCGGGATTGGGCATAGATAACGCCTATGTCGATCTCAGCGCACCCGAGGTGCCGATCATGGACGGCAGCGCCGGCCCGTTCGTGTTCCTGATCCAGTCGGCCGGTATCGAAGAACAGAACGCGCCCAAGCGCTTCATCCGGATCAAGCGCTCCGTACAGGTTGAGGACGGCGACAAATGGGCGAGGTTCGATCCCTTTGAAGGCTTCAAGGTTTCCTTCGCCATAGATTTCAACCACCCCGCCTTTCGCGGCCGCACCAAGGAAGCCTGCATCGATTTTTCGACCACCTCCTTTGTCAAGGAGATCAGCCGCGCGCGCACCTTCGGCTTCATGCGCGATTACGAACGCCTGCGCGAGATGAACCTCGTCCTGGGTGGAAGCCTGAGCAACGCCGTGGTGGTCGACGATTACCGGATTCTGAACGAAGACGGCTTGCGTTATGAGGACGAGTTCGTCAAACACAAGGTCCTGGACGCGATCGGTGATCTTTATCTGCTCGGTTATAGCCTGATCGGTGCCTTCAGCGGCTACAAATCGGGGCATGCCCTTAATAACATGCTTCTGCGCAGACTGATGGCCGAACAGGAAGCTTGGGAACTGGTGACGTTTTCGGGCGACCAGCCGGCGCCGATTTCGTACATGCAGCCGGTATCCGCGAGCTGACCGGGCTATTATCCGGCCGGCGATGATTCTGTAGCGGATTGTTTTTATTAACTAATCATGCTCTCGGCTTGCCAGCCGTAACAGCGCCTCCTTGAGCGGTGAGGGCGGTGTCGCGGCGGCGACGGCGAGCAGCAGTCGAGTTGCAGACGAGGGCATTCGCCGTCGTACCGGTTGGCGCGATGATTGCACTGTCTGCTGTGGTACAACCTTGACGCGGATCTCGCTAATCTGCCTGAAATCGGGCTGCTGACACAGATCAGCGAGCAACTGCGGGCAATAATAGCGTAGCTTGGACGCCCAGACGGCCGAGTCTGCATGCAGGATCAGGCTCTCCCGCACGATGCCACCGATCTGGCAGTGCGGTCCGAGTTGGGGCGGGAGCCTGTCTCGCAACAGGCGCGACATGCATTCCAGCCGTTTGCAGTGTTCTATTAGGTAACCGAGTTCTCCGCCGGCGCCGTTCAGCAAGGCAGCGCAGGATTTTCCGGATGGGCGCTGGTTGGTGTACGCAGCTTTCACAATGATGACCCCATGATTCCGCGTGGCGGGTAAGTGACCGGATTGAACCAATGAACATTATCGTATTTACGAGGCGCTCAGGAAAGCCGGCCAATTTCCAGCTGGACGGCTGGAGGCTGGCCGCCACCCTGGCCGCTGTTCTGGTGCTCATCCCCGTAGCCGCCGTACTCACCGGAGTGTATCTCGGCAAGTCCCGCGCTCACAGCGCGCTGATCCCGCAGGAGTGGGCGCAGGAACTGGTTCAGTATCGGGCGGAAATAAGCCGTGCCTCGGACCAGGCGCGCGACGAGGTGAACGCGCTGGCAACCCGTCTCGGCCATCTGCAGGCGCAGGCCGTGCGCATCAATGCACTGGGACAGCGCCTCGTGGAGGTCGCGAAGCTCGACAAGGCTGAATTCAATTTCGCCGCTCCGCCGGCGCAGGGTGGTCCGCAGGCGGAGGTGGAGTTGCTGCAGGAGATCGATACACCGAACTTCATGCAGTCCCTGGATCAGCTGGCGGCGGAGATGGACAGCCGCGAACAGCAGTTGCGCGTGCTGGAATCATTTTTCATGAACCGCAGTCTGGATGCTCAGATCCTTCCCACCGGGCGACCGATTCAGGGGGGCTGGATTTCATCCTACTTCGGCATGAGGACCGACCCCTTCACGGGCCGGCGCGAATACCACAAGGGAATCGATTTCGCCGGGAAAGAGGGTACGGAAATCCAGGCCGTCGCCGCCGGGCTGGTGACATGGTCGGCGGATCGCCATGGCTACGGCCAGATGGTGGAAATCAATCACGGCAACGGTTATATTACCCGCTACGCCCATAACAGGGCGAATGTGGTTAAGGTCGGGGACGTAGTTACCAAAGGGCAGCGCATCGCTTTGATGGGGTCGAGTGGACGCTCGACGGGTCCCCATGTCCATTTTGAAGTCCTCAAGAACGGCCGTGTGGTAGATCCCGCGAAATTCGTTTACGCGGCCAAGTAAGCCGCCGCGCTGCCGGCGGTGGGTGGCTTCCTTTTTTGATTTCCCGTCACCGCTAAATGGTAAGCAAGTTTCTCAGCAAAATCTTCGGTAGCCGCAACGAACGCCTGCTGAAACGCCTCCGCGCCGTTGTCGAGCGAATCAACCTTCAGGAAGATACGTTTGCCGCGTTGTCGGACGACGAGCTGCGCGCCAAGACGGATGAATTCCGCCGTCGTCTCTCTGACGGCGCAGCGTTAGATGACCTCCTGCCGGAGGCCTTCGCCGCAGTGCGGGAGGCCTCGAAGCGCGCACTCGGGATGCGCCATTTCGATGTTCAGCTGATCGGCGGTATGGTGCTCAACTCGGGCAAGATCGCCGAGATGCGCACCGGCGAGGGTAAAACCCTGGTTGCGACGTTGCCCGCCTATCTGAATGCGCTGCCCGCGAAGGGGGTGCATGTCGTCACGGTCAACGACTACCTGGCACGACGCGACTCCGACTGGATGGGGCGCGTATTCGGCTTTCTCGGCATGACCACCGGGGTGATCCATGCCGGGCAGTCGTCGCAAGAGAAGCGCGCGGCCTACGCCGCCGACATCACGTACGGCACCAACAATGAGTTCGGCTTCGACTACCTGCGCGACAACATGGCCTTCCGCCCTGCGGACAAGGTCCAGCGCGGTCTCAGCTACGCGATCGTCGACGAGGTGGATTCGATCCTCATTGACGAGGCGCGTACGCCGCTGATCATTTCCGGGCCCGTCGATGAGAGTTCTAATCTTTATGCCGAGATCAACAAGCTGATCCCCCAGCTGAAGCGGCAGGAGGCGGAGGGCGGACCGGGCGATTTCACGGTGGACGAGAAGGCCAGGCAGGTCTATCTGACCGAGGAAGGTCATCAGACGGTCGAAGACCTGATGCTGAAGACCGGTCTGCTGAAGGAGGGGGACAGCCTCTACAGTGCCGCCAATATCCGCCTGATGCATCACCTCAATGCGGCCTTGCGCGCGACTATACTGTACCACCGCGATGTGGAATACATCGTCAAGGACGGCGCCATCGTGATCGTGGACGAGTTCACCGGCCGCACCATGCCGGGACGGCGCTGGTCCGAGGGACTGCATCAGGCGATCGAGGCGAAGGAAGGCGTCCCGATCCAGAACGAAAACCAGACCCTCGCCTCGATCACCTTCCAGAATTATTTCCGCATGTACGGCAAGCTGTCGGGCATGACCGGCACCGCCGATACCGAAGCCTATGAGTTCCAGCAGATCTACGGACTGGAGGTCGTGGTAATCCCGACCCATCGGCAGATGATCCGCAAGGACATGGGCGATCTGGTCTATCTCACGACGGGCGAGAAGTACGATGCCATCATCAAAGACATCGCCGACTGCAATGAACGCGGTCAGCCGGTGCTCGTCGGCACCACTTCCATCGAGACATCGGAGTACCTGTCGAAGCTGCTGCGCAAGGGCGGCATCAAGCATGAAGTGCTGAACGCCAAACAGCATCAGCGCGAGGCCGAGATCGTAGCCCAGGCCGGCCGCCCGGGAGCGGTTACCATCGCCACCAACATGGCAGGCCGCGGCACGGACATCGTGCTGGGGGGCTCGCTGGAGGCGGTGCTGGCTGCGCTTCCGGAGGGAGCCGAGGCGGACAGACCGCGTCTGCGCGAGGAATGGCAGTTGCGCCACGACCAGGTCCTCACCGCAGGCGGCCTGCACATCATCGGCACGGAACGACACGAATCGCGCCGCATCGACAACCAGCTGCGCGGCCGTTCCGGACGTCAAGGCGATCCCGGCTCCAGCCGGTTCTACCTGTCGCTGCAGGACAACCTGATGCGCATCTTCGCCTCCGAGCGCGTCGCCGCGCTGATGCAGAAGCTCGGCATGCAGGAAGGCGAGGCGATCGAGCACCCGTGGGTGACCAAGGCGATCGAAGGCGCCCAGCGCAAGGTCGAAGGCCACAATTTCGACATCCGCAAGCAGCTGCTCGAGTACGACGACGTCGCGAACGACCAGCGCCGCGTGATCTATGAGCAGCGCAACGAGCTGATGGAGGTGGCGGACATCTCCGAGACCATCCATACCCTGCGCCGGGACGTGGTCAACGGTTTCATCGACGTCTACATTCCGCCGCAGAGCCTGGACGAGCTGTGGGACATTCCCGGTCTGGAAAAAGCCTTGGAGCAAGAGTACGGGCTGCATCTCCCCGTCGCCGCATGGCTGGCCGGGGACGACAGCCTGCACGAGGAGACCCTGCGCGAACGCATCCTCGGCGAGCTGGAACGCGCATACGCGGATAAGGAACAGATGGCGGGCGCGAAGGTCATGCGCGAGTTCGAGAAGGCAGTCATGCTGCAGGTGCTGGACAGCAACTGGAAGGACCACCTCGCCACCATGGACCATCTGCGCCAGGGTATCCACCTGCGCGGTTACGCGCAGAAGAATCCCAAGCAGGAATACAAACGCGAGGCCTTCGAGCTTTTCAGCGCCATGCTGGAGCGCATCAAACAGGAGGTGGTCACGATCCTGTCCCGCGTCCAGGTGCGCGCGGAGGAGGACGTGCAGGCAGTCGAGGAGCAGCGCCGCTCCCACGCCCGCATGCAATTCCAGCACGCCGAAGCGAGCGCGCTCGCGTCTGCGGGCGGTGACGGCGGTGGAGCAGCCACAGCCAGCGACCCTGTCGAGCCGGCTGTGCAACCCTTCGTGCGCCAGGGGCCCAAGCTCGGGCGCAATGACCCCTGCCCGTGCGGATCGGGCAAGAAATACAAGCAGTGCCACGGCCGGCTTGAGTGAAAGCCGGCACGCGCCGGTCGCCTCCGGATTCGCGCGCGCCGGCTTGAATATCCATCCCCTTTTCTCTATCGTCTGTTCTTCTCTTCGGCCGAGGCGACCCCGGTGACTCAACCATGGCTGTAGGCTTGTCCGGCGAATTGCCGCCGCTGTACGCAGTAGGCGGTATCCGTATAGGCACCACGGCGGCGGGTATTCGCAAAACCGGGCGGCGCGATCTCGTCGTGGTCGAGATCGCGCCGGGCACCGACTGCGCCGCGATATTTACGCGCAACGCCTTCTGTGCCGCGCCGGTGACCGTTGCGCGCGGCAACCTGGCGGGGCGCATGCCGCGGTATCTACTGATCAATACCGGAAATGCCAATGCCGGTACCGGCCCGGCAGGCCTGCGGGGTGCCGAGGAATGCTGTGCCGCACTTGCGGCGCAGGCCGGGTGCGATCCCGCCGAGGTGCTGCCGTTCTCCACCGGCGTGATCGGCGAGCCGTTGCCGGTCGACCGCATCATTCAGGGCCTGCCCGCCGCATTGGCGGCGTTGCGCGCGGACGGATGGGGGGACGCGGCCGCCGGCATCATGACCACGGACACCGTACCCAAGGGCGTGTCACGCCGCGTACAGCTCGGAGGACATGCCGTGACGGTTACAGGGATCGCCAAGGGTGCCGGCATGATCCATCCCGATATGGCCACCATGCTGGCCTTCGTTGCGACCGACGCCCGGGTGAACCCAGACTTGCTCCGTCGCTGCCTGCGGGCGGCGGCGGAGGAATCGTTCAACTCCATCACGGTCGACGGTGATACCTCCACCAACGACGCCTGCATCCTGCTTGCCACGGGGACGTCATCCGCCCCGGCGCTGTCCACGGAGGACGACGAGCGTTTCCCTGTGCTGCGCGAGGCGATTACAGAGGTGTGCGCGGGGCTTGCGCAGGCCATCGTGCGTGACGCGGAGGGCGCGACCAAATTCATAACTGTAGAAGTGGTCGAAGGCAGGGACCGGGAAGAATGCCGCGCCGTCGGGTACGCGGTGGCCCTCTCCCCCCTGGTGAAGACTGCGTTTTTCGCCAGCGATCCCAATTGGGGCCGCATTCTCGCCGCGGTGGGACGCAGCGGTCTTGCAGATTTCGACGTCGATGGTGTATCCATCTATCTGGACGAGGTCTGTATTGTGCGCGGCGGGGGGCGGGCGCCCGACTACACCGAGGAGCAGGGTCGCCAGGTCATGCAGGGTAGCGAGATCACGATACGGATCGCACTCGCGCGCGGCCACGCGCAGGCCCGAGTCTGGACCTGCGATTTTTCCTATGATTACGTGCGCATCAACGCGGAATATCGCACCTGATCAGTGAGATACACGAAATCCACGAAGTAACTGGGTGAAAGCAGTCACCCGCGCCCATATAATACTGTCAATCCACGGTGGATGCGGTGCCCGACGGCGGCGACCCCCTCCGTGATCAATAAACACTGGAGGCTTGTTTCCACATGATCGACGGGATTACGGATTTCTCTCTCTGGCTGTCGCTGCTGGCGGCACTGGTACTGACTCACGTCACGATCGCCGGAGTCACCATCTATCTGCACCGCCACCAGGCCCACCGCGCGCTGGAGCTGCACCCGGTCGTCAGCCATTTCTTCCGTTTCTGGCTGTGGCTGACCACCGGCATGGTGACCAAGGAATGGGTGGCCATCCACCGCAAACACCACGCCAAGTGCGAGACTGCGGAGGATCCGCACAGCCCGCAGGTGCGCGGCATCAAAAAAGTGCTGCTGGAGGGGGCTGAGCTGTACAAGGCCGAGTCGGCAAACCGCGAGACGCTGGACAAGTACGGGCATGGAACCCCGGCCGACTGGATCGAGCGCAGGCTCTACACTCCGCACAGCGCGCTCGGCATCGGCTTGATGCTTCTGATCGATCTGCTCCTGTTCGGTATTGCGGGCATTGCAGTATGGGGCATACAGATGCTGTGGATCCCGGTCTTCGCCGCAGGCATCATCAACGGCCTCGGGCACTGGTGGGGTTACCGCAACTATGAGGTGCCCGATGCATCGACCAATATCGTGCCCTGGGGCATCCTGATCGGCGGAGAGGAGCTGCACAACAACCACCACACCTTCGCCTCATCGGCGCGGCTGTCATCCAAATGGTGGGAGTTCGACATCGGCTGGCTGTACATACGCCTGCTGGGGCTGTTCCGTCTGGCTCGAGTGCGCAAGGTTGCGGCGCGGCCGCTGCTCGATCCGAGCAAATCAGCCGTGGACATGGACACCCTGGCCGCGATCATCAACAACCGGTTCCAGGTCATGTCGCGCTATGGGCGCGATGTGCTGAAGCGTGTACACCGTGATGAAATGCGCGGGGCCGCCGGCGCGGCGAGACCGTTGCTGCGGAAGGCTCGCCGCCTGCTGATGCGGGACGAAACGCTCATTGATGAACAGGCCCAGCGCCAGCTGGAGTCGATACTGAGTGACAGTCAGCGGCTGGAGACGGTATACCGTTTCAAGCAGCGTCTGCAGTCCCTGTGGCGCCGCTCTGCGGAGTCGAACGAGCACCTGTTGCACGCGCTGCAGGAGTGGTGCCGCCAGGCCGAGGCCTCGGGCATCCATGCCCTGCAGGATTTCGTTTGCGTGCTGCGCAGCTATTCGATGCGCCCCGTGCCGGCGTGATCGGTTCGGTCGCCGTGGACATAAAAAAACCCGCGGTGCGGGTTTTTTTATGTCCACGGCGCTGCGGCGCAGAGCTTATTTCAGCTTGGTTTCCTTGTAGACGACGTGCTTGCGCACGACCGGATCAAACTTCTTGATCTCCATCTTGTCCGGCATGGTGCGCTTGTTCTTGGTCGTGGTGTAGAAGTGCCCGGTGCCGGCCGAGGACGCTAGCTTGATCTTTTCACGCATGATTGTGCCCCTTATACCTTGACGCCGCGGCCGCGGATATCGGCGAGGACGTTATCAATACCCTGCTTGTCAATGATGCGCATGCCCTGGGTGCTGACACGCAGCTTGATCCAGCGCTGCTCGTTCTCGACCCAGAAACGGTGCGTCTGCAGGTTGGGCAGAAAGCGGCGCTTCGTCTTGTTGTTGGCGTGGGAAACGTTATTGCCGACGATTGGCCGCTTCCCGGTAATCTGACAAACCCTGGACATGACATCTCTCCCGATGAACGACGGAAACGGAGCTTTATATCAAATCGCCGCGCCGGCCACAAGTGTGTCGTCGGGGTTGTTTGGATATATCTTTCAGGATCATATGGTTATAAAAATCGCGATAGGCTGTTTACAACAGGCCCAACTCGGCGAATGAAGCCACCCTGCCGTCCCCGATCACGAGGTGATCGAGCACCCGGATATCCACCAGATGGAGGGCGTCACGCAGGCGCTGGGTCAGGCGCTGGTCGGACTGGCTCGGTTCGGCCACCCCGGACGGGTGGTTGTGGGCGAGGATGAGCGCGGCGGCGTTATAGCTCAGGGCCCGCTTGACGATCTCGCGCGGATGCACGCTCGCCCCGTCGATGGTGCCGCGGAACATTTCCTCGAAGGCGATCACGCGGTGGCGCGTGTCCAGGAACAGGCAGGCGAAGATCTCATGGGGGCGGTCGCGCAGTTGCGCCATCAGGTAGTTCTTGGTATCGGAGGGATTGCTGAGCGCGTCACCGCGCGTCAGGGTTTCGCGCAGGTGTCGCCTGCCGAGCTCGAGCATGGCCTGGAGCTGTACATACTTGGCGAGTCCGAGTCCGGGACTGCGGCACAGCCGTGCACGGTCCGCCTCGAGCAGGGCGCGCAGACCCCCGTACTCGAGCAACAGCTCGCGCGCGACGTCCACGGCCGTCTTGCCGCGCACGCCGGTGCGCAGGAGGATCGCCAGCAGTTCGGCATCGGACAGGCTGGCCGGGCCCTGCGCGCATAGCTTTTCACGCGGCCGCTCGGATGCAGGCCAATGAGGGATCGCCATGGTCGACACTCCTTGTCGTCCTGAAAAGGCTGTGCGGCGGTCGCATCCCGCGGCCGGATCCCCGCGCGCCCAGCGCGATTAAATGCTATCTTAATGGGCCCCCGGGCGCGTTCCGCCCGGTCCGGCTTCAAAGCTTAGCGATACCGTATGCGTCTGGCAAATAAAAAGATCCTGCTCGGGGTCAGCGGCAGCATCGCCGCCTATAAGATCCCCGACCTCGTGCGCCGGCTGCGCGCCGATGGCGCCGAGGTGGAGGTCGTCCTCACGCGCGCCGGCGCCCAATTCATCACTGCACTGACCCTGCAGGCGGTGTCGGGTCGCCGCGTTCACACGCGTCACCTCGATCCCGAGGACGAGACCGTGATGGGACACATCGAGCTGGCGCGCTGGGCGGACCTGATCCTGATCGCGCCCGCCTCCGCCCACCAGATCGCCAAGCTCGCCGCCGGGCTGGCCGACGATCTTCTGTCCACCCTGTGCCTGGCGAGCACCGCACCGCTGGCGCTGGCGCCGGCGATGAACCGTGTGATGTGGGAACATCCGGCCACGCGTGCCAACGTGGCGACACTCGGGAGTCGCGGCGTGTGCCTGTTCGGTCCCGGCAGCGGTGACCAGGCCTGCGGCGAGACCGGCCCCGGGCGCATGCTGGAGCCCGAGGAACTGGCCGGGTTGACCGCCGGGCTGTTCCAGTCCGGCCGCCTGCAGGGCCTGACAGTGCTGGTGACCGCAGGGCCGACGCGGGAGGCGATCGACCCGGTACGCTTTCTGTCCAACCGCAGCTCGGGCAAGATGGGTTACGCCCTGGCCAATGCGGCGTTGGAGGCGGGCGCGCGCGTTACCCTGATCAGCGGACCTGTCGACCAGGCGCTCGCCGCGGGGGTCCGCCGCATCGAGGTGACTTCGGCCGCGGAGATGCGCGGCCGTGTGCTCGAACATGCGGATTGCGATGTGTTTATCTCCGCCGCGGCGGTCGCGGACCATCGCCCGGTCAACGTCGCCGCGCGCAAGCTGAAGAAGGACGAGATGTCCGCGGTGTTAGAGCTGGAGCGTACGCCGGATATCGTGGCCGAGGTCGCCGCATTGCCCAACGCCCCCTTCATGGTGGGCTTCGCCGCGGAGACCGAAGACCTGGCGCGCAATGCCCGGGTGAAGCTGCAGTCCAAAGGGCTGGATATGGTGATCGCCAATCTGGTCGGGCGGGAAGGCGTCGGTTTTGAAGCCGATGACAACGAGGTGACCGTGTTCTGGCACGGGGGGCAGGCGGACCTGCCGCGCGCATCCAAGCAGAAGCTGGCGCGCGACATCATCAAGCACATAGCGGAGAGATATCATGCACAAGGTGCAGCTGAAGATTCTTGATGCCCGCCTGGGCAATGAGATTCCTCTGCCGGAGTACATGACCGCGGGGGCGGCGGGCATGGACCTGCGCGCATGTCTCAACGAGCCGCTCGAGATCCGGCCGGGCGAGACGCACCTGATTCCGACCGGGCTCGCGATCCACATCGACGACGACAACGTCGCCGCCGTACTGCTGCCGCGTTCCGGTCTTGGACACAAGCATGGCATCGTGCTGGGCAATCTGGTCGGCCTGATCGATTCCGATTACCAGGGGCAGGTCTTCGTCTCCTGCTGGAACCGCGGACGCGAGCCGTTTTCCATCATTGTCGGCGAGCGTATCGCCCAGATGGTGTTTGTCCCGGTCGTGAAGGCGGATTTCGAAATCGTGGATGAGTTCGAACTCAGCGATCGTGGTGCCGGCGGTTTCGGTCATTCCGGCCGCAATTGACCGCCCCGGCCCCGGGTCTACCCGCATGACAGGCAACCGGCATTCTCATGCTTGAATCCCGCCCCGGCGGCGCGGCGGAGCCGCGCCGGTACACGCTTAGCCTGGCCCGCTGTGCTGCGGGATTGTTCGCCGCCGCGGCGCTGGCGCTCGGCGTGACGGCCTATTTCGCCGTCGAAAGGGTGACACGCGTGCTGGCCGACCAGCAGGCGCGAGCCGCCGCCGTCGAACTCGACGCCCTGCAGCGACAGTTGAACACGCGGTTCGGGGACCTCCGCCGCCAGGTGGAGGCCTTCGCAGGTGAAACGGAGACGCTGCGGGTTCTGCAGGACGGTGACGCGCTGGAACGGCGCGCGCGTGAACAGGAGATCGCCCGCCTGATCCCCGGCGCCACCCGTGTCAGCCTGACCGTCGCCGGCAGCGAATTGCCGCCCGCGGGCGCCTTTCCCCAGCTCGGTTTCGCTGATCTCGAACTGATCGCGCGCATGGAAACCGAGCGCATCCCGCCGCTGCTCGAAGTCCATTTGTTCCAGAGCCCGGATCAGCACTTCGACATCGTGGTGCCGGTACGCCCTTCCGGGAGCGATAGTACACTGGCCGGCAGCCTGCTGGTCTCGCTCGACGTGGACATCATTCAGGCACCGCTGCAGGCGATGCGGTTGGTCGCCGGATACGTGGAACTGCAGCAGGCCCTGGGCGACGGCAGCATGCTGGTGCTGGCGCGCACCGCGGGTGCACAGCCGCGGCAGGCGGCGGCGCGGGACGTCGAGCTGGACGGGACGCGTTGGCGGCTCAGCTACTGGCCGCTGCCCGCGCCCGGAGCGGCTGGGCTGAGGGCCGCCGTGGCGGCCGTCGCGGTCGCGGCGCTGGCGCTGCTGGGGTTGGCCTTCTATGGTGGTTTCAGGCTGCTGGCACGCGCGCTCTCACGCGATCTGCGCACGGTCGAGTCGGCGGCGTATGATGTGTGGCGGCGCGGTGCCGTGCGCGACCAGTATCAGGTGGCCTTGCGCGAATTCGCGCCGGTGATCGAACGTATCGCGGCGGGTTCTCCGCCGGAAGGCAGTGAAGCTGGGGGAGCGGAAATGGTACAGGGTAAATCGACACAGGAGGACAGCGGCATCCGGGTGACCGAATTGCCCGCATTGTCCGCCTCGATATTCAAGGCCTATGACATACGCGGCATCGTCGGACAGACGCTCGACGAGGATATCGTGTATGCGATCGGCCGCGCCATCGGCAGCGAGGCGCGCGCGCGCGGCCTGTCCGCCGTGGCGGTGGCGCGGGACGGCCGCCTGTCCGGTCCGGGCTTTCTCGCCGCGCTCAGCCGCGGACTGCGTGCCACCGGCACCGATGTCATCGACATCGGACTGGCGCCGACGCCTCTGCTGTATTACGCCGCGCACACGCTCGGCGCCGGTTCGGGCGTGATGGTGACGGGCAGCCACAATCCGCCCGAGTACAACGGCTTCAAGATCATGATCGGCGGCGAGACCCTGGCGGGTGATGACATCCAGCGTCTGCGTCTCCGCATCGAATCGGGTGACCTGATCGCAGGCGAGCGTGAAGGCGGTTACCGCACGCATGCCATCGGCGCAGACTATATCCAGCGCGTCGCCGGCGATGTCAGTCTCAAGCGCCCGCTCAAGCTGGTGGTGGACTGCGGCAACGGGGTCGCCGGGGCGATCGCCCCGATCTGCTGCGCGCACTGGGGTGCCGGCCGATCGAACTGTTCTGCGAGGTGGACGGAAATTTCCCCAATCATCACCCCGATCCGAGCCAGCCGGAAAACCTGGCGGACCTGATCCAGGCCGTCAGGGAGCACAAGGCGGACCTCGGTCTGGCCTTCGACGGCGACGGCGACCGCCTGGGCGTGATCGACGGCACGGGACGGGTGATCTGGCCGGACCGGCAGATGATGCTGTATGCCATCGACGTGCTCGGACGCAATCCCGGCGCCGAGATCATCTTCGACGTGAAGTGCTCGCGCCACCTGGCGCGCGTGATCGAGGAGCACGGCGGCCGCCCGCTGATGTGGCGCACCGGGCATTCGCTCGTCAAGGCCAAGATGAAAGAGACCGGTGCGCCGCTCGCCGGCGAGATGAGCGGGCACATCTTCTTCAAGGAACGCTGGTACGGCTTCGACGACGCCCTCTACACGGCCGCGCGCCTGCTGGAGATCCTGGCGGGACAGCCGCGCCCCGCGGCCGAGGTCTTCGCCGGGCTGCCCGACGCGGTGTCGACGCCGGAACTGCGGGTGGATTTCACCGAGGGGATGCACCATGCGTTCATGGAGAGGTTTCTCGCCGCGACCCGTTTCCCCGGCGCGAAGCTGTCGACCATAGACGGCCTGCGCGCCGATTTCCCCGATGGCTGGGGCCTGGTGCGCGCCTCGAACACTACGCCCTGCCTCATCATCCGCTTCGAGGCCGATGATGCCGCCGCCCTCGGGCGCGTGCAGGAGGCGTTCCGGCGCGCCCTGTTCGCGATCGACCCCGCGCTCGTGCTGCCCTTCTGAGCCGGCTGTATGCGTGCATGGGGCCATGGTTTAATATCCGCTCAGGCGGGCCGCGGCGGCCCGCCCGGCTGATCAGCGGAGACGCGCGTCCATGACTCTGAATACCGATTCCGCCATGAACATCGCCCGGGTGTTGACCGAGGCGCTGCCCTATATCCGGCGCTTCGCCGGCAAGACCATCGTGATCAAGTACGGCGGCAATGCCATGGTCGACGAACGGCTCAAGAGCGGTTTCGCCCGCGACGTGGTGCTGATGCGGCTGGTCGGCATGAATCCGGTCGTGGTGCACGGCGGCGGACCGCAGATCGGACGCCTGCTCGAGCGGATCGGCAAGCAGAGCCAGTTCGTCGACGGCATGCGCGTGACCGACAGCGAGACCATGGACGTGGTGGAGATGGTCCTGGGCGGGCTCGTGAACAAGGAGATCGTCGCCCTAATCAACCGCCACGGCGGCACCGCGGTCGGGCTGACCGGCAAGGACGGTTCACTGATCCAGGCGAGGAAGATGGTGTTCACGCGCCAGGCGCCCGAGATGAACGCGCCGGAGATCATCGACATCGGCCATGTCGGCGAGGTCGCGAGCATCAACGCCAACGTCATCAACATGCTGGTGAAGAGCGATTTCATCCCGGTGATCGCGCCGATCGGGCTGGGCGAGGACGGCCTGTCCTACAACATCAACGCCGACCTGGTGGCGGGCAAGGTGGCCGAGGTGCTGAAGGCTGAGAAGCTTATCCTGCTGACCAATACGCGCGGGGTGCTGGACAAGAGCGAACAGCTCGTATCGCGCATCAACGCCCATGACGTCGACCGCCTGGTCGCCGAGGGCGCCATCTACGGCGGCATGCTGCCCAAGGTGCGCTGCGCGCTGGAGGCCGTGCAGGGCGGGGTGCAAAGCGCCCACATCATCGACGGCCGGGTCGAGCATGCGGTGCTGCTGGAGGTGTTCACCGACGAGGGCGTGGGGACGCTGATCCGGCGCTGATCCCCGCGCAGGATCAGGGGTTCCCGGCGCGCTGCGCCTCGAGCTGTTCGGCCTGCAGCTGCTCGAAGCGGGCGATGTCCTGCGCGGCGGTCTGCTCGAGGCTGCGCCGCTCGCTGCGGCGTTCCTCGATGTAGTTGCGCTGGTGCTCGAGCTGCTGGTCGATGTCGCGGATACCCTGCTGCAGCTTGAGCGTCGCCTCGCCGCCGCGTTCATTGGCGGCGGCATTCCTGGCGAGGGCCGCGCGGCGTGTGGTCAGTTTATCCACCACCGAGGTGGCGAGGCTGATGGAGGAGTCGATGCTGGCGAGCTTGGCGTCGTATGCCGCCTTGACCTGGGTGGTGTCCTGGTAGGTCTCGATCAGAAACTGGTCGCGGATCTCGCGCCGACGGGCCTCCTCCTGTTCCGCCGCCTGTTCCTGAGTGCGCCGGCGCAGTTCCGCGCGCTGCGTCGGATTCGGCGCTGCGTCGACCTTCCTGTCTACCAGTCCCTGCTTGTCCAGCTTCTCGTGGGGACGGTGGATGTCCGCCGGCGGGATGGTATCGCCGTAATGAACGCGGCCCTGCTCGTCGGTCCATTTATAGGAGGCGCCCAGTGCCGCGGGGGCGGCCAGGTACAGACACAATACGATCGGCGCCGCGCGGAACCGCCGGGATATGCTCCGGTACGGCCGACTTATGTCGGGGATGCACGAACGGGCCGGCGCTGTGGTGGGTGGACGATGCGATGACTTCATCTGAGTATGTGCCATGGACTGGCTGAGCCAGCTGGTCTTGTTTGTCATTTCGCTCCTGGCGAACCTGTTTTCGGCGTTGTCCGGGGGCGGGGCCGGGCTGATCCAGCTGCCGGCGCTGATCTTCCTCGGTCTGCCCTTCGGTACGGCGCTAGCGACACACAAGATTGCAACCGTCGCCTTGGGTATCGGCGCGACGCTGCGCTACCTGAAGGCCGGCGGGCTGGAGCGGCGCCTGGCCGTGTTCATCCTGGCAACCGGGCTGCCGGGGGTGGTGCTGGGGACCCGGCTGATCCTCCAGGTACCCGACCGGGTGGCGCAGATAACGCTCGGTCTGCTCACCATGGCCCTGGGGATATACTCCTGGTTCAGCCCGGGTCTCGGCCAGGAGCACCGCCCGCAGCACCGCGACCGGCAGGGCTACCTGATCGGCGGCGGCGCACTGTTCGCGATCGGCGTGGTCAACGGCTCACTCTCCTCGGGCACGGGACTGTTCGTCACCCTGTGGCTGGTGCGCTGGTTCGGGCTGGATTACAAGCGCGCGGTGGCCTATACCCTGATCCTGGTCGGACTGTTCTGGAACGGCGCCGGTGCGCTTGTCCTCGGCATGCAGGCGGCGGTCCGCTGGGACTGGCTGCCCGCGCTGCTGCTCGGTTCACTCGTCGGCGGCTATCTCGGCGCCCACATCGCGGTCGCGCAGGGCAACCGCCTGATCAAGCGCGCGTTCGAGGTGGTGACGCTGCTGGTGGGGGTGAAGTTGGTGATGGGATAAAAGTAGGCTCAAACTAAACTAAAATTACAGCGCCTCGCATTATTTTAAATGAATTATATTACCGCCCATATGAATCAAAAAGACTAAGTGGTTTTTCTGCTTTTGCTGGCGGCATTTTTAATATCCGTTGTTTTTGGCAAACCCGTAATATCTCAGATAGCAGCGTTTTTTATGCTCTATTGTTCATGTTCGAGTTTTCGAATTACCTAAGAGACAGGAGCAACACGGGAATTGTATGGAGGTATATAGGTAAGTATGAGGATTTGCTTGGTCGGTTCTTTGTAAAAATATTGTTCAGTATAATAACGCTGTTTGCTTTTGCTGTGATGTTGTTTTCTATTTATAGTTCTTTTAGAAGATAGCATTCGGGGAAGACTAAATAGTTAGCAAGCATAGGTTGGGCTGAACGTTTTTTTGAAGCCCAACATTTGCAACGTGATAGAACTGCTGGCTGCGATCGATGGCAGGATGTTTGGCTTCATTTAATTCAGCCCGACCTGCGACGCTGATGCGGAGTTACGTAGCCCGGATGAAGCGTAGCGGAATCCGGGAATGGACTTAGTAAATACTCCCGGATTCCGGCGCTCTGCGCCTTCATCCGGGCTACTATCGATTTCCTCAGGCTGCGCCTTTTGCGCCGTACTGTTTCCTATAATCCTCGATCCGCTCCAGCACCGGCCCGAGATCGGCGCGCTTTGACAGATAGCGGATCAGCGTGTCGAGGTTGGCGATGCTGACGACCTTGATGCCGAACTGCGTCTCGACCTCCTGGATGGCGGACTGCGCGTGCTTGCCGCGTTCCTGGCGGTCGAGCGAGATGGCGACGCCGGCGACGGTCGCGCCGGCGTGGCGGATGATGTCCACCGATTCGCGCACCGAGGTGCCGGCCGAGATCACGTCGTCGATGATCAGCACGCGGCCCGCGAGCGCGCGGCCGACGATGATGCCGCCCTCGCCGTGGTCCTTGGCCTCCTTGCGGTTGAAGGCGTAGGGGACGTTGACGCCGTGGCGGTCGCTGAGCGCGATCGCGGTGGCGACCACCAGCGGGATGCCCTTGTAGGCGGGGCCGTACAGCATGTCGAAGGCAAGGCCGGAGCCGCGGATCGCCGCCGCGTAGTAGCGCCCGAGTTCGGCGATGGCGTCGCCGTCGTCGAACAGTCCGCTGTTGAAGAAGTACGGGCTCAGGCGGCCCGACTTGAGGGTGAACTCGCCGAAGCGCAGTACGCCGCGCGCGATGGCGAAGTCGAGAAACGCCTGCTGATAATCCTGCATCGACCGCTCCTGCATGAGATGTGGGCGCTATTGTAGCGATCCGCCGCCGGCGGGGAAACCGGGATGTCGCCGCGCAGTCGCGTGCGCGGCGTGATCAGGTGT
The DNA here is from genome assembly GCA_016712635.1 of Gammaproteobacteria bacterium. Taxonomy (NCBI): domain Bacteria; kingdom Pseudomonadati; phylum Pseudomonadota; class Gammaproteobacteria; species Gammaproteobacteria bacterium. Next base: position 429,364 of record JADJQS010000001.1, on the reverse strand, counting down.
CTGCGAAGTAGCGTTCTTCCTGCGCGGACAGGGTCGGCTGCTCCGCGACGCCGCCGCGGAACGGGGCGGCCGGCGCCGGGACGTCGGTACCGGCGGCGACGTCTCCTGCGTCGTGCTGCGGCGCCTCGATCAGCAGGCCGATATTGCCGTCCACCTCCAGGATGCGGAAGGTGCGGGCGGTCAGCGCGGGAAAGGCGTGTTTCAGATAGGCCATGCCGGGCAGCGCCAAGGGGGCGAGGACGATGAGGCGGAGATCCTCGCTGCGGAAGCCGGCGCCGTTGCCCGGCGGATGGCCACGGAAAAGGGCGGGGTAGAGCCGGTACAGCATGCCGCGGTTGTCGGAAAGTCCCTCGATAACTGCGAGCCCCGCAAGCAGGGCGCGCCCGCCGTCGCGACCGTCGTAGGACACGACCGCGGGGTGTTTGTCCGCGTCCAGGCACAGCAGGTGGTTGCCTTCGAACGGAAGGTCGTTTGTGATCAGCTCAAAGGATTCTCCGAGGATCTGCGGCAGCGTGTCCGTGACGAGCTCCTGCAGGATCTCATCCGAGGTCAGTGCGATGGTTTTCAGCTGTATGCCCATGGTTGTTCCTTGTTGTACGCGGACGGCGGCCCCGGATCGCCGTCGGTGTCACGGTGGTCGTCCGCAGAACACAGGTCAGCCAGCAGCATGCGCGCGATATTATCCAGCACGGCGCCATCCGCGGCGCGTGCCGACCCGGCGGCGGTATACGAATAGCTGGCGACCCTGATGCCGAGGAAGCGCTCTGTGGCGGAGGCGAAGCGCATGAAGCCCTCTGCGGCCTCGCCGCGGGTGCGTGCCCCGGTGAGCGTTGCGCCGACCAAGGGCGCGGTATCGTGCCGCGCGAGCGTCTTGAGCGCGAGATAGGCTGAGCGCATGCCGCGAGTTTGCACAGGTACGCTGAACAGGGCGAGGGTGCAGGGGACCGCTGCGGCCGGTGATGCCGTGACGAGCATCAGTTCTGGGGGCAGGTCGCAGCGCAGCCTTGCCAGCAGCCCCTCGAAACCCGTTCGCGGGGGCATTTCGATCGCGCCGGCCCGGGCGCCGTCGGGGGCCGGACGGACCAGGGTGACCACTCCCGAGATCGTGTCGTCGACGGCGACCGCGGCGCCGCGCACGGCAAGTGCGCGGGCGAGGCCGTCGACCGGCAGGGCGCAGGGGTCAGCCGGATCTCCGAACACGGCGATCCGCACAGGCTCACGATCCTCGCTGAGGAAGTGGCCGCTGATCCGGCGCAACCGCGCCCTCGACCCGGTTTCGCCGGCCTCCCGGTTCATCCCCGCGTCAGACGGTTGCCAGGTGGCGGGTATGCTCCACTTCGAGCACGGAATTGATCTCACCGTATTCATTGGTCACGAAACGCGGATTGGTGGGATCTGCGCGCCAATCCCCGTTGACGATCAGGCGGTATTGATAGCGTCCGGGGCGCAGGCGCAGGGTTTTGGTCAGCACATCGCCGTGGCGTTCCGTCGTGACGTCACGGTCCGGCACCCATCCGTTGAAGTCGCCGGCGAGCCGGATGTCGAGCCCGGCGGGACCCTGGAAGACCAGGCTGATTTCCTCCACGTCTTCCGTTGCCTCCGTGACAGGCATGGCGGGGTGGACGGGCCTGTCCATCGCCTGCGGCCGATCCGTGCGGCCGGCCGCGGGCACGGCGGCCGCGGAGGTCTGCGCGTAGCGGCGCAGGATCTCGGCGGCGAGCGTGAGATAATTTTCACTCGCCACCGAGCCGGGCCGATGGTCCATGATCGGCATACCCCGCGCCGCGGCCTCCTTCAGACGCACGGTATAGTGAATGTTGACCGGGAGGATTTCATCGCCGAAGCGTTCATTAAGCTGGCGCAGGACATCCTGCGTGAAGCGGGTACGGTGATCGACCAGGTTGGGCAGTATCCGCACCGGGATGTCGAGTTCGTATTTTTCCGCCAGCAGGTCGATGGTTTCGCGCAGCCGGTCGATCCCGTCCAGCGCGAACACGCTCATCTCGACCGGGATCAGCACCAGGTCCGCGGCGCGCAGCGCGTTGAACGAGAGCAGGCCGAGCGTGGGCGGACAGTCGATGATGATGAAGTCGTACTTCAGGGGCAGGCTTTCCAGATGCTGTACGAGTTGACGCTCGCGGCGCGGCATGTCCCCCAGCAGGTGTTCGACCGCGGCGAGCGAGATGGTGGACGGCACCAGGTCGAGTCCCGGCGCGACATCGGGGATGATGACCTCGCTGAGCGTCGCCTCCTGGATGAGCACCTCGTACAGCCCGCTCACATTCTCGCAGCGCTGTCCCAGCCCCAGCGAGGCGTGTCCCTGGGGATCCGTGTCGACGAGCAGCACGCGCTGGCTGTTGCGCCCCAGCGCGGCGGCCAGATTGATGGCGGTGGTTGTTTTGCCGCATCCGCCTTTCTGATTGGCTATGGCGATCGTGATCATGTGTCATATCCCTCCACCCGTCGTGACGGTTTTGTTATGGGCATAAAAAAGCAGCTGTGACGCCGCTTCATTCTCCGTGTCGGGCCGCTTCCTGACGGCCGCGCGTTCGCGCACGGGCATCCGTTTCCGTTCGTGTCGCGAGCCCGCGGCGCCCTGGCGGCGTGATTTCCGGAAGTGGTGCGGATTTGGAACGGGCGACAGCCTCCCTGGCTGTACGCCCGGTGTGTCGCGTGCGTCCCGCCTGATCGGAAGGACCGCGGTGCCGCCCGCATCATATCCGGCGGGCGGCGCCGGTTTTCCCGCGGGACATCCCTGCCCGGGGATAAACGCCGGTTGTTGCGCGCGGCGGTACACGCCGGCGACGCATGCATGTGCGTGAAAGGAGAGTTGCGGTGAGATACCGGCGCTGAAGAGGCGCGCGCGGAGGGTAGATCGTCCCCGGGAGTTCTGATCCGTGCTGCAGCGATGTGAGCGCTGTTGCCGGGTCAGTCCCGATGATGCGGATGCTTGACGGTTGTTGCCGACCGTTTCCATCCCCCTGCTCCCGCGACGGGAGCGCTGATGTGCCTAGTGTGGGGTGAAATCCGTGGATGTCAAGTGGGCGGGTGAATAACCGCGGCTCAGCCAAATTCACCGCGCGCGCGGGCTCCAGTATCATCGATGTCTTCGACACACGGAACGGGTGACAGTGATGCGCATCATTACTCTGAATGCCAACGGTATCCGCTCGGCGGCCCGCAAGGGATTCTTCGCATGGCTGGCCGGGCAAGGGGCGGACGTGGTCTGCCTGCAGGAGACCAAGTCGCAGGAGCATCAGCTGAGCGATGAGGTGCTGCGGCCGGCAGGCTATTTCGCCTATTACCACGACGCGGAGAAAAAGGGCTACAGCGGCGTGGCCCTCTACAGCCGGCGCGAGCCGGACCGGGTGACCATGGGGCTGGGATGGCCGGACATGGATCGCGAGGGGCGCTTTCTCCAGGCCGATTTCGGTCCGCTCAGCGTGATCACGCTCTATCTGCCCTCCGGCTCCAGCAGCGAGGAGCGCCAGGCGGTGAAGTTCGATTTCCTGGAACGTTTCGTTCCGGTGCTGAAGGGATTCCGCCGCCGCAAACGCGAGTATGTGATTTGCGGGGACTGGAACATCGCGCACACCAGGCTGGACATCAGGAACTGGCGCGGCAACCAGAAGAACTCAGGTTTCCTGCCCGAAGAGCGCGCCTGGATGGACGCGCTGTTCGGCCCGCTCGGATTCGTCGACGCCTTCCGCGTCGTCAATCAGCAGGCGGACCAGTACACCTGGTGGTCCAACCGCGGGCAGGCCTGGGCGAAGAACGTGGGCTGGCGCATCGATTACCAGGTGATCTCCCCCGGGCTGAAGGAGCGGGTGCGGCAGGTTTCCATCTACAAGGACGAGCGCTTCTCCGACCACGCCCCCCTCACCATCGACTACGACTACGAACTGTGACGCCGGGGATGTGTGTCAGCGCGTTTCGGCGGCCCCGCCGCCGCGCGGGTCGCTCGCGGCGCTGACGCGGTTGCCCGCGCGGTCCCACAGGATCGCCTGCATGTTGCCGTAGGGGCGCGTGCGCTCCTCGAGGTGGTGGCCGAGCGCAGCCAGGGCGGCGGCCTCGTCCGCGCTGAAGGCGCCCGGCTCGTAGCTGACGGCGTCCGGCAGATACTGGTGGTGATAACGCCTGCGGCTCACCCATTCTTCCGGGGAGCCGCCCTGCTGGAAATCGAGGGCGGCCAGCAGCACCATGGTGATGATGCGGCTGCCGCCCGGCGTGCCCAGGATGGCGACCCTCCGGCCGTCGTCGAGGAAGGTCGGCGTCATGCTGGAGAGCGGGCGTTTGCCCGCGGCGATGGCATTGGGCTGCGCGCCGATCAGGCCGTAGGAGTTTCCCACCCCCGGCTTGACGGAAAAATCGTCCATCTCGTCGTTGAGCAGCACGCCGGTGCCGGGCGGGACGAACGCGGCGCCGAAGGGAAGATTGATCGACAGCGTCGCGGCGACGCGGTTGCCGGCGCGGTCGAGGATGGAGAAGTGGGTGGTGTCCGTCCCTGCTGCGTCGGCCTCGATGCCAGGGAGCAGGGCGCTCGGCGTGGCACGTTCGGGGTGTATGGCGTTGCGCAGGCCGGCGGCGTATGCCGGGTTCAGCAGCTGCGCGGCCGGGATCTCGACGAAGTCCGGGTCGCCGAGGTAAACGGCGCGGTCGCGGTAGGCCCGCCGCATGGCCTCAATGACGAAGTGGCTGCGCTCCGCGGCGGCGAGCTCCTCCAGCGGATATCCCGCGAGGATGTTCAGCATGGTGACGAGCGCAATCCCGCCCGAGGACGGCGGGGCCGCAGCGGTGATGCGCACGCCGCGGTATTCGCCCCGTACCGGTTCGCGTTCGACGACACGGTAGTCGGCAAGGTCGCGCAGGGTCCAGATCCCCCCTGCCGCGCGCACGCCCTCGACCAGGCGCCGCGCCACCGCGCCGCCATAGAAGCCTTCGCGGCCGTGTTCGGCGATCGCCTCGAGCGCTTGGGCCAGATCCGGCTGACGCAGGACGAAGCCTTCCGCCGGCACCTCGTTACGGTCGAGAAAGACGGCCGCGGCGGCGGGCGATCGGCGCAGCGCCTCGATTCGGAAGCGCGCCAGCCGGAGGTAGTGCGCATCGACGGCGAACCCCTCGCGGGCGGCGCGGATGGCGGGCGCCAGGCTCCGCACCAGGGGCAGGCGCCCGTAATGCCGGGCGAGATGCTCGAGCGCGGCCGGCGTGCCGGGTATGGCCGCCGCCAGTGCGCCGTCGATCGACGCGGAGGGGATGACCGCGCCGTCGGCACCCAGATACATCGCGGGGTCGGCGGCCATCGGCGCGCGCTCGCGGCCGTCGAGCATGGTTTCCCGTCCGTCGGCGGCCCGGTGCAGCAGCCAGAAACCGCCGCCGCCGAGACCCGAGCCGGTCGGCTCGACCACCGCCAGCATGGCGCCGACCGCCACTGCGGCATCGAAGGCGTTGCCGCCGGCCTGCAGGATCTCGTGGCCGGCTTGCGTGGCGAGCGGATGGGCTGAGGCGACGGCGGCCGCGGGCGGGACGGAAGTATCCGCGGCCCGGGCGGGCAGTCCGCCGGTGCCGGACACGATGTACAGAAGGACGCCGGCAAGTGCGTACCAAGGCGCAGTGCGCCCGCGCGGCACCGGGCCGCCGGACCGTTTCGCCCCTCCGTGGACTGGCAGGCGCGGAACTGCGGCGGGCAACGTCACGCCGGCGTTATTCCGACTTGCCGGTCAGCTTGAGGTACTTCTGGTGGAGCTGGTCGTGGGTCTCTTCGTGGTCGGGATCCTTGGGGATGCAGTCGACCGGGCAGACCTCGACGCACTGCGGCTTGTCGAAGTGACCGATGCACTCGGTGCACAGCGCGGGGTCGATGACATAGATCTCGGGACCCTGCGAGATGGCGCCGTTGGGGCACTCGGGTTCGCATACATCGCAGTTGATGCATTCATGGGTGATGATTAATGACATGATCCTGCAACCTCATGACACTGGACAGCGGGGTGAACGGGACAGCTTAACGTATCTTTTTATACAGCGCAGCCATGATATCGGCGTGCACGAAGGCGGAGACGTCGCCGCCGAGGGAGGCGATCTCCTTGACCAGGCTGGACGAGATGAAGGCGTACTGCTCCGCCGGTATCAGGTACAGGGTCTCGATGCCCGGCGCCAGCTTGCGGTTCATGCCCGCCAGCTGGAATTCATACTCGAAGTCTGATACCACGCGCAGGCCGCGCAGGATGATCGACGCCTGGCGTTCGCGCGCGAATTCCACCAGCAGGCGGTCGAAACCGCATACCTCCACTCCGCCGAGCCCGGCGAGCGCGGCCTCGGCCATGGCGATGCGCTCCGCCAGGGTGAAGGTCGGCGCCTTGACCGGATTGGCGGCGACGGCCACGATCACGCGGTTGAACACGCGGGTGGCCCGCTCGACGAGATCGGTATGGCCGTGGGTGATGGGGTCGAAGGTACCCGGATAGATGGCGGTCTGCTGCATGATTCCCCTGCGGACTGGCGGCGGCTGATCGCAAGTGTAGCAGCAAATCCGCGCGGCGCGTGCGTCCTCAGCCGGCCTTGGCGTCGCGGCGCGCCATGCGATAGGCGACCTGCCCGGCGGATTTGTCGTGCAGCCGCCGCCAGTTGTCCGGCAACCCGGGGGGCGGGAGCCGATGGTCCGTTTCCAGGTAGACCCAGGCCGGGCTGGACAGCAGGCCGTAACGTTCCAGGCTCAGGCAGGCTTCCTTGATCACGTCGTCGCGGAAGGGGGGGTCGAGGAACACCACGTCGAACGGACCGCTCCTGCAGGCCGCGAGGTATTCCAGCGCATCGGACCAGACGATTTCCGCGTCCTGCGTCCCGAGCAATTCGGCGTTGGCCTGCAATTGCTGGATGACGCGCACGTCCTGATCGACGAAGACGACTCGATGCGCGCCGCGCGAGAGCGCCTCGAAGCCGAGCGCGCCGCTGCCCGCATAAAGATCGAGGCAGCGCGCGCCCGGGATGATGTCGCGCAGCCAGTTGAACAGGGTCTCGCGGATGCGGTCCGCGGTCGGGCGCACGCCCGCGGCGGCCGCGAATTCGATGCGCCGGCTGCGCCACCGGCCGCCGATGATGCGCAGCCGCCCGCTGCCGCCTGCGGCGGCGCCTGGTTTAGGGCGCGCTGGTGCCAACCGTCACCGTCACCATCCGGCCGGGATGCACGCGGCGCTGGAAGGCATCCCGGATCTGCTCGGCCGTGACGGCCTCGACGCGTTCATTGAAGCGGTCTAGATAATCGAGAGGCAGGTCATAGAAACCGATCATCGCGAGGTTGCCCGCGATCCCGCTGTTGCTGGCGATGCGCAGCGGAAAGCCGCCGGTGATGTTCCGCTTCGAGGCGGTGATTTCCGCGGCGGTGGGGCCGTCCTTGATGAAGCCGGCGAGCGTGCTGCCCAGGATATCCACGGCCTGCGCCGCCTGGTCCCCGCGTGTCTGCAGACCCAGGGTGTACGGGCCGGCGGCGCGCATCGGGCTGAAGTAGCTGTAGGCGCTGTAGGCGAGACCGCGCTTCTCGCGGATCTCCGTGCTGATGCGCGAAACCAGGCCGCTGCCTCCGAGCACATGGTTGCCGACGTACAGGGCATAGTAATCGGGGTCGTCGCGCGTCATACCGGCCGCACCAACCTGCACATGGGTCTGCGAAGACGGATATTCGACGTGCACCGTCACCGCTTCTTCGAGCGGAGTGACCGCGGGCAGCGGGGCGGCCCGGCTGCCCGCGGCGAGGCCGTCGGCGAGGCGCTGCGCGACGCGTTCGGCATCCTTGCGTTCCAGCGCGCCGACCAGGGAGATGACCGCGTTGCGCGCGACGTAGTATTCGCGATAGAAGTTCTCGATATCCTTGCGGTCGAGCGTCTGCAGAGATTCCGGCGTACCGAGCGGATCGGAGGCATAGGGGTGATCGCGGTAGATCGCCCGGAAGAACGCATTGTCCGCGATATCCTCCGGCGATTGCTCCTGCGACTGCAGCGCGACCAGCATGCGGTTGCGCTCGCGCTCGAGGGCGTCGGCGGGGAAGGTCGGAGAGCGCAGGATCAGGGCGAACAGGTCGAGCGCCGGATCCAGATACCTGTGGTCGCTCAGGCTGCGCAGGGTGAGGGAGCCCATGTCGCGCAGGGAGCTGGTGCCGAATTGCGCACCGAGATCCTCGAAACCCGCCGCGATGTCGTCGGCGTCGAGCTCACCGGCGCCGTCGTCGAGCAGGGTGTTGGCCAGCAGCGCCAGGCCCGGCCTGCCTCCGTCGCGCGCGCTGCCCGCGTCGAACACCAGCTGGATATCGACCATGGGCAGTTCCATCGCCTGAACGAAATAGACGCGCGCGCCGTTCGCGGTGTCCCACTGCTGTATCTGCGGGGCGGCGGCGGCGTTGTGCGTGAACGCGAAACATGTGGCCCACAGCGCGAGCGCCGCCAGACGGCGCGGCGCGGTGAGGGTGGGGGCGGAATTCTCGGCGTAGGCTGTCATGGCTGGCGTCACTCTGTTTGTTGTCCCGGGGACAGTCGGCCTCATCTCAGCGGATGTCATGGCCGCCGCCGTTTATGGCCGGTGCGGGGCGGGACGGATCGATGGGCAGCGGATCCAGTACCGCGACCGTCAGGCGGTCGGGGGTGAGGTACTTGCGCGCCACGGCCCGTATCTGTTCCGCCGTGACGGCCCGGATGCGATCGACATAGGCATCCGCCAGGCGCCAGTCGAGGCCGACGGTCTCGAGCATGCCGATCTGCATGGCCTGGTAGAAAACCGAGTCGCGCTGATATACGTCTGCGGCGATGACCTGGGTCTTGATGCGGTCGAGTTCCTCCGCGGTGACCGGTTCGTCGTGCAGGCGCTGCACCTCACGGCGCAGGGACTGTTCCAGTTCGGCGACGTCATGGCCCGGTGCGGGAGTGCCGTCCAGAATGAACAGGTCATCGAGGCGGGCATACAGGCTGTAGCCTGCCCCCGCGCTCGCAGCGATGCTCGCGTCCCGGATCAGCCGCGTCGGGATACGCGCGCTGTCGCCGCCGTCCAGCACGCCGGCCAGCACTTCAAGCGCGTAAGCCTCTTCCGGATCGTCCGCCGTGCGCAAGGCCGGGACCTTGTAGCCCATGACGACATAGGGCAGCTGGGCCGGAGCCTTTACCGTGACGCGGCGCTCACCGGTCTGTGTGATTTCCCGGCGCGGTTTCAGTGCGGGCACGTCGCCCGGCTTGAGCGCGCCGAAGTGTTTCCGCGCCAGCTTGTGCACCGCCGCGGGATCGACATCACCCACTACGACCAGGGTGGCATTGTTGGGCGCATACCAGGACCGGTACCAGCGCTTGAGGTCATCGACCTCCATTGCCTCGAGGTCGCTCATCCAGCCGATGACCGGGTGGTGGTACGGGCTGGTGACAAAGGCGGCGGCGCTGAACTGTTCATGGGTCATCGACTCGGGGTTGTCTTCCGTGCGCAGCCGGCGCTCTTCCTGCACCACCTTCAGTTCCTTGGTGAACTCTTCCGGCGGCAGGGTGAGGTTCCGCATGCGGTCGGCCTCCAGTTCGATGCTGATGGCGAGGCGGCTGCGCTCCAGCTGCTGGTAGTAGCTGGTGTAGTCGCGGCCGGTGAATGCGTTCTCGCGGCCGCCGTTCTCGCTCACGATGCGCGAGAACTCACCTCCCGGGTGTTTTTTCGTGCCTTTGAACATCATGTGCTCGAGGGCGTGAGAAATGCCGGTGATGCCGTCGTGCTCGTAACTGCTGCCGACCTTGTACCACACCTGCGACACGACGACGGGCGCACGGTGATCCTCCTTGACCAGCAGCTTCATGCCGTTGTCGAGCATGTACTCGTGAACCCCGGGCGCCGCATGCGCCATTGAGGCAACGAGCAGCGCGCAGGCGAGCAGGGCAATGGATACCGCATGACGGGCGGACGGCTTGGACCTGCGGCGGATTCGTTGCGCCAGATTCGATATGGTAGGATACCTGCCTGGATTCACGCTTCACTCCTGCCGGATTGGGATGTGGTTAAAATTCCCCGATTGTACACGAATTCAAACCCATGATTGGATCGGAAAATCCCGAGAAAGTTTCCGGCCGCGCGACAGGGTTTTTCGGCCGTCTCAAGGAGCGCCTGAGCCGCACGCGCAGCGGCATCGTCGAGGGTGTGGCCAATCTCGTACTCGGCCGCAAGAAGATCGATGCGGAACTGCTGGATGAGATCGAAACCGTGCTGTTGCGGGCGGACGTCGGGGTTGAGGCGACCGAGGCGATCGTCGCGGACCTCGCAGCGCGAATCTCGCGCAATCAGCTCGACGACGCGCCGGCGCTGTTCGCAGCGCTGCGCGAGGATCTTCAGGCCGTGCTCGCGCCTTGCGCCCGGCCGCTGACCGTGTCAGCCGCCGCGCCGGCTCCCTACGTAATCATGATGGTCGGCATCAACGGCGCGGGCAAGACCACAACCATCGGCAAGCTGGCCCGCCGGCTGCAGGATGAGGGGCGCAAGGTTATGCTCGCGGCCGGCGACACCTTCCGTGCCGCCGCTGTCGAGCAGCTCCAGGCCTGGGGCGAACGCAACGGGATACCCGTGATCGCGCAGGCGCGCAGCGCAGATCCGGCCTCCGTGGTGTTCGATGCGATGCAGGCAGCGCGGGCGCGCGGGATGGACGTCCTCATAGTCGATACTGCGGGGCGCCTGCATACGCAGGCCAACCTGATGGCGGAACTGGGCAAGATCAGGCGTGTCATCGCCAAGGCGGATCCGGCCGCACCCCACGAAACCATGCTCGTGGTTGATGCGGGCACCGGACAGAATGCCGTGACGCAGGCGCTGCAGTTTCACGGGGCCGTGGGCCTGACCGGCATTACGCTTACCAAGCTCGACGGCACCGCCAGGGGCGGGGTGATCTTCGCCATCGCCAAGAAGACGGGCATCCCCATCCGTTTCATCGGGGTGGGCGAGGGCATCGAGGACCTGCGCGTGTTCGATGCGGCGGAGTTCGTCAATGCCCTGTTCGAGGCCTGAGCGGAACCGGCGCCTATTCATGCAGGCGGCAAACTTTGCTAACCTGAGCGGCTGACATGCGGCGGTCCTGAGGGCTATGCTTCAGTTCATTAATGTGGGCAAGCGCTATCCCGGAGGCCAGGATGCCCTGAGCGGCATCAACTTCCATCTGCGCGTGCAGGAAATGGCGTTCCTGACCGGTCACTCCGGCGCCGGCAAGAGCACACTGCTCAAGCTGATCGCCCTGATCGAACGTCCGAGCTACGGCCAGATACTCTTCAGCGGCCGCAGTTACGCCGGCATCGGACGCCGCGGCATCCCGTACCTGCGCCGCGAAATCGGCATCATATTCCAGAACTTCAAGCTGCTCTACGACCGCACCGTGTTCGACAACGTCGCCCTGCCGCTGGTCATCGCGGGACACGAACACCGCGAGATCCAGCGCCGCGTTCGCGCCGCGCTCGACAAGGTCGGCCTGCTCGACAAGGAGCGGCGCTACCCGATCATGCTGTCGGGCGGCGAGCAGCAGCGCGTCGGCATCGCGCGTGCCGTGGTCAACAAACCTCCGCTGCTGCTGGCCGATGAACCGACCGGCAACCTTGACCCGCAGCTTTCCGAGGAAATCATGCACCTGTTCGAGGAGTTCAACCGGGTCGGTGTGACAGTGCTGATCGCCAGCCACGACCTCGATCTCATCTCAAGCATGGGTTACCGCATGCTGACCCTGGATGGCGGGCGCATGCAGGCGGACAGCGATCCGGTCGCCGCATGAGGCATAGCGGAGAAGAGGCGGACCTGTTTCCGCCGGGCGCGGCCGAGGCCCGCCCGGATGCGGCGGAAACCGCGCTGCAGCCGCCGTCCGGGCCGCCGCGTTCCCGTTCCGGGTCGCGCCGGCTGGGACTGCTGCGGCGCTGCAAGGCCTACGGCGAGCACCATCTGCAGTCCCTGCTGGACAGCCTGGGGCGGCTGGCGCGAAACCCGGTGGCGAGTGCGATGACGGTGGCGGTAATCGGTATCGCACTCGCCCTGCCCACGGGCCTGCACGTGGTCCTGAAAAATGTCCAGGCAGTCAGCGCCGACTGGGAGAACGCCGCGCAGATTTCCCTTTTTCTGCGCAAGAACCTGCGCGAGGATCGACTCCAGAAATTGATCGTAGAGCTGAAGGTGATGCCCGAGGTCGCGGTCGTGACCTATGTTTCGCCGGACGAGGCCCTGGAGGAATTTCAGCGCATGTCGGGTTTCGGCGAGGCAGTGGACGCCCTGCAGCAGAATCCGCTTCCGGGGGTGTTGATCGTGCAGCCCGGCCTTACGGCGAGCGCGCCGGCCACGGTCGAGGCCCTGCTCAACCGGCTCCGGAACCATCCCGATGTTGAATTCGCCCAGCTCGATATGGAATGGGTCAAGCGTCTCTATGCCATGATGGAGATCGCCAGGCGGGGTGTGGCGGTGCTGGCCAGCGTGCTGGCGCTGGCCGTACTCCTCATCGTCGGCAACACCATCCGGCTGGCGATCCAGAACCGGCGTGACGAGATCGAGGTGCAGAAGCTCATCGGCGCGACCGACGCCTTTATCCGCCGACCCTTCCTCTACAGCGGGTTCTGGCACGGCTTGCTGGGCGCGATGATTGCATGGCTGCTGGTCAATGTCTCACTGTGGGTCCTGAGCGCCCCCGTGGAGCGTCTCTCCGCACTGTACGACAGTCGCTTTGAGCTGGGCGGCCTCGGACTGGAGGCGACCTTCTACCTGATGCTGTTCGGGGTCTTGCTGGGCTTTATCGGGGCCTGGCTGGCGGTTGACCGCCATTTGCGTACCATTGAGCCGACGTGAGACAGGGTAATACCCCTGGTTTTGGACCTTAGAATCATAAGCCATTGATTATCAATGTAAGAAATAAGGAATACTATTCCTGTCCGGGAACTTTCCAGGCTTTCTGGCACTCATACTCTCTGAGTGCTAGTATTTTTAAAGACCTCGAGCGTCCATGGGAGGGTACACGTAATGTCGAAGGCTAATGAAATGGGACTGGTGTTGCACAGCGGCAGCCTGGAGGCCTATGTCCAGAGCGTCGGTGCGATACCCGTCCTGAGCGTCGAGGAGGAACGCCGCCTCGCCCTGCAGTACCGGCTGGAAAACGATCTGGGCGCCGCGCGGCAGCTGGTCATGTCGAACCTGCGCTTCGTCGTGCACATCGCCCGCGGTTACAGCGGTTATGGCCTGTCCCAATCGGACCTGGTACAGGAGGGCAACATCGGCCTCATGAAGGCGGTCAAGCGCTTCGATCCCGACATGAACGTGCGCCTGGTGTCTTACGCGGTGCACTGGATCCGTGCCGAGATCCACGAATTCATCCTGCGCAACTGGCGCATCGTCAAGGTGGCGACGACCAAGGCCCAGCGCAAGCTCTTCTTCAACCTGCGCAGCGCCAAGAAGCGCCTGGCGTGGTTCGGGCGCGAGGAGGTCAACGCCGTTGCCCAGGATCTCGGCGTGCGTCCCGAGGACGTGATCGAGATGGAGGCGCGCATCAGCGGCTACGACACCTCCTTCGATCCCTACGGCGACCGCGACGAGGAATCGGAGCGAAACCTGGCGCCGGCGGCGTATCTCACAGACACGCGCAACGACCCGACGGTACAGCTGGAACAGAGCGAATGGGAGTCGCACAACGAAGAACGCCTGCACCATGCCCTCGACGGGCTCGACGAGCGCAGCCGCGACATTCTGCAGCAGCGCTGGCTGGCTGACGACAAGATGACCCTGCAGGACCTGGCCGACAAGTACCAGGTCTCCGCCGAGCGCATCCGCCAGCTCGAGAAGAGCGCGATCAAAAAATTGCGCAGCAGCCTCGAAGCCTGATGGTTGATTCCAAGCAGTTCGACGCGGGCCCGGAATTTCCGGGCCCGCGTGTTTTCAGGGGACGGTTTCGCGCGTAAATTCCGGCAGCTGCGCAAGATCGATCTCACCCGCCAGCCGCTCCGCTTCGAATCCTGCAAGATGCGGAAATACCCCGAGCAACGGGGCGGACAGCCGCTCTTGCAGGCTGGCAATGTTCTCCTCCGCGCATTCGGTGGTCGCATCGACCCGGTTGGCGATCCAGCCGGCCAGCGTGTTCCCGCCGCGCTCGATGGCGGCGGCGGTCAGCAGGGCGTGGTTGAGACAGCCGAGACGGATGCCGACGACCAGGATGACCGGCAGTCCGAGGGCCCGCGCCAGGTCGTCGATCGTCTCCCGCGCGTTGAGCGGCACGCACCACCCGCCCACCCCTTCGACGATGACGAAATCGGCCTGCTCCCGCACGCGATTGACGGCATCCATGATGCGCTCAAGACATATATCCACTCCCGCATGCCGGGCCGCCAGATGGGGGGCGATCGGCCGGGGTAGTGCGTAGGGATTGATCTGTTCATAGGGTGGAGCGGGTTGCGAACCGTACTCCTGCAACAGGAGCGCATCGTCCGAGCGCGGTCCGCTCGCAGTCTGCGCGCAGCCGCTGGCCACCGGTTTCATGCCGAAGGTCGTATGGCCGTGCCGGCGCAGGGCAAAGACCAGCGCGGCTGCGCACCAGGTCTTGCCGACGCCGGTATCCGTGCCAGTGATGAAAAAGCCGCGGGTGCGCGTCATCGCGGCCGCTTCCGCACTAGCTGCGACAGCGGGACCGTCACGATCTTTCCGCCTTGTTGCGGGTGGTGCGGTGCGGATTCCGGCCCCGACCAGCAGTGACCGTAGACCACCTCGTAGGTTGCGGGAAGGCGGCCCTGGCTGCGAAAGCGTTCATACGCGGCGATGACCCGCGCGAGACGCCCGCGCCCGGTCAGGCCGCGCGGCCTCCCGAGGGTGCTGTTGTGCGCGCCGAGCGCCTTGAGGTCGCGCATCAATCCTGCGACGTCGGGATAGGTCAGGGTGAAGTCCTCGCGGTCCATCACCGGTTCGCTCAGGCCGACGCGCAGCAGTGCATCGCCGAGGTCGTGCATGTCGATGAAGCGGTTGACGTGGATACGGCCGTCGATGCCCGCCCAGCTCGCGCGCAGCTCGCGCAGGGTATCGGGCCCGAAGGTGGTGAACATCAGCAGGCCACCCGGGCGCAGTACGCGGCGGAACTCGGCCAGTGCGCCGTCGATGTCGTTGCACCACTGCAGCATCAGGTTGGAGACGACGAGGTCCGCGCTGGCGTCCGCGCACGGCATGCGTTCAGCGTCAGCGCATACGAAACCGCAGCGTCGCCGCAGTCGTCTGAGCAACCCGGCGCGGCGGCGTGCCAGCCGCAGCATGCGCGGCGAGAGGTCGAAAGATATCACGCGTGCTGCGCCGTAGCGCTGGCCCAGCGCCGCGCTCAACCGGCCGGTCCCGGCACCGATGTCGAGCACGACCTTGGGTGCGAGGCGTATCAGCTCGAGGCGCTCGAGCAGGCGGCGGCCGATCTCGTGCTGCAGCACGGCGACCTTGTCATAGTCCGGCGCCGAGCGGTCGAAGGCCGCGCGCACCTGCGCCTTGTCGACGTGGAAGCCCTCGCTGTCCGGGGAGCCGGAGTTATCCATCGAGCGCCGCCCGCGTGATGCGCAGAAAATCATCCGCATGCGACAGAAACGGCGCATGCGCCGCGCCCGGCAGGATCTGCAGCCGCGCCTGCGGCAGCCGTTCCTGCAAGGCCTGGGCGGCCGTCCACGGAATCAGGGTGTCGCGGCGGCCGTGGATCAGCGTGACGGGCTGGGTGATCCGGTCCAGCAGCGGCAGCAGCGAGGCCGCGCGCAGGATGCCGAGCCCGCCCTCGAGCGCGGCGGGATGCGGTGGCGGGGCGGCGGACAACAGGGTGCGCAGGCGGGCCAGCGTGCGACGCTCCTGTTCACTACCCATGACCTGCAGCGCAAGGAATTGCCGCACGGTGCCGGCCGGATCGGCGCGCAGACGCGTGGCAAATCCCTCCAGTACCTCCGGGGCGAGCCCATGTTCCCAGGCCGGACCCGCGACGAATTGCGGCGTCGCGGCGACGAGGATCAGCTGCCCGACGCGATCGGGATACTGGGCCGCGAGCTGCAGCGCCACCATGCCGCCCAGCGACCAGCCGATCACGCGGCAATGCGGCGGCAGGATAGCGGCGACCGCGGCGGCGAGTTCATGCAGTGTGTACGCGCGCGGCAACGGTGCGCTGCGACCGTGACCGGGCAGGTCGACGTTGATCACGTGATGGTCCGCGGCCAGGGCCTGCGCCGTATCCGACCAGACGCCGCCGTGCAGGCCCCAGCCGTGCAGCAGCGCGCACGCCATCCCCGTCCCCAGGGCATCCGTATGCACGGTCACGCCAGGATCTCCGCCAGGGCGTCGAGCAGGCGGTCGATCTGCTCTTCGGTATGGGAGGCGCTGAAGGTGATGCGCAGGCGCGCACTGCCGCGCGGCACCGTCGGCGGCCGGATCGCGCTGATCAGCAGGCCGCGCTGCTGCAGCGCGGCGCTGGCGGCGAGCGCGGCCGCCGATTCGCCGACGATGAGCGGTACGATGGGAGTCAGCGGGGAATCACCCACCGGAATCTGCACGGGGAGCCCGAGCTGGCGCGCTCCTTGATGGAAGCGTTGGATCAGGGCTGAGAGCTGCTCACGGCGCCAGCTTTCGGTCTGCGCCAATTGCACGGCGGCGGACGTGGCGCAGGCGATCGCGGGCGGCAGCGCGGTGGTGTAGATGTAGGTGCGCGCGAACTGGATCAGGGTCTCGATCAGTTCCTCGCCGCCGGCGACGAAGGCGCCGAAGGTGCCGAAGGCCTTGCCCAGCGTACCGACCAGGATGGGCGCCGCCTCGACGCCGAGCCCGTAGTGCGCGAGCGAACCCCGGCCGCCGGGGCCGATGACGCCGAGGCCATGGGCGTCGTCGACCATGAGCCAGGCATGCCGTTCGCGGGCGAGCGCTGCGAGGCGGTCGAGCGGGGCGAGGTCGCCGTCCATGCTGAAGACGCCATCGGTGACGACGAATCGCTGCCCGCGGTCGGTCGCACGCTGCAGCCAGGTTTGCAGTTGCGCGGCATCGTTATGGGGATAACGGCGCAGGCGCCCGCCGGCGAGCTGGGCGGCGTCGATCAGCGAGGCGTGACTCAGGCGGTCGGCGTAGATACGGTCGCCGCGCTGCGCGAGCGCACCCAGCACGCCGAGATTCGCCATGTAGCCGGTCGAGAACAGCAGCGCGCGCGGTCGCCCGGTGTAGGCCGCGAGCTGCGCTTCGAGTTCCTGGTGGGCGCGACTGTGTCCGCTGATCAGGTGCGAGGCGCCGCTGCCGGCGCCGTAGCGTTCCGCGCCGCGCGCCAGCGCCGCGATCACCGCCGGGTGATTGGCGAGGCCGAGATAGTCGTTGCTGCAGAAGGCGACGTACTGCCGCCCGTCGATCGATACCTGCGCGGCCTGCGGACCGTCGAGGACGGGGCGGGTGCGATACAGCCGGTCGAGCCGTCGCTGCTGCAGGCGGCTGCCGAGATCGATCATGCCGTCATGGCGTCGGGCGCAGACTGGCGGCGATGCTGGGTATCCTCGCGCGGGGCCAGCTGCAGGTCGCGCAGCATCTGGAGGTCGTCTTCCACCTGGCGGCCCTTGGTGGTCAGGTAGTCGCCGATCATGATACCGGAGGCACCGGCCATGAAGATCATGGACTGCAGGTCGCGCAGGAACTGGCGGCCGCCGGCGATGCGGATCTCCGCCCGCGGCAGCAGGTAGCGGAACACGGCGATGTTTTTCAGGATCTCCAGCGGCGTCAGCGGTTCGAGCTGGCCGAACGGCGTGCCTTCCTGCGGCGAGAGGAAGTTGAGCGGTACCGACTCGACGCCGAGTTCGCGCAGCGTCAGTGCCAGTTCGATGCGCTGGTCCAGGCTCTCGCCCATGCCGAGGATGCCGCCGGAGCACACGCGCAGGCCGGCGTTCACGGCGTTCCGCACGGTGTCGATGTTTTCCTGGTAGGTATGGGTGGTACAGACGCGGGCGAAGTGGCTCTCCGCGGTTTCCAGGTTGTGATGGTAATTCTCCAAGCCCATGGCCTTGAGTTCACGCGCGGTCTGCTCGTCCAGCACGCCGAGGCTGGCGCAGCGGCCGATGTCGCTCGCCCCCTGCATGGCGGTGAAATATTCCGCCAGTTGCCCGCGTTCCCGGGCGGAACGCACGCCCCATCCCTTGGACACGACGCCGAAGTCGCTGGCCCCCCATTCGCGGGCGCGTTGCGCTTGGGCGGTCAGTTGTTCGCTGGTGATGTAATCGTATTTCGGCGCGCTGGTGCGAAAGTGTCCGCTCTGGGCGCAGAAGCTGCAGTTCTCCGAACAGTTGCCCGAACGCACGTTGGAGATCGCGCAGATCTCGATGGCCTCGCCGCGGAACGTACGGCGGATGCGGTCGGCGCCGGCCATCAGCCAGGAGAGGTAGTCGTCCTCGAGCCGGATCAGCCAGCGGCCGTCGTCCGCGCCGGCCTCGCCGCCGTCGAGGATGCGTCGCGTGATCTCGTCGATGCGCTGATAGGTGGCTTCGTTCATCGTATGCCCTCTCAAAGATTCAGGTAATGCCGTCTGAAGTGTGTCCAGCATGCCGCTTGCCTCGGCCCCGGCGCAGTGCGAATATGCGAGCAGATTCACCGGCTGTCAACTCAGGGAGGAGTCTGATGGTTTACGGATGGATGCGGGCCGTCACCGGTTCCGGGCGGTCCCGGTGTGCGCTCTGCGGCCAGGGCTGCGGTGATCTCGGGCTGTGTCCGGGCTGTCTTGCGGACCTGCCGTATCAGGGTGCAGCCTGTACGCGCTGCGCGATACCGCTGTCGTCGGACGGGATTTGCGGCCACTGCCTGGAGGCGTCGCCACCGTATGAAGAGGCGGTGGCGATCTTCGACTACAGGGAGCCGGCCGGCGTCATGATCAGGCGCCTGAAATTTGACGGCCACCTGGCTTACGCGCGTACCCTGGGGAAAATCATGGCGATTGAGCTCGAGCGGCGCAGGATTCGTCTTCCACACGTGATCCTTCCGGTGCCACTCCATCCTCGCCGCCTGGCCGAGCGTGGATTCAATCAGGCGGTGGAACTTGCGCGACCGCTGGCGGCGCATTTCGGGATCCCGCTCGATCGCAGCAGTTGCCTGCGCACGCGTGCGACTGCGGAACAGACCGGTTTGAAGGCGGACGAGCGGCGCCGGAACGTCAGGCGGGCGTTCAGCGTGTCATCCGCACTGGCCGGCGCGGATGTTGCGCTGATCGACGACGTGATGACCACCGGCAGCACGCTTGAGGCGCTGGCGCTGGCATTGAGGCGCGCCGGTGCGCGGCGCGTGGCGGCGTGGGTCTGCGCGCGAGCGGCATCGATCCGCGGCTGATTCCGGAACACCCGGATGGTGGCCGCGCGCTTTGGAATGCGCCGCACCTTGTGATAAATTGCGCGCTTGTCGGGAAAATTCATGCGCTCGGGCAGAGGTTTACTCATCTCGAGGCGCAACACCAACCAAGGTCGACTTAATGAACGGAACAGCTTCATCCCTTATGCGCAGCGTGGTTGCCGCCGTGCTGCTGACCTGCGCCGCGGCCGTCCCGGCGCAGACGCTCGATCTCAACGTCAGTAATGACAGCGCGCAGTTCAGATACATCATTCTGGACCGCGACAGCAGCGGATTCGGCAGCAAGGAAGTCGACCTGGGATTGGTCTATACCACCGATGATGCTATCGTAGGGATGTTCGGGGCGCAGCTGGTGGCGGAGGCGGGCAGCCGTACGCCGGGCCTCGACGCCGGTCTCGGCCTGAAACTGTTCGGTGCCAACGCCGACGTGGACGGGCGGGACGACGTCAGCCTGTTCGCGCTGACGCTGGGCGGACAGCTCCGGTTCGTGCCTCCGCCGTGGCCGCGTATCGGAGTATCGCTGGAGGGATTCTTTTCGCCGGACGTGGTTACCTTCGGCGACGCAGACAAGTTCGCCTACCTGAGCTCCGCGCTGGAGTACCGCGTACTGCCCCAGGCCATGGTCTACCTGGGCTACCGCAAGATGCGCGCCGGGCTCGAGGAAGGGGGCAACGTGACGGTGGAGAGCGGCGGTCACCTCGGTTTCCAGCTCGAGTTCTGAGCTGTTGGATATTACTTCAGCAGGGTGGTCGGGGATGCGCGTCAATCCGCTGGGGGCGTCAGGTAACCTGCCGTCCGTTCCGGCGGGAGAGGCGCGCGGGCCCGCCGGCGGCGTGCACCCATATCATGAAGCAAATTCTGCCGGGAGGGTGCCCGTGGAGCGGGTGATCGAAGGCGAGTTGCTCGACAAGCGTTCCGGGGCGGTAGACACCGATGCGGCGCGGCGCTGGCTGCTCGGCAACGCGCAGCGCCAGGGCGCGGCCGGCGCCGGTGATCTGTACAGCTCGCGCGCGCATGCGGCCATCAGCCGCTATCTCGATACCGCCTTCATCAGCGCGGCGCGGACAGAAGCCCGCGCCGCGGTCGATCTCTACGCCTGATCCCGTCCTTCGCCTGGTTTCCACTGACGCGGTACCGTATGTTTGAGCATGCAGAGTCCGACGCCTCCGGGCGCGCGGCAGTTCATGTCGCCGTGGCCGTGATCTGCAATGCCGCGGGCGAGGTGCTGGTTACCTTGCGCCCGCCGCACGCGGACCAGGGCGACCGGTGGGAGTTCCCCGGCGGCAAGGTTGAACCCGGCGAGGACGTGCGCCGGGCCCTGGAGCGCGAGATCGAGGAGGAGGTGGGTCTTCACATAGAATCCGCCCGACCGCTCATTCGCCTGCGGCATGCTTATCCTTCCCGCTCCGTGCTGCTCGATGTGTGGCTGGTGACCGCGTATCGCGGGCAGGCCCGCGGGCGCGAAGGCCAGCGACTGGCCTGGCGGGCGCCGCGGTTACTGGATCCGGCGGACTTCCCGGCGGCCAATCCGCCGATCATTACGGCGCTGCGGCTGCCTTCCCTGTATCTGATCACGCCGGAACCGAAGCCGCCGTATACAGCCTTCCTCTCCCGGCTGGAGTGCCTGCTCGAAGCGGGCATCCGGCTGGTACAACTGCGCGCGAAGTCGCTGGGCAAGGATGAATACCGCCGGCTCGCCGGCGAGGTGGTCACGCTGTGCCGGGCGCGCGGGGCCGGGATCCTGCTCAACGCCGATCCTGATCTGTGCCATGCCGTGGACGCGGACGGTGTGCATTTGACTGGGGAGCGCCTGCAGAGTCTGTCCGGGCGCCCCCTGCCGGCGGGCCGTTGGGTCGCGGCCTCATGTCACGACCGGCGCCAGATCGACCACGCCGCGCGCATCGGGGCGGATTTCATCGCGGTGGCGCCGGTGCGTGCGACGCGGAGTCATCCGGATGCGACGCCGCTCGGCTGGGGTGGGTTGCGTGACCTGCTGGAGCCGGCCGTCGTGCCGGCGTATGCGCTGGGCGGGCTCGGCCCCGCCGATCTCCGCACGGCCTGGGAGGCGGGGGCGCAGGGGGTAGCCGCGATCAGCGCCTTGTGGGATGCGCCGGATCCCGCGGGCCTGATCCGGGCCGTCGACGCTCTGGGGTGAGCCGGGTCAGTTCGTCCGGGCGGGCGTCCCGGATTCGTTCTCCCCGTGATCGGGTGCGTTGTCCTTGCCGGCGATGCGGTATTCCTCGCTCGCCCATGCGCCGAGATCGATCAACCGACAGCGCTCGCTGCAGAAGGGCCGCTGCGGCCAGCGTGTCGACCATTCAATCTCCCGCTGGCAGTGTGGACAGCGCACCATCTTCATATCGCGCAGCAGTTCAGCGTGAAGGCGACATCCCGGTTGGTCTGGAACGGGCGGTCGAATCCGTTCATCTCCATGAAGCGTACGGTGAAACGGTGCTTGCCGCCGCTGATCTCGGCGAAGCAGTCGACATCGACGGGAAGGCTCACGCGGATGAGCTGATACGGCGTCCCGGTATCGAGGGACTGCTGATAGAATCCGCCGCTCGCCGTCTCCTGTTTGGTGGAGGCGCTTTCGCGCACGAGCCTGAGGACGAGATCGATGGCAGTGCGGAAGGTGTCGAAGGCTGACAGCCAGCGCCGCATCTGCGCATCCCGTTCCTCGGCCGCGTGTTTCAGCCAGTAGTGATAGACCGGCAGGTCGAAGTCGCAGGTGCCGCCCGGGATGCTGCTGCGCTGCTTGATCGCCGTGAGGAATTCGTTGTCCTTCAATTCCTGTCCCACCTGGCCCTGGTAGCTGTGCAGGCGGTCGACCAGGAGGTCGATCTTGTCCATGATCACATTGAGCTTCGTGGAGTCGACGTCCGGGTTCGCCTCCAGGCGGGAGAGGATGGCGGTCAGCCGTTCCAGTTCCTTGATGACCTCGGTCTTGAGGTCGGTGCGGCCGAAGACGTTGAGGATCTCGATCAGGTTGGTCAGGCTCGCGCGCGTGTCCCAGGGCGAGCGATGCTGCAGGCCGTGGTTCGCCTGCTGGAACAGGAATTCGAGTCGCAGAAAGGTCCGGATCCTCTCATTCAGGGGCTGTTCGTACGTGATGATGTTCATCGCTGCTGCTGTCAAGCGCTGCCTCGTGACGGATGCGCCCGTGCGCCGCGCGTTGCGCGGGCTTCGCGGTCGTAATCCGGCACATTGTCCATAACGGCGGGGTGGATGGCAAATCGACGTGCGCCCGCAGCGGTCAGCGCGGCGCAGCGTCGGACAGCGCGAGGTAATTCCGGTGCAGTGTCGCCACCGAGCGACGCAGCGCCTCCAGGCCGCCGTCGTTGGCGATGACGTCGTCGGCAGCCTGGAGGCGCTGCGCACGCGTCGCCTGTACCCGCAGGACTCCGTCGATTTCTTCCTCGGGCCAGCCGTCGCGCCGCGCAATGCGCTCGCGTTGCAGCTCGGGCGGACTGTCGACGACGAGCACGCGGTCGACCAGGTCGGTTTGCGCGGTTTCGATCATCAGCGGTATGGAGACGAGGCAATAGGGAGCATCCAGCCCCCGGATCCGGGTCGTGATCTCGGCGCGGATGCGAGGGTGCAGGATCGCCTCGAGCCGGCGGCGCTGTATGTCGTCGGTGAAGACCCGGTGACGCAGGCGATTGCGATCCAGGCCGCCGCGGCTGTCGAGGATGTCCGGTCCGAAACAGTCGACTATTTCGTCCAGCGCCTCCCCGCCGGATGCGACCAGTTCGCGCGCGATTTCGTCGGCGTCGATCAGCGGGACTCCGAGCGCCACGAAGCAGTCCGCGACGGTGGATTTGCCGCTGCCGATGCCGCCGGTCAGCCCGACGACCAGCATGGTGGGGGCGCCTCGCTCATGATCGGGATGATACGCCGAGGAACAGCGGGATGTCAGCACGTGGTGGCCCCTGGATGGGGACGGAAGACGGGGGCCTGGCTAAACTGCCAGCATGCCTTGTCTCAAGGCGGAAAGACCATCCAGCCCCAGTACGCGTCGAGTATATCGCGTCCCCACAGCAGGGTGATCCAGCCGGCCGTGGCAAGATAGGGGCCGAAGGGAATGGGTATATTGCGGTCGCGGCCGCGCAGCACCACCAGAGTGATACCGACGACTGCGCCGACCAGGGAGGAGAGCAGGACGATCGGCAGCAGATAGGTCCATCCCATCCAGGCCCCCAGCATGGCGAGCAGCTTGAAGTCGCCGTATCCCATGCCCTCCTTGCCGGTGAGCAGCTTGAACAGCCAGTACACGCCCCACAGGCTGAGATAGCCGGCAAGCGCGCCGATGACGGCGTCAGGGCTGTCGGCGAAAACCCCGAACAGGCTGAGGGCGAGGCCGAGCCACAGCAGCGGCAGCGTGATGCCGTCGGGCAGCAGCTGATGGTCGAAGTCGATCACGCTGAGGGCGATCAGCGCCCAGGTCAGGATCAGTGCCGCCGCGGTTTCCCAGGAAAACCCGAACTGCCAGGCGACGACCATGGAGAGGACGGCGGTCACAGCCTCGATCAGCGGGTAGCGCGCCGAGATGCTCGCCCCGCAGGAGGAGCACCGCCCCCGCAGTATCAGATAACTCAGGATCGGAATGTTTTCCAGCGCCGTGATGGCATGCCCGCAGTGCGGGCAGCGCGAGCGCGGTGTCGCGAGATTGAACGGTTCCGCCTCCTTTGAGGTGGGGGCGGCATGTGGTTGCTGCGCGTCCGTGAGATATTCCGCGCAGTGCGTGCGCCACTGGCGTTCCATCATTACCGGGAGGCGCAGGATGAGCACGTTGAGGAAACTGCCGATCATCAGGCTGAACAGGCCGACGACGGCAATGAGGGCGGGCGGGCTGTCCTTTAGTAGTGAAAGAAGATCCATCTCGGAATCGCACCGTCGGGGACGGGTTGCCGGTTGCGGGGACGGATTTCAGATCCGTCCCCTTGTCGGGCGCAGTTAAACCACCTGGCCCATCTTGAAGATCGGCAGATACATTGCCACGACCAGCCCGCCGATCACAACACCCAGGAATGCCATGATGATCGGTTCGAGCAGGCTGCTCAGGCCGTCAACGGCGTCGTCAACCTCCTGTTCATAGAAGTCCGCGACCTTGCTGAGCATGGCGTCGATCGAGCCGGCCTCTTCGCCGATCGCTACCATCTGTACCACCATGTTGGGGAACAGCTCGGTCTGTTTCATGCTCTGATTGAGCGGAGAACCGGTGGCAATCTCGTCGCGGATGCGCAGGATGGCCTCGCTGTAGACGATGTTGCCGGCGGCGCCGGAGACGGTCGCCATCGCCTCCACCAGCGGCACTCCGGCGGCAAACATGGTTGATAGTGTGCGGGCGAAGCGGGCGATGGCGGCCTTGGTCAACAGGTCGCCGAAAACGGGCACCTTGAGCATGAGTCGATCTAATATGTGCCTGAATTTGCGCGAGCGCTTCTTGGCCTCGAAGAAGGCATAGATACCGCCGCCGATGGCACCGAAGATCGCCCACCACCAGTTCTGGAACAGGATGGACAGATTGACCACGAACATGGTCATCGCCGGCAGATCGGCGCCGAAGCCGGAAAACATATCCTGGAACTGCGGGATCACGAACAGCAGCAGGATGGTGGTGACGATGAAGGCCACGACGATGACGGCGAGGGGGTAGAACATCGCCTTCTTGATCTTGCTCTTCATCGCCTCGGTCTTTTCCTTGTAGGTGGCGATCTTGTCGAGCAGATTCTCCAGGATGCCCGCCTGCTCGCCGGCGTTGACCAGATTGCAATAGAGGTCATCGAACTGGAACGGGTGTCTGCCGAGGGCGTCTGCCAGCGGGTTACCAGCTTCCACGTCGCCCTTGATGGCGAGGATCAGCTCAGCCATGGCGGGGTTCTCGTGGCCGCGGCCTATGATCTCGAAGGACTGCACCAGCGGCACGCCCGAGGACATCATGGTGGCCATCTGGCGGCTGAAGATCGCGATATCGCCCTGGGTGATCTTCTTCTTGCGCTTGCCGCCGAACAGCGACTGGGCCTTCTTTTTCACGCGGGTCGGGTTGATGCCCTGGCGCCTCAGCTCGGCCTTGGCCAGGGACAGGCTCGAACTGCGCGTCTCGCCGCGCACCCTGTTGCCGCTCTTGTTGGTGCCTTCCCACGCGAAGAGGGAGAGTTTCTGTGCCTTTTCCGCCATGTCTCTACTCCGTAATGACGCGGTGCAGTTCTTCAAGGCCCAGGATACCGGCCTTGACCTTTTTGAGTCCTGAGTGATGCAGGTCGGATATGCCTTCCTTCCGGGCCTGGTCCGCCAGATCGATCGAATTGCCGCCTTCCATGATGATCCTGCCCATGTCGCCCGAGATCGGCATGACCTGGTAGATGCCGACCCGCCCCTTGTAGCCGTCGTTGCACTGGTCGCAGCCGACCGCCCTGTAAATGGTGAAGCTGCCCAGCTCGTCCTCCGCGAAGCCTTCGTCCAGCAGGGCTTCCTTGGGCAGGTCCACGGGTTGTTTGCAGTGCGGGCACAGGCGCCGCCCGAGACGCTGCGCGATGATCAGCGAGACGGCGGAGGCGATGTTGAACGGCGCGATGCCCATGTTGACCATGCGCGTCAGGGTCTTCGGCGCGTCGTTGGTGTGCAGGGTGGACAGGACCAGGTGGCCGGTCTGCGCCGCCTTGATGGCAATGTCGCCGGTCTCCTTGTCGCGGATCTCGCCGACCATGATGACATCGGGATCCTGACGCAGGAAGGACTTGAGTGCGCTGGAGAAGGTCAGCCCCGCTTTGGGATTGACGTTGACCTGATTGACGCCCGGCAGGTTGATTTCCGCCGGGTCCTCCGCCGTCGAGATGTTGCGGTCTTCCGTGTTCAGGATATTGAGGCCGGTGTACAGCGACACGGTTTTACCACTGCCCGTGGGGCCGGTGACCAGGATCATGCCGTAGGGTTTTGCGAGCGCAGCGAGATAGAGCTGTTTCTGGTCGGGTTCGTAACCGAGGGCGTCGATGCCGAGCTTGGCGCTGCTCGGGTCCAGGATGCGCATCACGACCTTTTCCCCGAACAGCGTCGGGCAGGTGCTGACGCGGAAATCGATGGCGCGGTTCTTCGACAGCTTCATCTTCATGCGCCCGTCCTGCGGCACCCGGCGCTCGGAGATGTCGAGCTGGGACATCACCTTGATGCGGGCCGCGATCTTGGGCGCCAGCGTCTGCGGCGGCGCGGCGACCTCCTTCAGTATGCCGTCCATGCGGAAGCGCACGCGATAGGTCTTCTCATAGGGTTCGAAATGCAGGTCGGAGGCGCCCTTGTTGATGGCGTCGAGCAGCACCTTGTTGACGAAGCGCACGATCGGGGTGTCGTCGACCTCGAAGTCGCCATCGCCGGTGCCGGCGTTGTCCTCCTCTCCGGACGATATGTCTAGATCGTCCAGGTCGGAGTCCTGCAGTCCTCCCAGGGTGGTGTCGTGCGCCTCTACGAGCCGGGCGATGATCTGTCCGAGTTTTTTGTCCTCGACCAGGATCGGCTCGGTGGTGGCGCCGGCATGAAACTTTATTTCGTCCAGCGCCTGCAGGTTGGTCGGGTCGGACATGCCGACGAACAGGCGGTTGCCGCGCTTGAACAGTGGTAGCACATTGTGTTTGGTGATGAGCTTCTCGCTGACCAGCTTGAAGGCGCAGACGTCGAGGTCCATCGCGTCGAGGTCGAACAGCGGGATGCCGAATTCGCGCGAGGCGGCGGAGGCAATGGCGCGGCTGTCCAGGACGTTATTGTCGACCAGGTGGCGGACCAGCGGTACCTTGCTGCCGGCGGCCTCCTCAAACGCCAAGGCGGCCTTCTCGGCGGACAGAAGGTTTTCCTCGACCAGCCGGCGCGCGAGACCGCTCAACTGGACGGAGGTGTGACTGGCCGGCATGCTCATTATCTACAGATCCCTTAAGTCCTTTTCCTGACAGCTAAAGTATCGGCCTGTATCTCGATGGTTTTAGGACGAATATCACTTCGTGATCTCTGTCACATGGCCTGCTCTGGCGACTATGGATGAAAAAAACGAGGCACCCTGTAGGGTGCCTCGTAATTAATGCTTGAAATGTATTTGTTATTAACGGCAATTACTCGGGCGGTACTTGTCAACCAAGGTTCCACCTGTGCAATCCCACGTGATGGCGTCGGTCGGGATGGTGCCGGCTGCAAGGGCGGCGCCACCAGCACTTGGAGTCATGAGGAGAGTGCCATTGCCACCAGCGGCCGTATAGGTGATCGTGATCACACCCGTCGCGGCAGTGACGGCAACAGAAGTTACGCTATTAGTCGCGGACGGAGCAGTCCAACCAGCATCCAAGGTAGCCGCGCCAGAAGCAGCGTTCTCGGCTACTGTGGCTTTCGCCGCAGCCGCCAGGTTCAGACCTTCGGTAACGCGCGCACGAACGGTGTAATCCTGATACGCCGGGATTGCGACCGCGGCCAGGATGCCGATGATCGCGACGACGATCATCAGTTCGATCAGGGTAAAGCCTTTTTGCATCTTCTTCATTGGGAATCTCTCCTAAAGATTGGGATCGGTGTCTCGTGCCACTGAAAACTATTTATGACTTTGCTGTTTGATTCGAACTGGGGGCTATATGCATGCCTTGCGCAAAAGTTTGCATGAAGCATGCCAAGTTGGAGTCCGCGCGCAAAATCGGGAGGGATACCGGGGCTGCCGGGTCGGAAACGTGATCCGTGTCACAAATACGATCCGCCGATGTGTCACCGGTACATGAGAATACGCATTCACCGCCGCGCTCCCTCCCTGGATTACGGCTGAAGACCTGCGGATCTTGAGCAGGTGTTGCTGATTTTCAGCACATTGTGTACCGCAGATAAATAAGGACTAAGTACTAGGAAAGAAGCAAGGGTTACAGAAATCCGGAAATCCGGGGACAGATTTAAATCTGTCCCCGATATCTATGCTATTCCATCCCGAGTTTCTTCAATCGGTAGCGCAGGGCGCCGAAGCTGATGCCGAGCAGGCGGGCGGCGGCGGTCTTGTTGTGTTTCGCCTGTTCCAGGGCGCGCAGGATGGTTTCTTTTTCGATGTTCCCCAGATACGGCTCCAGCGGTATCTCCCCGGCCGTTGACGGCGCGATGTTTGTATTCCCTCTGGCCGCGATGAGCTGCAGGTCTTCTTCCCGGATGGTCCCTTGTTCGCACAGTGTCATCGCGCGTTCAAGGATATTCTCCAGTTCCCGCACGTTGCCGGGGAAGGGGTAGCGCGTCAGCGCCGCGAGCGCGGACTCGGCCAGGCGCGGGAATTCCATTTCGCCGTGCGCCGAGAGTTTCCGCAGGATATGTTCGACGAGCAGCGGTATGTCTTCGGTCCGCTCGCGCAGCGACGGCATGGGGAGTTCGATCACGTTGATGCGGTAGAACAGATCCTGGCGGAAGGCGTTGTCCCTGACCAGTGCGGCAAGATCCTTGTGGGTCGCGCTCAGGATGCGCACGTCGATGGAGGTCTCCTTCTGCTCGCCCACCGGACGGACGGCCTTCTCCTGGATCGCCCGGAGCAGCTTCACCTGCATGTGCAGCGGCAGGTCCGCGACCTCGTCGAGGAACAGCGTACCGCCGTGCGCGGCCTGGAACAGGCCCTCTTTGTTTTGCACTGCGCCGGTGAAACTGCCCTTTCTGTGGCCGAAGAATTCGCTTTCCATCAATGCCTCGGGGATGGCCCCGCAGTTGACCGGCACGAACGTCTTGTCCGAGCGCGGGCCCTGCTCGTGTATCAGGCGTGCCGCGAGTTCCTTGCCGGTGCCGGACTCACCGCTGATATAGACGGGCGCCTGGCTGCGCGCCAGCTTCGCAATCGTGGCGCGGGTGTTCCGCATCGCCGCCGAGTCGCCCAGCAGCGCGAGCGCCGAGCGCTCCGGTTTGTTTCTGTGCCGCAGCTTGAGGGCGGTATTGACCAGGGCACGCAGGGCCTGCAGGTCCACCGGCTTGGAGACAAAATCGAATGCGCCCGCCTTCAGGGCCTGTACCGCCGATTCGACGTTTCCATGGGCGGTGATGACCGCGACGGGGATGTCGGCATAAGCATTCTGGATGTATTCCACCAGATCGATGCCGTTGCCGTCCGGCAGGCGCATGTCGGTCAGGCAGAGGTCGAAGTGTTCGCGGCCGAGCAAGTCTTTGGCCTGGGTGACATCCGCGGCGCAACGGCAGTCGATCTCCATGCGGCCGAGCGTCAGGGCCAGCAGCTCCCTGATATCAGGCTCGTCGTCGACGATCAATGCCAGCGCCCGCGTCATGGTCAGGCGACCTGTCTTCGCCGGGGATCGGCGAAGGTGATGCGGAACCGCCCGCCGCCGACCGGGTTCGGCAGATAGTTCAGCCGCGCCTGGTTGCTGGCGCAGAGTTCGCGCGCGATATACAGCCCCATGCCGGTGCCATCCGCTGCGGTGGTGAAGAACGGTTCGAAGATCTGCTGCTGCAGTTTCGGATCGATTCCGGGGCCGTTGTCCACCACGTCCAGATAGGGATTGTTCGTGTCCGCCACGATGCCGACGCGCAGGGTCAGCCCGTTGCGGCCGTTGGCGGCGCCATGCTTGACGCCATTATGGCAGAGGTTCCACAGGATCTGGTGCAATTGCCCGGGATCCATCTGCACACGCGTGTCTCCGGGCGTCACCTCCAGCCGGATCTCGCCCGGGGTGAGCTCCTCGCTGCTGGTGAATTCGTTGATGAACTGATTGAGCCACGGCTTGAGCAACAGTTCCTCCGGGCTGGCGCGCTGGCGGCGGCTGAGCTGCATGATGTTCTCGATGATCGCGTTCACCCGCTCGGAATGCTCCTGGATGATCTCCGTCAGGCGTGCATCGCCGGAATCGAGGTGTGGCGATTCGGCCAGCAGCTGGCTGGCGTGGCTGATCGCGCCGAGCGGATTACGCACCTCGTGCGCGATGCTCGCGGTCAGACGTCCCAGCGAGGCGAGCTTGAGCTGTTGCGCCTGCTGGGTCAGCGCCGCCATGTCCTCGAGAAAGATCAGCGTGCCGGCGGAGGGATCCATGCCGAGGCGGGCGAATTTCGGCAGGATTTCCGGCGCCGCCTCCGTGGGGCGGAAACTCTGCGGCTCATAGATCGAATTGTTCCACCACTCGCGCAGCTGGCGGTCAAGTTCGGTGGAGACCTGCTTGATCGGCCTGCCTTCCGTCCTGGACGCAAGCTCGAGCAGGCGGGTGGCCGACGCGTTGATCAGGCGTATGGAGAAATTGTCGTCTACCACGAGGATGCCGGTCTGCATGCGCTGGATGACATACTCGGTGAGTTGTGCCATGTTGGCAAGGTCCACGCCGCGCCGCTCCGCCAGCGCCTGGCTCTCGCGCAGCCGGCGCGCAAGCACGTGGGCCAGGATCGCCGTGGCAAAAAAGCTTGCGCCGAGCAGGCCTGCGTGGGTGTAGCTGGTGGTGAGCGTCGCGCCTTCCAGCCAGGAATATACCTGTTCGATCAGCACCGCCAGGCTTGCGATGGCGGCGAACAGGCGCGAGGTGCGGCCCGCCATGATCAGGCTGCCGCCGGCGATCGAGATGATCAGCAGCATACCCAGGCCGCTGCGCACGCCACCACTGGCGTGCATCAGCAAGGTGATCGCGAGAATATCGGACATGATCTGCACGTAGGCCTGGGCGTTGAAGCCGGGACGTCGCCACTTGATCGTGAACAGTGCGCACACGGCGAGCAGGGCATACGCCATGCTGGTCATCGAAAAGAGCGTACCGCTGTATTCGACCGCAGGCAGACGCGGGCGGTCGATGAGGCTGAGCATGACGAACAGGCCGGCAAGGGCCACCCGGAAGTAGTTCAGATAGAGCAGCTGTTTCCAGTCCGAGTCGCTGGCGCGCGGCTGAATGGAGACATCGCTCGGCCGGGAGGGGCCAAGCTGAGCCGAAGTATCGGCGGAAGCCTTCATAAACGGATCTTGCGTGTCGTTGACCGATAGGGATGGTATCGATAAGTATTCGGACAAAGGGGGGTGAAGTTTAGGGCTGCTACTGATCAGGCATGAATTGGCGCATTCAGCGTCAATAAGCCGGCTCGGTGCCCGGGCGATTCGATTCTGATCTGGATCGTGCCCCCGGCTCGATCTGACGGTGCAGGTGGGTAATTAATGCCGGGCCATCAGGCCGTTAAGTATATTTATGTTGGATTAACAACTGGTTATAATTCCCACGTTCGAGAACGACTCGTGGCGGTCGTTGCGATATTTAGATCAATTCAAAATCGGTTTCGCGCCAGTGATTGCCGGAATATTGGCGGCGAGCTAGAATGGGTTTGCGTTGTCGGTGTATGCAACGGGTTAATTTACTAATGCCACAGGATGTGGGAAGAGGCTAATGGGGTATTAGACATGAACGGGTTGAAAGACAGCTCAAGACGCGAGTTTCTGAAGAAGACGACATACGTTGTGCCTGTAGTACTGACCTTGAGCGCCACTCCGGCGCTTGCAGGCCAGGGTTCTCACCACAAGGATCGCGATAAAAATAAAGGCCGCAAGAAGGACAACAAGGACAAATATCGCGGAAAGGATAAAGACAGGAATCGCGGCGGTCACAGGTAACACGCTTAATAAATGCACGCACAAAGGGCCCTCTTGCAGGGCCCTGGTTTTTTCAGTATCGCAAGACTGTTCCGAGCAGTCTGCCCGCAGCAAGAATTCCCGGGTAGTCATGATTACACACCGCACTCCGCCAGTGCTGATGTGTGCCTGCTCATTGCAGTATGGCTGGGGTGATGGTTGCGGAGAGCGCCGCTCGGAATTCGGGGCTAGGATTTCAACAGTACAGTGGTCGGGGTGACACGATTCGAACGTGCGACACCTGCCTCCCGAAGGCAGTGCTCTACCAGGCTGAGCTACACCCCGCGGCGGGATCGGTCAATATGATCGATTGACGGAAAATTCGGCCAGGGCGTACAAGGCCTCCCGATAGGGAGACGCCGGGAGGACCGCGAGCGCGGCAGCTGCCTTGGCAGCCTCATCCCGGGCCGAGCGCGCAGTGTAAGCCAACGCTCCGGTGGATTCAATGGCTTTCAGCACCTCGGCGATCTTTTCCCGGCCGCCATGTTCGATGGCGTCCCGGATGATCTCCGCCTCCCGCGGGTTGCCGCGGCGCAGGGCGTGGATCAAGGGCAGCGTGGGTTTGCCGGCGGCGAGGTCGTCACCCACGTTCTTGCCGATGTGCTGGGAATTCGCTGAGTAGTCCAGCATGTCATCGATCAGTTGAAAAGCCGTTCCCAGATGTCTTCCGTACGCAGCCATGGCGTCTTCCACCTGGGCCGTAGCGCCGCTGACGACGGCACCCACCTGGGCCGCCGCCTCGAACAGCTTCGCGGTCTTGCAGCGGATCACGTCCAGGTAGCGCTCCTCCGTGGTTTCCGCGTCATTGCTGTTCAGCAGCTGCATGACCTCGCCTTCGGCGATGACGTTGGTGGCGCTGGCCATGATCTCCATGACGCGCATGTTCTTCACGGTCACCATCATCTCGAAGGCGCGCGAATAGAGGAAATCCCCGACCAGCACGCTCGCCTCGTTCCCCCAGACCGCGTTGGCAGTTTCCTTGCCGCGACGCAGCTCCGAGGCATCCACGACGTCGTCGTGCAGCAGCGTTGCGGTATGGATGAATTCAATGATCGCAGCCAGATCGATGTGTCTCGATCCACGGTACCCCAAGGCATGCGCGCTGAGCAGCACCAGGATCGGGCGCAGCCTCTTCCCGCCGCTGTTAACTATATAAAAACTCAGTTGATTTATCAGAGCGACCTGGGTCTGCAGGCGCTCGTGGATCAGCGCGTTCACGGCCTCCATGTCCGCAGCGACGCAGGACTGGATCTCATCGAGGCCCATCGAGATCGGAGCGATTTTCAGCGGCGAGTTCACAGGCGGTCAGGATCCCGTACGCATGGCATGGTGGTTGATAATCAAGGGGAAGCGACCCAGTTTAGAGCGCGCGCGCAGGAGTGGCAAGTAGCGGGTATTGCGGCGTTGACCTGTCCCGGGGTATTGGTTAGAATGCCCTGCTTTGCGCACTTCCCGTTGGTTACTGACACATTTTGACGGCTGGAGCTGGATATGTACGCGGTTTTCGAGACAGGCGGTAAGCAGTACCGGGCCCAGGAAGGCGATATCATCCGGGTCGAGAAGCTTGAGGCGGGTGAAGGGGCCTCGATAGCTATCGACAAGGTGCTGATGGTCTCGGACGGGGACTCGATCCGGATCGGCACGCCCTATGTCGCCGGAGGCAAGGTAAATGCCACCGTCAAGGCGCATGGCCGCGGTGACAAGATCCGCATCATCAAGCATCGCCGGCGCAAGCATTACCATCGCGAGATGGGTCACCGCCAGCACTACACCGAATTGCAGATCACCGGGATATCGGCGAGCTGAAATAATTAGGGGCAGGTCACCATGGCACATAAAAAGGCAGGCGGCAGCAGCCGCAACGGACGTGATTCGGAGTCGAAACGCCTGGGCGTGAAGCGCTTCGGCGGCGAGAGCGTGATATCCGGCAATATCATCATCCGGCAGCGCGGCACTCGTTTCCATGCAGGCAGGCACGTGGCCATGGGTCGCGACCATACCCTGTTCGCAGTCGCCGACGGTACCGTGCAGTTCGAGACCAAGGGTCCGCACAGTCGCCGGTATGTCAGCGTAATACCGGCTTGAGCTTGGCGCTGAAGTAGCGCACGAGACCCCGTCCCAGGACGGGGTTTTTTGTTTAGGGGACAGGCAAATATGGCGCGACATGGGGCTGGATGCCCAATGTCATTCCTTTACCGGGATATCGTGATCCTCATAATCCCTTCTTGCCTCCTGTATCCGGGTTGAAAAATGAAATTCGTCGACGAAGTCACCATACAGACCAAGGCTGGCGACGGCGGCAATGGTTGCGTGAGCTTCCGGCGCGAGAAGTTCGCCCCAATGGGCGGTCCGGACGGCGGCGACGGGGGCGACGGCGCCAGTGTCTTTCTGCTCGGCGACGCCAATATCAACACCCTGGCCGATTTCCGCCATGCGCGTTCCTTCAGCGCCCCTCGGGGCGGTAATGGCAGTGGCGCGAACTGCACGGGGCGCAGCGGCGAAGACCTGCTGATCCGGGTGCCGGTCGGCACCATTGTGACCGATGAGGAGACCGGCGAGTGCATTGGCGAGTTGCTCGCGCCGGGGCAGCAACTGCGGGTCGCGCAGGGTGGTTACCACGGACTCGGCAACGCCCGCTTCAAGAGCAGCACCAACCGTGCGCCGCGCAAGGCCACGGCGGGCACGCCCGGCGAGAACCGCCGGCTCCGCCTCGAATTGAAGGTATTGGCCGACGTCGGCCTGCTGGGGCTACCCAATGCGGGCAAGTCCACATTGATCCGTGCCGTCTCCGGCGCACGGCCGAAGGTCGCGGATTACCCTTTCACCACGCTCTATCCGCATCTCGGAGTCGTTTCAGTGGGGCCGCACCGCAGTTTCGTGGTGGCGGACATCCCCGGATTGATCGAAGGTGCATCAGGCGGCGCCGGGCTGGGGGTGCGTTTCCTCAAACACCTCGCGCGTACACGCCTGCTGCTGCATATAGTCGATATCGCCCCGCTCGATTCCGCCGACGAACCGGTGCGCGCAGTGCGCAGCATTGAGCGGGAACTCCGCGAGTTCAGCGCCGAACTCGAAGCGCGGGAACGCTGGCTGGTTCTGAACAAGGTTGATCTGATGCCGGAGGAAGTGAGCACGGCGGTATGCCAGGATGTCCTCCGCAGGCTCGACTGGCAAGGCCCCTATTTCATGATCTCTGCCCTGTCCGGTCTCGGGGTGAGGGAGCTCTGCGAGCGGGTGATGGCGCGACTTGAGCGGAAGGTTGATGAATGACGATGCATGGGCGGCGGCGGAACTGAGGCTGCCGATGACACTGATCGAAGCGTGCGCCATGAAGCACACTTCCATTTGATGGGCGCATCGTTCTCCTGTTGCTGTCTCTGCTGCTTGCAACTTCACGTCAGACACTTGAAACTATTTCGATGAAATCCCGTGTACAACTCGGTCATTCCCAGCGCTGGGTGGTGAAGGTGGGCAGTTCACTGCTGACGAACGAGGGCCGGGGGCTGGACCGTGTCCTGATGGCGCAGTGGGTGGAGCAGATCGCCGCGCTGCGTGGTGAAGGCGTCGAGGTCGTACTGGTCTCCTCCGGCGCAGTTTCCGAGGGCGTGAAACGCCTGGGCTGGGCGCGCCGCCCGCAGGCCCTCCATGAATTGCAGGCCGCGGCCGCAGTGGGTCAGATGGGCCTGATCGAGGCCTATGAGAACTGCTTCCAGCGATTCGGCCTGCACACGGCGCAGGTGCTGCTGACCCACGACGACCTGGCCGACCGCAGGCGCTACCTCAATGCGCGCAGCACGCTGCGCACCCTGCTCGGACTGGGCGTGGTGCCGATCGTCAATGAGAACGACACCGTGGCAGTGGAAGAGATCCGTTTCGGCGACAACGACACGCTGGCCGCCCTGGTGGCGAATCTGGTCGAGGCGGAGCTACTCGTGCTGCTCACCGACCAGCCCGGGATGTATGACCTGGATCCCAGGCATCATCCGGAGGCGCGCCTGATCAGCGAAGGCCGGGCCGGCGATCCCGAGCTTGAACGCATGGCCACAGGCGGCGGCATCGGCACCTGGGGCCGGGGCGGGATGGTGACCAAGGTGCGCGCCGCGGCGCGTGCCGCGCGTTCCGGGGCGGCCACCCTCATCGCCTGGGGCCGCGAGCCCGGGATACTCTCCGGCATCCGGCGCGGCGAGGAGGTCGGCACACTGATCCGTCCGGCACAGGAGCCGCTGCTCGCACGCAAGCAATGGCTGGCTGGGCAGCTGCAGGTGCGTGGTCAGCTGGTGATCGACGACGGCGCCGCGCGCGTACTGCGTGAATCCGGCCGCAGTCTGCTGCCGGTCGGTGTGGTGGATGTCAGGGGAGATTTTGAGCGCGGCGAGCTGGTGGCCTGCATTGATCCGCTTGGGCGCGAGGTCGCGCGCGGGCTGGTCAATTACAGTGCGGATGAGGCACGCAGGATCATGCGACAGCCGAGTGAGCGGATCAAGGAACTGCTCGGCTACGAGGACGAGCCGGAGCTGGTGCACCGGGACAATCTGGTGCTGATCTGATCAGCCGGGCTGGCGGACAAAATTAAGCCGGCATGAGCCGGCTTGCAAGCAGCAGTAGTAGAAAATCGGGTACGGTCAGGCCTGCAGGGCCTTGAGCTGGGCGTTGAGGCGGCTCTTCTGGCGGGCGGCCTTGTTCTTGTCGATGAAACCCTTGCGCGCCATCTTGTCTAGCAGTGGTACGGCCTTTTCGTAGGCGGCGACGGCCTGGGTCTTGTCCTTGGCGCCGAGCGCCTTGACAACGTTCTTGCACACCGTGCGCAACGACGAGCGGAGCGCGGTGTTGTGGGTGCGGTGCTTCTCGGCCTGGCGTGCCCGCTTTCTGGCCTGTGCTGTGTTAGCCAACGATCGACTCCTGTGATTAACTGTCCGGAAGGCGCACAACTATGCTGATTTTTACCTGCCTTGTCAATCGGAAAGACGACTTCCGTCCTCCGCCGTGGAGGTGGTTTGGGCGGTGTGCCTGGGCGGAAGAAAGTGTATATCTGATTGATAATAATAAATAAATGTATTCAATCAAGATGGTTTGCGTGGCGCCGCGCGGAACATGGGCGGAGCGGAGGCAGTGAGTCACGACCTGTTGAGGTCGACCACAGTCGTGGGCGGGATGACGCTGTTTTCACGCGTGCTCGGGCTGGCGCGGGACGTCGTCATCGCGCGCGTGTTCGGCGCGGGAAGCGCGGCGGACGCCTTCTTCGTCGCCTTCAAGATACCGAATTTCCTGCGTCGCCTGTTCGCCGAAGGGTCATTTTCGCAGGCCTTCGTTCCAGTGCTGGCGGAGTACCGCGCGCGGCATACGCCGGAGGAGGTGCGTGATCTCGCCGCCGGCGCGTCCGGAGTCTTGGGCGTCTTGTTGCTTGCGGTTACCGTGCTGGGCATCCTGGCGGCGCCGCTGCTCGTGCTGGCGTTCGCCCCGGGGTTTCTGGCGGACACGGCGAAATACGACCTCACTGTACAGATGGTGCGCCTGACCTTTCCGTACATCCTGTTCATCTCGCTGACCGCGCTGGCGGGCGGCATTCTGAACAGCTTCGGGCGCTTCGCCGTGCCGGCCTTCACGCCGGTGCTGCTCAACCTGTGCCTGATCGCCGCAACGCTGTGGTTGGCTCCGCAGCTGGAGGAGCCGGTGACTGCGCTCGCATGGGGCGTCCTCATCGCGGGTATCGTGCAGCTGCTATTCCAACTGCCCTTTTTGCGCGCCGTCCGTATGCTTCCGCGCCCGCGCTGGCGGCGCGACCATCCCGGAGTACGGCGCATCCTGGGTCTGATGCTGCCGGGCATCTTCGGTTCGTCCGTGGTGCAGATCAATCTCCTGATCGATACGCTGGCAGCATCGTTCCTCGTCACCGGCAGCGTGAGCTGGCTGTATTATTCCGACCGTCTGATGGAATTCCCGCTCGGCGTATTCGGCATCGCGCTTGCGACGGTGATACTGCCGCGCCTGTCCCGGCATCACGCCGCGGACGCGACCGCCGACTACTCCCGTACGCTCGACTGGGCCCTGCGCATGGTGATCGTGATCGGCACGCCGGCAGCGGCCGGGCTGTTCATGCTCGCTGGTCCACTGCTCGCCAGCTTGTTCCAATACGGCGAGTTCGGACAGCACGACGCGCGCATGGCCACCCTGAGTCTGCAGGCCTACGCCCTCGGCCTGCTGGGTTTCATCCTGGTGAAGGTGCTGGCGCCGGCTTTCTACGCGCGGCAGGATGCGGTGACACCGGTTCGTATCGGGATCGTTGCGATGCTGGCCAATATCGTCATGAACGTCGCCTTCGTGGTGCCGATGGTGATATGGGAGTTTCCCGCGCCGCACGCGGGGCTGGCGCTGGCGACGACGCTGGCGGCGTTTCTCAATGCGGCCCTGCTGTATGCACATCTGTACCGGGTGCAATGGTACCGCCCGGCACCCGGCTGGAGTCGCCTCCTCCTGCAGGTGGGTGCCGCCACAGCGGTGATGCTGATTGCGCTCGTGCTGATCCAGGCGGACACGGCCGCGTGGACGGGGCTGGAGTGGCGGGCGCGCGCGCTTCGCCTGGGGATCTGCACGTCGGCCGGGATGGCCATCTATTTCATCAGCCTGTGGCTGCTGGGACTGCGCTGGCGCCACATCGCGCATCCGCCGGGCGCGGCCTGAGGATGCCGTGTTAATCCGCATCACCTTGTTTATAATGGACCATTCCTGATTGATGGGTCACGGTCCAGGCGCGCGTACTGACATGCATTTGATACGAGGATTCCGGCAACGGCATTTCCGCCACAGCGGATGCGTTGCCACCATAGGTAACTTCGACGGTATCCATCTCGGACACCAGGCAGTGCTTGGCCAGGTGGCGGAGAAGGCGTCCGAGCTTGGACTGCCTTCCGTGGTGATTACCTTCGAGCCACATCCCCAAGAGTTCTTCCGGTCGGATAACGCCCCGATGCGGCTGACCGGCTTTCGCGAAAAAATGCAGACACTGCGCCGCTATGCGGTCGACCATGTGCTGTGCCTGCGTTTCGACCGGGCTCTGGCGGACATGCCTGCGCGGGATTTCATCCGCGAGGTGCTGGTCAATTCGCTCGGCGTGCGCTGCCTGGTTATCGGGGGCGATTTCCGCTTCGGCCGCGACCGCCAGGGAGACGTGGCCATGCTGCAGCAGTCGGGTTTCCAGGTGCTGGTGATGCGTGCCTTCGAGATTGGCGGCGAGCGGGTCAGCAGCACGCGCATCCGCGCGGCATTGCAGCAGGGCGATCTCGCGGCTGCGGAGAAACTGCTGGGACGCTGTTACCGCCTTTCGGGACGGGTGGTGGAGGGCGACCGGCGCGGGCGCGAGCTTGGCTATCCGACGGCGAACATCCATATGAACCGGCGCGCCCTCGCGCACTGCGGAACGCGTAGCGCGCCCGTCGTCGGCGTGTTCGCGGTGCAGGTCTTCGGTCTCGAGCGTGAGCCGCTGCCCGGGATCGCGAATATCGGTACGCGTCCCACCGTCGGCGGCGCCCAATGCCGTCTCGAGGTTCATCTGCTGGATTTCGAGGGCGACCTCTACGGCCGCCATCTCCAGGTGGAATTTCTTATACGGCTGCGCGACGAGGCCCGCTTTGACTCGCTGGAGGCGCTCAAGCAGCAGATCCGGCGCGACGAGGCGCGCGCGCGCGAGTTTTTCGAGCGCCGGATGCTCGAGCAGAGACGCCTGGCCGGCATAAACTGAGCGCCCGCGCTTTATAGAAACTGACGCATCATATCCAACGGCGGTTACCGAATGTCCGATTACAAAGACACCCTGAATCTCCCCCAGACCGAGTTCGCAATGAAGGCGAACCTGGCCGCGCGCGAACCGGAATTCATCGCCGAGTGGGAGCGCATGGACCTCTACGCGCGCCTGCGCGAGACGCGCAAGGGGCGGCCGCAGTTCGTCCTGCACGACGGTCCGCCCTACGCCAACGGGGAGATCCACATCGGCCATGCCGTCAACAAGGTGTTGAAGGATATCATCGTCAAGTCAAAAACCCTGGACGGATACGACGCCCCCTATGTTCCGGGCTGGGATTGTCACGGCCTGCCGATCGAGCTGAATGTCGAAAAAAAGGTCGGCAAGGCGGGACAGAAGGTGGACGCGCGCGCCTTCCGCCAGGCGTGCCGCGACTATGCCGCGAAGCAGGTGGACCAGCAGCGCGCCGACTTCAAACGTCTCGGCATCCTGGGCGACTGGGAACGGCCGTATCTGACGATGGATTATGCCTTCGAGGCCAACATCATCCGCGCGCTCGGGCGCATCATCGCGGCCGGACACGTCAACAAGGGATTCAAGCCGGTGCACTGGTGCAGCGACTGCGGCTCGGCGCTGGCCGAGGCGGAGGTGGAGTATGAGGAGCGCACCTCTCCGGCGATTGACGTGCGCTTCGAGGTGCTCGACGAGGAATCACTGCTGGAGCGCTGCCGTCATGTTCCGGGGCATGAAGGACGCGGCCCCGTCTCGGTGCTGATCTGGACCACCACGCCGTGGACACTGCCCGCCAACCAGGCCGTGGCGCTGAATCCCGATTTCGATTACGTACTGGTTCAGTGCGAGACGGCCCGGGGCGGCGAACGCCTGCTATTGGCGGACCAGCTGCTCAAGAATGCCATGGTCCGCTACGGCATTGAAGACTACCGCGTCATCGCCTATTGCAAGGGCGTCGATCTCGAGGGTATCAAGCTCAGGCATCCATTCTACGAACGGGAAGTGCCGCTGATACTGGGCGATCACGTCACCGCCGAGGCCGGCACCGGCGCGGTCCATACCGCGCCCGGGCACGGCCAGGAGGACTACGTGGTCGGCCTGCGTTACGGACTGCAGATCGACAACCCGGTGGATGCGCGCGGCTGCTTCCTGCCGGATACGCCGCTGTTCGCCGGCCAGCACGTGTTCGACGCCAACGGCCACATCATCGAGGAGATCAAGGCGCGCGGCGCGTTGATGCACGCCGAGGCGATCCGCCACAGCTATCCGCACTGCTGGCGCCACAAGACGCCGATCATCTTCCGCGCCACCCCGCAGTGGTTCATCAACATGGAACAGAGCGGGTTGCGCGGCCAGGCGCTGGACGCCATCCGCCAGGTGAACTGGATCCCGCAGTGGGGGCAGGCGCGCATCGACGGGATGATCGAGAAGCGCCCGGACTGGTGCATCTCGCGCCAGCGTACCTGGGGTGTGCCGATCACGGTGTTCGTCCATCGCCAGAGCGGCGAGCTGCATCCGCGCACGGCGGAGCTGATCGAGCAGGTGGCGCAGCGCGTCGCGCAGGGCGGCATCGACGCCTGGTTTGACCTGAAGGCCGAGGAGCTGCTCGGTGTCGAGGTGCGCGACTACGACAAGGTCACCAATATTCTTGATGTCTGGTTCGACTCCGGCGTGACGCATTTCTGTGTGCTGGGCACAGACATGCCTTTTCCGGCCGACCTCTACCTGGAGGGTTCCGACCAGCATCGAGGCTGGTTCCAGTCCTCCCTGCTCACCTCGGTCGCGATGCGCGGTGTCGCACCCTATAAGGCAGTCCTGACCCATGGTTTCACGGTGGACGCGCAGGGGCGCAAGATGTCGAAGTCGCTCGGCAACGTGATCGCACCGCAGAAGGTGGTGAACAACCTCGGCGCCGACATACTGCGCCTGTGGGTTGCGGCGACCGATTACCGCGGCGAGATGAACGTCTCCGACGAGATTCTCAAGCGCACGGCCGACGCCTACCGGCGTATCCGCAACACCGCGCGCTTCCTGCTCGCCAATCCTTAACGGCTTCGATCCGGCGGCGCACCGTGTGGGTTGGGGGGATATGCTTAGTCTGGATCGACGGATTGTGCTACGCGCTGGACGATTACAGAATGAGATACGTCAGGCCTATCAGAATTACGAGTTTCACATCATCTACCAAAAGGCGCACAACTTCTGCGCGATGGATCTCGGCGCCTTCTACCTCGACATCATCAAGGACCGCCAGTACACCACCCAGACCGACAGCCGCGCGCGCGCTCGGCGCAGACGGCGCTGCATCATCTGGTCGAGGCCTTGGTGCGCTGGATCGCACCGATCCTGAGCTTTACCGCCGAGGATATCTGGCAATATATACCCGGCGCGCGTGGCGAGTCGGTGTTTCTGGCGGAA
Organism: Gammaproteobacteria bacterium; assembly: GCA_016712635.1. NCBI lineage: Bacteria > Pseudomonadati > Pseudomonadota > Gammaproteobacteria > Gammaproteobacteria bacterium. Next base: position 387,290 of record JADJQS010000001.1, on the reverse strand, counting down.
TGGTATCAGGTGGCATGCCGAGATTAAAATCGGCACTGACAAACTTGGTTTTGATGAATCAGGTCTGCGGGTAGGAGAGCATATGGATTGGGACCAAATCTGGGAACAGATCATAGAAGCGCGTATGGCAGTCAGTAAGGAATTGGAGAAGCTGCGCGTCAGTGGTGCCATCGGTTCCTCACTCGATGCCGAGGTGGACCTGTATTGCGGCGACAGGCTCCATACGCACCTCGCCGGGCTGGGCGATGAGTTGCGCTTCGTGCTGATCACCTCCTATGCGCGCGTGCACACCGATGGAGACCGGCCGGCCGACGCCGTCGAGGCGGCGGCCGGGGGCGAGCCGTTCTGGATCAAGGTGCTGGCTTCATCCCATCCCAAGTGCGTGCGCTGCTGGCACCACCGCGCGGACGTCGGGAATGACGCAGAACACCCCGAGCTGTGCGGCCGATGCATCGAAAACGTCGCGGGTCCGGGTGAGGAGCGCCGCTACGCATGAGTGAATCAACAGGCGAGCGATCCGGCCGGGATGTGATGAACGGCCGCCACCTGGCGGGCGGGCTGCGCTGGCTGTGGCTGACAGGCGCAGTGCTGATCCTCGACCAGCTCACCAAGTTCTGGATCGCAGCGAACCTGAGTCTCTATGAACGCATCAATCTGCTGCCGTTCCTGGACATTACGCGCGTGCATAACCGCGGTGCCGCCTTCAGTTTCCTGAGTACCGCCTCGGGATGGCAGCGCTGGTTTTTCACCGCGCTGGCGCTTGCCGTCAGCGCGATGATCCTGTTCTGGCTGCGGCGGCTGCCAGCCGGCCAGCAGAGACTTGCCGCCGGCCTTGCGCTCGTGCTGGGCGGGGCTCTCGGAAATCTGTGGGATCGCCTGCAATTCGGCTACGTGGTCGATTTTATCGACGTCTACTATGGAAACTGGCACTGGCCGGCGTTCAACGTCGCTGATTCCGCGATCACCATCGGAGCCGCGCTGCTGATCCTGGACGCGCTGGTGGCCAGGAATAGGGGCGGGGTATAATCAGCGTTCCGGCTTTCCGGCAGCGCGTTTTGTGCCGGCCAACTTGAGGTCACGGTCTTTCATGCAGGTTATCCTTGCCAATCCGCGCGGTTTCTGCGCCGGCGTCAACCGCGCCATCGAAATCGTCGAGCGCGTGCTGGAGATCTTCGGCGCGCCGGTGTACGTGCGCCACGAGGTGGTGCATAACCGCTTCGTGGTGCAGGACCTGCACGAGAAGGGCGCCGTCTTCGTCGAGGAGCTGCATGAAGTGCCCGACGGCGCCACTGTGATCTTTTCGGCCCACGGTGTTTCGCAGGCAGTGCGCAACGAGGCGGCGCGGCGTGGCCTGAAGATTTTCGATGCCACCTGCCCGCTGGTCACCAAGGTCCATCTCGAGGTGGTGCGCCATGCCCAGGCGGCACGCGAGTGCATCCTGATCGGCCATGCAGGCCACCCCGAAGTCGAGGGCACGCTCGGGCAATACACAGACAGCCAGCGCGCGCGCATCTATCTGGTGGAATCAGCGCAGGATGCCCGGCGCCTGCAGGTGCAGAATCCCGCCGACCTCGCCTTCGTTACGCAGACCACACTTTCCATGGACGATACGGCAGAGATCATCGCCATCCTGCGCGCACGCTTTCCCGCCATCCACGGGCCACGCAAGGACGATATCTGCTATGCCACGCAGAACCGCCAGGACGCGGTCAAGCTGCTGGTCCGCCACTGCGATTTAATGCTCGTCGTCGGCTCGCGGAACAGCTCGAACTCGAACAGGCTGCGCGAGATCGCCGAGAAATGCGGTGTGCCCGCGTATCTGATTGATGCTGCGGGTGAGATCCAGCGCGAGTGGCTGGCCGGGAGGAAGGCAATCGGCGTCACCGCCGGTGCTTCCGTGCCGGAGATCCTGGTCGATCAGGTGATAGCGCGCCTGCGGGAGTGGGGTGCGGATACGGTCGAGAACATCGACGGCAACCCGGAGCATGTTATCTTCGCACTGCCCCGCGAGTTGCAAACGGCGCACGGTTAACAATAAGGCGGGGACAGCTTTTGAATCTATCCTCGATTAATACTAGTCTTTATGTTGTTTGTACTCAGCCCTAAGTCCTGAGTTCTCAGTCCTGTCTTTTGCATCACCATTTGTCCGCCGGCAGTTTCTGCCCGCGTGAGTTCAGTGTGAGGGCGCCATCGCTCGTTTGAGCGGCTCCCGGCGTCGCCGTCAGTATCACGCAGCTGTCGATGCCGGTGCCACAAGCGGCTGCCGTAATCGTGTAGTAGCCTTCGGGCGAGGCGGCTTGGGCCGGAAGTGCGGCCAGGTTCGTCGAATAGGTGTTGTTTTCGGTATAAAACCGCTCCTGCCGCACCATGACGTCCATCAGCGCTGTCTGGCCGTCGGCGCGGCGTGCCTTCGTGGTGCTGTTGTTATAGGACGGAATCGCGATTGCCATCAGGATGCCGACGATGGCGATTACCATGACAAGCTCGATCAGCGTAAACCCCCGGGTTCCATTTTTATTCACGGCCTTTTCTCCTTTCGTTCGCCACCGAGTTGCTGACCTGTGGCGGTGTGTAGTCGGCGGGAAGTATCCATACCTCTGAGACGGCGCCGCTGAGCGAGCGGCTGCCCGTCGTTCCGAAGCCGATCTTCATGCCCGGTTTCAGTGACTGCAGCGTGGCAAAGCGGGTGTTCACCGTATATATCCGCAGGTCGCGCGTGACGCGGACATTGACGTCGTTAACTACGATGATCTGCTTGTCAAGATTGATCTGGTCGATCACACCCCAGCGGTCGAATCTCTCCGGGTAGTAATCCGGCAGGCTGGCGGCGAAGGCCGGGAAGCAGAGAAAAAGTGCACCGGCCAGCAGTATGAGTATGTGGAGTTTGCTTTTCATAATGGTGTCTCCGTTACAATTCCGATATGCAGGCTCAGGGCCGGCGCCGGTCACTGGCTGACCTCACGCCAGGACAGGCGACCACGGTCAGTGCTGTCTCCGGCGTCAATCTTACGCACGTCGATGTCACCGTCGTCATCCGGCGTATACATGTAGTCCTCGAGGAAGTTCGAACCGGCTGGGATGCCGTCGAGCCGCACGCCGCTCGGGTTCTTCAAGTTGTCGTCCTCGCCAACCTGGTCGTTCTCATCGACTTCGCCATCATTATTGATGTCGAAGACGGGGCTGTTCGGTTCGCCTCCGTTCACCATCCTGAGCGCCATCAGCCAGCCATAGCCCTGTGTATTGCAGGTGTTGGGATCCGGAATCAGGGTATTGAAGAAGACATATTCGCCGCGGATCTTGGGATCGACGACGACGCGCTCGCCCGAAGTCGGCAGGTCGAAATACCAGCCATACTGCGAGCTGTAGCTGACATCGTGATCCGTTACGACGCGGATGTCCGCGGTCGAGTCGCCGTCCAGCTCCTGTTCGACCAGGCTGGCGCGGGTCAGGGTCGATCCACTGCCCACGTCGTTGTTGTCCCATACGCCGTAGAAGGTCTGTGTACTGGTGCTGGTCTTGTCTCCGTTGACCATGTACTGACCAGTGCCGAAGAAGACCAGGATGTTGGGAGTGTTGTCGATGGTGAGCGAGGTCGCCGGATTGCGTGCGACCACGGGCTTCGAGGTGATCGGTTGCGCCGAACCTGCCGTTGCATTAAACAGCGCTTTGCCGTAGGCGACGCTCCAGGTAGAGTCGTTGTCGGGATCCGACAAGTCGAAGGCCCAGAGGTTGCCTTTCAGGTCGCCGGCGTAAACACGGTCGGCCTTTCCGTTGCCGTCGGTGTCGACCAGGGCTGGCGTGGACAATCCGTTGCGGTCGCCAGAGCTGCCGACGCCGGTCGTGATGACCTTGTAGTCGCCGCTGCTCCAGGTGCGATCCATACCTTCATCCATGTAGAGAATGAACAGTTTGGCCTGCCCGTCGCCCAAATCGTTATAACCGTTACCGATTACGGCCGCCCATTTGTCATTTTCCATCAGCGCCATGGTGGGCTTGCTGAAGGAATGACCGAGGCTGTTGTCATCGTCGCTGGTGAACTCCCATAACACGGTGGAGTTAGCATCAGCGTCCTCGATTCCGTCAGGATCGGTGACGTCGAGAGCGAACAGGCCGCGAGCGCCCGCCCGATATCCGCCGATCAGGACCGTTTTCCAGCTGCTGTTAAGATATACGTCTGCCACCGTCGGGCTGAGATCGACGTAATAGCGATGCTCATACGCCGGGTCTGTCAGGTAGTGCAGGCCTTCACTGGCGGCGCTGGAGAAGAGCATGTTCGGAACGTAGGCGAAGACCTCCTGGCCGTCGGATTCCCGGAATCCGTGCAGCATGCCGTCGTTCGACCCTACATAAATGACCGGGGCGCGCGACGGATTGAAGCTGCCATAGGATCCGCCTCCGAAGGCCGGATCGTCGCTGTAGCCCGATTGTGGCGGGCCGACGTAGACCGGATTTGAGTAGACGATGTCGCCGAGGACATTGGTGCGTTCGCGGAAGAAGTTACCCGCATCCTCGTCGGTGCGTATACCCCGCAGATAATCCAGACGCGCCTGCCCAAGCCCATCGGCAGTGCCGGCGGGGCTCGTGTTCAGGTCGTTCTGCTGCTTGGTAGAAAGATCAGACAGGGTCTTGAACGCGATGCCCTGCTCGCTTGTCTCATTGTAGGTGAATATTACCCGTTCCGACGGTACCATGGCATCGAGTACGTCCGAAGCGTGCCATGCGGGGGTGTCTCCGATAGAGCCGTCCATGGAAAGTTCAAAGGCGAGCAGGTCGCCGTGCCAGTTGTCGGACGGGTTGAAGGTCGCCTGGTAGACCCGGCTGCCGGTGTCGAGGGTTGTGGTATTGAAAGCCACGGCCGAAGAAGAACTGGTGCCGCGTGTGACGCTGGCGAAGGCGTCTGCCAGACCCGATGCAAGGGTTGTCGAGTCCTGCGCGCTGTAGAACTGTCCGCGGCCGTTGTACGCTGTATGCCAGAGGTCGTCGATCTTCTCGGCATCGCCATCGTCCGGATCGGGCCATTCGAAGCCCGCAGCGGTCGGATCGGTATCGGTGGCATCACCTGGGGTCTTGGTGTCGAAGGGGTCCAGCGTGCCGTTGACGCCGAAGGCGACGGTGAAGGTGTTCATGTGCTGATGCCGGGCCTGGTCCTCGGAGTCCTCCCAGACCGGGACGTCATTCGCGAGTGAGGTGGAGAGGTCGCGCTCATAGTAGTGCATGGCGACGTCGGCCAGCGAGTTGCTTTCGCTGTCGCCATACGAATCGCCGTCGAAGTCGGTGTTGTCGTCGCCGTCAGTATTGGACGGGCTCAGACTCGGCGAGCTGCCGTTATAAAAGCCGTCCGTCATCAGGATTGCAAAGTTCTTCTGACACTGGCCACCCTGGGCAGAGGGCAGTATCGGGCAATTCGAGCCGCTGACCCCCATGATATTGCCGGATTTGCATTCAAAGTACTTGCCCGTGTCGCGCAGTTCCGTCTGCAAAGGTGTGCCGCCGCTGGCATTCGACTTGAAGAGCTTCTCGTACAGCTTTTTCTTATTTCCTGTCGTAGGATCAAGGTTCATCGATGCGACCTTGATCTTGACGCTGTTATTATTGTTGATGGTGGCGTAGCCCATGCGCACGCCCGTGATTCCGGCGGCGGACAGGCTGATCGCGGCCTTATTGGTCAGCTCGCGCTTGCGGTAGTAGGAAAACCAGTTGGCGAAGTTCTGGATCTCTTCCGCATACGTGCATACGGGTGCGGCGGCACAGTCGGTGCGATTGGCGCTGCCGGTATAACTCGAAGGCGGTGAGGCCGTCATGTTGGTGGTGACATTGGTGATCTCTACCAGGGTATGTGCGTCCGCAGGATCGACGACACCGTCGCTGTCACTGTCGGTCCAGGTGTAGTAGCGCGCTGGATAGAAATTGGTGACCGTGAAAGCGGCCATCGATGGATAGTCGGTCGCGTAGGACGTATTTTTGTTGGTCAGGTTAACGGTGCCTTCGCTCGATGTATAGGGGTTGACGCGCGCGGCCGTAGGGTCGGCATTGCCGTACGCGACACCGCTGCTGTTGAGTCCTGCCCACGGTGTGTAGGTCACCCCCGGGTTGTAATAGATCGTATTGTAGTTATGGTTCCATGCGCGCCAGACGCCGAGCACGGGCGCGGCTACACCCTTAACGTTGATCATGTACTCTTCCGCAGGGAGCACCCATGTCCAGTCGTTACTGGCCGCCGGATGGGTGTAGTAGTAATCCAGGCTGCCGAGATACATGATGCCGTCGCTCTCTGGCGTCATTAGGCCCCAGTCCATGCTGCCCGAGTCATCGGCCAGGAACACCACGTTGGGCTCAACCGAGGGGCCGACATAGAGCGGGACTTGCGAGATCGTGCCCGGTGCGGCCATGGCCTGCTGGATCCCTGGCGCGAACGTCAAGGCCAGTACGCTGAAGGCGGACAGATAGCGCTGCATTGTGTGTCTGATCTTGTTCATGACGTGACTCCTGAAAGGAAGTGACGGTATCGCATGGGTGTGGCAATAACCTTAAAGGACATTTGATTGAAGGATGACGATAGTGTTGTTCGTGCCTCCGACAGCGCGTGCGGTGACGCGCGCTACGAATGGAGTGGACAAGCCACTGGTCTCGCCGTAACCGCCGAGGTTCAGGTCATCCGTGTCCGTCTGTATCTGGCCCAGAAGTTCAATGATATAGCGCGGCTGCTGTTTGACACCGTCGATCGCACCGGAATACGCCCTGGAGTTGTCCCAGGTGTCCTCATCCAGCACGTCGGGGCGCTCGTCAGCGGGATAGAGTCCCGCATTGGTTCCATTGAAGGCGGCCGCGAGCGATACGATATTGGTCCAGTATTGCTCTCCGTCCCGCAGTGCGGCCTCCGCTGCCTGGAAGGCGAGCGCCTGGTCGCGCGTATTACCGGCCATCTTTTCCTCCAGGGTGGAGGAGGCGATGCCTGTCACGCCGATCAAGGTCATCACGACCAGGATCATCAGGCTGATGACCAGGGTGGATCCTCGTTGACGATCACGGCTACTCTTCATGGCACTCCCCGTCTGCTTAATAATCACAGCTCGCCTCTATTTCTGATCTTGATGGTGGTGTTGAAAATTCGGCGCACGCGCAGATCACCCGCCTCGATGTCTTCGCCGTCGTAGGTATAGGTCTGCTCAGCGGAGGCGATATTGTCTTCGCTACGGATCAGCAGGCTGACGCGCACGCTCACTACGTTATTCAATGATCCGATGTTGTTGGCGGTGACGTAGCGGTTGGCGACACCGTCATTGTCGGTGTCCTCGCCGTAAAGCACCTGCATGTTCTCCACGTCATCGGCCAGTTCCTGCGCCTGCATGGCGCCGCCCGGCTGCGTCGACTGGCGGAACAGCGCCGGCGAGCCGCTGGCCCCGGTGCCGATGTAATAGATGTTGGTGACCAGTCGGCCCACCTGGGCATCGGTGCCGTAGACCCTGGCCAGGTTGGTGTTGATGTTACCCGGGACCCATGCCCCGCCGGAGGCGTGGTCGAGGGTCACGATGCCGGCGGCGCTGGCCTGGCTGGTGACCTGGAAGATCGACGATTGCGAGCAGTCGCTGACGATCATGATGTCGCCGTTGGTAAAGTTGTCTGCATCGACAGCAAATATCTGGGCCGTGGTCGATGTGCTGGTCAGGTTGACGCCGTCGTCCGCGAGCCCGCGAGTGACCAGCACATCGGTTCCATTGACAACCTGCCCCGCGATCAGGGCGTTCAGTCCCGGGGTCCATCCCGCTCCGGTCCATTCGTTGCCCTGGATTCCGGTCGCGTAATCCCAGTTGAATAATGTGGGGGTGTTAATCCCCGCTTCGATGTTCGCCGGGGTGTCCCGGTAGCAGCCGCGATAGCCGGCCATGCGCACGTCCTCGCCGATGAATCCGACGGCGAAGCGGCCGTTCTCCTGAACCCGGGAGGTGGCCTCCAGCAGGCGGTAGGAGGTCTTGCTGCTGAGGAAGATCTGTACCACCCCGGTCAGCAGGATCAGGCTGATGGCGATCGCCACCATTAGCTCGACAATGCTCAGGCCCTGCTGGAATCGCGGCGATCCTGACATGAACTTAACCGGCGTCATAACACGGTCTCCATGGCCAGGGTCTTCGGCGCTTCCTCACCGCGGGTGTCATCCCACTGGATCGTGATCGTGAATGTACCGCCGTTGTTGACTATCGAGCCGTCGCCGGCGGGCAGGATATCTGCCAGCGCCTGTTTCCATTCAAACAGATCGGCGTCCGCCATGTCGGCCGTGGTGCAGTTCGCGCCGACGCCGCTGCAGTCCTGATCGTCGGGATCGTCACCGATATCGATGTCATAGGCGCCCGCCTCGGCAACGGTGCGGTTGGCCCGCATACGGTCGACGATGTCATTCGCCATGATCGTCGCCTGCGAGCGCTGGTAGGCGCTGAAGCTGTAGCGCAAGCCTCCCAGTTGCAGGCCGGCGAGTCCCAGCAGGCCGATCGCGAGTATGATCACGGTAACCAGGACCTCGATCAGGGTGAAGCCGCGCTGCTTGCCCGCGGCGGGTTTGTGAAGTCGCAGTGAGAGCATCCTCGCGTTCCTCCTTAACACTCCGGGTACGGCGTCACGTTGTTCGGCCGGCCGGTGGCGGTGATGTTGATCTGGCGGCCCTGATCGACTCCTTCCATGCAGATACCGATGGATACCGCAGCGCCTCCGTTCAGGAAGCCGCCCGCCGTGTACTGGACGCTGTCCGCCGTACTGTCGATCGTCGGATGGCCTTTCATCGCCGAAAAGACCTGGACCACATCATCCGTGGCGTCGACCAGAACGATCCAGCCATCGTCCCAGCTGTCCCCGTTGCAGCTCGTCTGGTTCGTGCTGGGACAGACTGTGATCGTCCCGCGGCGGTTGATGGCCTCGGAGCGCGCAATATTGAATGCGGTCACCAGGTTATTCGCCTCGGTGGTCAGTCGGTTGTTGCGCATCATGTTGGTGAAGGACGGCACCGCCAACCCCAGCAACAACCCGCCGATCGTCAGTGCGATCAACAGCTCGATCAGGGTGAAACCTGTATGTGCTTTTTTCATGGTTACAGTGATAACACTCGCGCCGCATCGGGTCATGTGAATTCAGACGGGCGGTCCCGGCGGCCGGATAAACGGCCTTATTGCTTGAATCTCCAATGAAAACTACGGAGACCGGGAACTTCCGTCCCTTTCATATCGGCCGCATTTGTGAAATATTTCATATTCCGGTCCGGTACCCGGACCAGAGGATCAGAAGGCGTCAGTTTCGATGGAATGTATCGTTGTCGGGGGCGGGATCATCGGCATGTTGTGCGCTCGCGAGCTGGCGCGGGCGGGGTGCCGCGTGCGCATCGTCGAGCGCGGCGCCCTCGGCGGTGAGTCCTCCTGGGCGGGCGGCGGCATCCTCTCGCCGCTTTATCCGTGGCGGTCGCCCGAGGCGGTTACGGTTCTCGCTGACTGGGGGCAGCGTCATTATCCAGGGCTCGCGCGGGAACTGATCTCCGATACCGGCATCGATCCGGAGTGGGACCCCAGCGGACTGCTCGTGCTTGACGCCGCGGACGCCGATGCGGCGACGAACTGGTCGGTGCAGCATCAGGTCGCGCTGGAACAGATCGAGGATCCGGCCCGGATCTCCGCGCTCGAACCCGCGTGCAGGGTGACGAAGCGCGCACTCTGGTTTCCCGGGGTGGCGCAGATCCGCAACCCGCGCCTGATCCGCGCCCTGCGCGACGATCTGGTTCGCCGTGGTGTGCTGCTGAGCGAGCAATGTCCCGTGACCGACGTCCTGCAGCGCGACGGCCGCATCGTCGGCGTGCGCACCGAACACGACACCTTGCGCGCCGACACCGTCATCGTCGCCGCCGGTGCCTGGAGCGCACGAGTGCTGGGTATGCTCGACATCCGCATCGAGGTCAGGCCCGTGCGCGGGCAGATGCTGCTCTATCTCGCCCAGCCAGGATTCATCCGGCACATCCTGATCGAGGCTGGGCATTACGCGATCCCGCGCCGCGACGGTCGTGTGCTGGTCGGCAGCACGGTGGAGGACACCGGCTTCGACAAGGAGACCACGCCGGATGCGCGCGAGGAACTGCGGCAGGCGGCGGAAGCCCTGGTCCCCGGACTCGCGCGCTGTGAGATCGAGCAACACTGGTCCGGCCTGCGCCCCGGCGCGGCGAACGAGATTCCTTATATAGGTCCAGTGCCTGGAGTGCAGGGCCTGTTCCTCAACGCCGGGCACTTTCGCAATGGACTTCTGCTCGCGCCGGCGAGCGCGCGGCTGATGGTGGATCTGATTCTGGGGCGTGACAGTGAAGTGGATCCCTCGGCCTACAAGGTCGACCGATAAGCCTCGACATAGTCGGAGTCTCAACATTGACCCGTCCCCCTCAATGGGAGGCGTATACGCTCGAATCCCAGTTATTACCTCAGTGGCGCCGGTCCTGGCATCTGCGGCATTGCCCTTAATTCGCTAGATCATCAAGGTTAGCACGCATAGGGGATAGATCCTGGGGCGGAATCGCGGCATAAATAACCCCTGATTACCACTGGTACGATTGTGTGCGAATCCATCCTCAAGGAATGAGGATGAGCAGACGAAGGAGCGTCATCTGATGAATCACATCCGGACTTGCGGAATACCACGCCCGCGTTTTGCGCAGTACCCCAGGCTCATAAGCCTGGCTTATCCCGCTTGCGTCGACATGAGCGGCGCATCCACTCAATGTCCACCGCAGCGTGATTTCAGGCGTAGCAGGAAGTCCTGCATTGCGCTGCAGCATCGTCCGTTTGGAGATTATTCAGAATCGATCACGATCGTGCGCATGGAAGGATTCCCTGAATCGATTCGGGTGATCGGTCCAAGACTCGTATGGCTATCAACGATTCAGGAAGGTCCAGGTCGGGGGGTAAGATGAGCGTACAGAGTCGTATCGTCATCGCGCGGTCATGGATAGCCGTATGCTTTGGAATGCTGGTCACGGTATCCCATGCCTTCGCGGCTGTTTCACTTGAATTGCTCCGGATACCGAGCCACGTAACATTCAAATCCATAAAGACCGATTTCAATCCATTTAACAATTATGAAACCTATGTGGTGACATTCACCAACACGGGGAACGTTCCATTGTCCGGTCCCATGTACCTCGCTGTAGAGAATGTTTCGCCTGCATCCGTGTCAGTCATCTGGCCGGGGACAGCAAGTACGGAGGGTATACCATTTCATCACATTGTGGACCCCGTGCTGTCGCCAGGAGAGAAGCGCGCGCGAGTTGTTATATTCAAGAAACCGAGACGGAACACGGTGCTGACGTTTACGCCGAGACTTTACCTGCCGGTGGTCGAGTCCCATAACTCACCTCCGGTGGCCAATGCGGGGACGGATCTCACGGCTTACGTAAGTGAGACGGTTGTGCTGGACGGCGCGGGTTCAACGGACGTGGACGGAGAAACCTTGTCGTACCGATGGCGCTTCCAGTCAGTCCCGGCAGGGAGCTCGGCGGAACTGCAGGAAAGTAATGGGCTGAGACCCAGCTTTGTCGTTGATCTCCCTGGAAGTTATGTCGTCGAGCTCATTGTCAGTGACGGTCAGGCAGACAGCGTTCCGGATACGATACGAATCTCTACGTTGAACTCCGCGCCAACAGCCCATGCCGGTCCGGACCAGACCGTGTTTGTCGGCGATACCGTCCTGCTCGATGGAACCGGATCGGAGGACGCGGATGGCGATCCTCTGGGCTATCTGTGGGTACTCGCTGCAAGGCCGGAACAGAGCGCCGCCGCGCTGGATAACGCCTTCACGAATCGACCCGCATTCTATGTCGACCGGCCGGGGACATATGAATTCGATCTTATCGTGGATGACGGAAATCTTGTCAGTGCTCCTGATCGCGTCGTGATCACCACACAGAATTCACGACCTGTTGCTCACGCAGGAGACGATTTCGATGCATATATCGGCAACATTGTGGTGCTGGATGGAAGTGCTTCCAGCGATGCAGATTATGATCCCTTGAGTTTTCAGTGGTCGCTTGTCAGCATCCCGACGGACAGCAATGCGGTCTTGCTGGGTGACGCGACGACTTCACCGACCTTTGTTCCAGACCTGGCGGGCACTTATGTTGTTCAGTTGATTGTCAGCGATGACCTGCTCGAAAGCGACCCGGACACCTCGCAGATCAGTATCAGCGTCTATGTTCCGCCGGATTCCGATGGAGACGGGCTTTCAGATGAAAATGAACATCAGCTTGGAACCGATCCGAATTCTCCGGACACCGATGGCGACGGGCTCGGTGACGGCGACGAGGTCAATCTCTATCATACCGATCCGATCGATCCGGATTCGGATAGAGACGGTCTTTCTGACGGTGATGAGGTTAATCAGCACCTGACCAATCCGCGCCTGGCTGATACAGATGGGGACGGTTTCAATGACGGAGCCGAGGTGGAGGCCGGTAGCGACCCGAATCAACAGAATGACACCCCGGCCGGTTCGTTGCCCCCGGATCCGGCCTCCGTGGCCCCGCCACTCGATTCTACGGTCAGCGTCTCCTTCGCGGACGCTACTCGCTTCCTGTATTCAGGCGCAAATCCGATTCAGACTGGCGTGATCCCGAACATCATCGTCCCGGAGCGTGTCGCGGTGCTGCGCGGTGTCGTCACCGGACGCAATGGCCGGCCGTTGCCCGGTGTGACAGTCACGATTCACGATCACGGGGAGTACGGTCAGACCCTGACCCGAGTCGATGGGGCCTTCGACATGGCTGTCAACGGCGGCGGGCCGATCACGGTCGAGTATAACAAGGCCGGCTATCTCGGCGTGCAACGCACTATGAATGCGCCATGGCAGGATTATGCATGGCTGCCTGACGTTGTGATGATTCCCATCGACACGCGGGTAACCGAGATCAGCCTTGCTCCGGAGGCGCCGATGCAGGTTGCTCGCGGTAGTGTAAGTTTGGATGAGCTCGGTTCGCGACAGGCAACAATACTGTTCCCCCAGGGCACCACGGCAACTATGGCGCTGCCGGATGGGACCATACATGGACTTGAAGTGATACATGTACGGGCGACAGAGTATACCGTAGGTCAATCGGGTCCGGCCGCCATGCCTGCGGATCTGCCACCCGCGAGCGCCTACACTTATGCCGTGGAGCTGAGTGCCGACGAAGCGATCTCCGCAGGCGCCGTGCGTGTGGATTTCAATCAGCCTGTCTTGTTCTACGTCGAAAACGTCCGGCAATTCCCGGTGGGTGAGATCGTCCCCGTCGGTTGGTATGACCGAACACGGGCGATCTGGGTACCCTCGGACGATGGCCAGGTGATTGAGGTCCTGGGAGTGACCGGGGGCATGGCCGACATCGATCTGGACGGCAGCGGAGAACCGGCGGAAGCCGCCGAACTCGCAGGCTTGGGCATCACTGCGGCAGAACGTGTCCAGCTGGGCATGATGTATTCACCAGGAACCAGTCTGTTCCGTGCGCCCATCACTCATTTCACACCATTCGATTGCAATTTCCCGTGGGGGCCTCCGCCCGATGCGATCAATCCTCCTCACGAGCCGAAAGACATCCCTCCGCCGGATGATGACCAGGATTCCTGTGCGGGCTGCGATATCCAGCCTCAGAGTCAGTCACTCGGAGAGCGGATTCCGGTTGTGGGAACGCCCTATCAGCTCTACTACCAGAGCAAACACATGCCGGGCTATACCGCGAAGACCACCTTGCAGATTCCCGTTACCGGTGCGACCGTGCCTGGAAGCCTGCTGCCTGTAGAAGTCACGATACAGATTGCGGGCCGTATTTTCAGGCGGATATTTCTGCCGATACCACACCAGCAATACACGTTTGTCTGGGATGGGCTTGACGTTTACGGCCGGCCGATCAACTCCGCAACGGCACACGTCGCGATTGATTATCTGTATAAGTTGATCTACATGGGGCCGTATAAGGGCAGCAGGGCCTTCGCACGCATGATGACGGGAGGCGCGATATCTATTGTCGGCGCTTATAACGCAGGTCCGGTTCGTATGCGCCGCGAGTGGACTCGCTTGCTGCTCAATACACCTGCATTGATATCTCAGGCGGGCCTGGGTGGATGGACGCTGGATGTTCACCACGCTTACGATCCGGCGGCGAAGTCGCTTTGGCTTGGTGATGGGGCGAGACTGTCGGCGTCGGATGCCAGCCGCGTCATCACTACGGCAGTCGGTGGGGGATCGGTAGCCGGCGCGGGGGATGGTGGACCAGCAGTGTCCGCGCGGCTCTCCTCGCCGTTCGATGCTGTAGCAGGACCTGACGGATCCATATATATCGCCGATACCGGCTCCCACCGCATTCGCCGCGTCACCCCTGACGGGGTGATCACGACCATCGCCGGTACCGGTGCCGCCGGTTTCAGCGGCGACAACGGACCCGCTGCCCAGGCGCAATTGAGTGGTCCCGCCGGGATCGCGCTTTCTCCGGAAGGTTCCGTGTATGTCGCGGATACGAATAACCACCGCATACGGAGGATCGACACGAACGGCATCATCACGACGGTTGCCGGGACAGGTACCGCGGGATTCAATGGATTCGACGGTGATGCAGGACTCATACAGTTGAGCTCACCCTCCGGGATCGGCATCGGTACGGATGGTGTCCTCTATATCGCCGACACGGGGAATGGTTTAATCCGGCAACTGACTCCGGATGGCCGGCTGATCACGGTGGCGGGTAATGGCGCAAATGGCTTCCAGCCTGGAGAAGGTGTGCCGGCCAGGAGCGTGAGGCTGAATCGTCCCTCGGCGGTGATTCCAGGTAAAGATGGTTCATTCTATATAGCGGACCGTGATAATCACCGCATCCGGAAAGTGGACGTCGACGGGAATATCAGAACCTATGCGGGTACCGGGACGGCAGGATATAACGGTGATGGGATGCTGGCGACCCAGTCGCAGCTCAACGAACCGGCGAAGATCGCGCTGGCGGCCGAAGGTGGACTGTACATCGCCGACACGGACAATCACCGTGTTCGTATGGTCCATTCCGATGGATTCATCACTACAATTGCAGGTACAGGCAACATCGGATTATCCGGCGACAACGGGCCGGTTGCGCTCGCACAATTGCGTTTTCCAGCAGGTGCGGCGCTTGCCCCTAACGGCGATCTGTACGTTGTAGACGAAGGGAACAACCGTATTCGAATGATCGGGCGCGCCTCCGCCTCCGTCAGTGAGGACCAGTTTCTGGTTCCATCGACGGATGGCAGTCAGTTATTTCAGTTCTCAGTCGATGGCCGGCATCTGCGGACACTCGATGCTGTTAGTGGCTCCGTGGTCTATCGATTCCATTACGACGGTAGTGGACGGCTAGTCGGCATCGAGGATGTGGACGGCGATCTGACCGCGATTGCGCGCGACAGCTCGGGCAGGCCACAGCGTATTACCGCACCCTTTGGGCAGACCACCGAACTGGGCGTTGATATGAGCGGCCAACTGCAGACGGTCATCGACCCGGCCGCGCACGCCTGGCGGATGGAATATGCGCCGGGCGCTCTCATGAGCGCCTATACGGATCGCAACGGCAACCGTACCGAGTATGCCTTTGAGGCGGATGGCCGTCTCAGGCGCGACGTCGACCCGGTCGGCGGCGGCTGGCAGTTGCACAGAACCGCCAGCACCAATAATCAAGTTGTTTCCATGACAAGCGGAGAAGGCAGAGTCATCCTGTTCGGAACCGAGTACCGCCCGAACGGCATCCGCCGGCAGATCAACACTGGCGCGGATGGAACCGTTACCCTGAGCGATTTCTCCGATACGACACAGACGACGACAGCTCAGGATGGTACGGTATCGCAGACAGTGGAAGGTCCTGATCCGAGATTTGGACTGCTGAGCCCGCGGACGACGCAATCAACCATCACCCTTCCGCAGGGCATCATATCCAGCACGAACATTTCACGTACAGTCCGTCTGTCCGATCCTGCGGACCTGCTCAGTCTCGGCGATTGGTATGAATCATCAACTCGCAACGGAAGAACTACCATCCAGGAATATGATGCTTCCGATCGGACCTGGACGGCGACCACGCCGGCCGGACGTGTTGCAACGACAGTAATTGATTCATTGTCCCGCCCGATCGAGATGCAGGCCGGGAACCTTGCCACGAGTTCCCTGAACTACGATACACATGGTCGCGTGACCGCCCTGGTCCAGGGCGAAGGGGCCGGGTCGCGTACGACAACCTTCAGTTACCACGACAACGGAATTCAGGCGGGTTATCTCGCCGGAATCACCGATGCCGCAGGTCGTCAGAACCGGTACCGGTACGATGCCGCCGGACGAGTGATAGAACAAATATTGCCCGATGACCGGGTAATTCACCTGAGTTATGACGCCAATGGCAATCTGACAGGAATCACGCCGCCAGGTGGCTCGGCCCATGTGTTCGATTACACCGCGAGGGATGAGGAAAGAGTTTATACACCGCCGGATGTTGCCACGGGAAATACTATCACCCAATACAGTTACAACCTCGACCGGCAGCCGATGAGGATCCAGCGCCCGGATGGTCAAAGCGTGGATTATATATATGATGCGCTGAGCGGCCGTCTGCAAGGCATTGCTACGCTCGGCGGCAGTTATCTATACGGTTATGACATCGTGGGCAGGAATAATGAGATTACCGCTCCCGATGGCAATAATCTGAGTTTCGACTATGCCGGGTTTCTGCCGACGGGGCAGACCTGGTCGGGCGACATCAATGGCTCGGTCAGCCGTGAATTCAATGACGATTTCCAGATCGCCAGTCTCGATGTCAACGGCGATTCCGTGGCCTATGGCTACGACGATGATGGCCTGGTCACGACGGCAGGCGCGCTCTCCCTAAGTCGGGACATCCGGAATGGCCTCATGACCGGGAGCATGCTGGGCAGCGTGTCTACTGCGAATGGTTATAACGAATTCGGTGAATTGATCTCGATGGATACAGAGGGTAACGTTGCCCTGGATCTGACTGTGCTCGGTCAGAACATTACCTCCGACATCCTGCTGATCCGTGGAAATTTCGCCGGCGCGAGCGCGGTAGCCGTCAATGGCGTGGCCATGACTGTGGCGCCGAACGGTGATGTCAGCGGGGAAATTATATTGCCCAATCTCGGGATCAACACAGTAACGGTAGACGTCTATGACGGCGATCAACTTGCCGTGCAGGACATTGCGGCGATTGATCGTCATGCCCTCGGTTCTCCATACATAGTGGACCGTGTCCTGTCGGTGTCGCCTTCAGGGGATGTGTACTTCTTCGGCAATGACGGAAATGTGAGCGGCGCCTGGGTGGTCCCTGCAGGCAGTGGTCTTGTACAGCAGCCGGCCTGGCTGGCAGAGGCCGCGGACGTTGCTGTGGGATCCAATGGGAGTATTTACCTGCTCAAGGACATGAATATATCCATCTATGACGGCACGGGCGAAACGCCGGTTGCCGACCTCGCCTCGGCCGGTTTGATGTTCGTGAATGATATGGAAGTAAGCAGCGACGGCGCGGTTTATGTCACGGGTTCCACAGGACCCGGGCAGGCGGCGGTTTTCCGGGTAACTGGAAATGCGACACTTGTGAATATACCTCTCCCCCGCGAAAACGACGCAATTGCCAGCGCAGGAATACTGGCAAGTTCGGCGTGGGGGATGATTGTTCGCACAGATCGCAGTTACTTCGACAGGATTCTGCCGGATGACACGGCCATCACTCTGTTTCAAACCAGCACCCGCCTGCGTCAGGCAGGATCCGTAGGGATCGATGATGACGGCACTATCTGTTGGACAGATCTTGCCATGCCCGTAAACTGCCGCCAGGTGGACGGAACGATCATCGCCATGCCCTTCAATGCCCTATCACTCGTGCTCGGCGATGACGGCGCTATCTACCATGGAGACTCAGGCGGCAATATTAACCGCTGGGCGGCAGGCGGCGCCGCCTCCCTCATCGACGTGACAACGACGCCCGTACAGGGAGAGTTACTCCTCTCCGGTACCTTGGGCGGGGCGTTCTACTCGGTTGCCTACACTCGTGACGCTCTGGGGCGCATCACTCGAAAGTCAGAAACGATTGAAGGATCGGCCATTCTTTACGACTACACATATGATATGGCCGGCCGCTTGAACGAAGTCAGACAGGACGGCCAGATTACGGCCACCTACAGCTATGACGCCAATGGGAATCGCAGCGGCGGAGTCTACGACGCCCAGGACCGCTTGCTCAGCGATGGAACCGCCAGCTTTACCTATACAGCCAATGGGGAACTCCTAACCCGGACGGATGCGACGGGCGTGACTACCTACAACTACGATGTATTCGGAAATCTGCGCCAGGTGGTAATGCCGGACGGTACCGGTATCGACTATCTCATCGACGGCCAGAACCGCCGCATCGGTAAGAAGGTAAACGGTGATCTGGTTCAGGGGCTTCTCTACCAGGACCAGCTAAACCCTGTTGCCGAACTCGACGAATCCGGCAACGTCCTGTCCCGGTTCGTCTACGCCGAAAAGTCGAACGCACCGTCCTATATGATCAAGAACGGTACCGCCTACCGCATCCTCTCTGATCATCTGGGGAGCCCGCGATTGATCGTGAATACCGAGGACGGATCGATCGCCCAGCGCATCGACTATGACGTCTGGGGCAATATCATGAATGACACCAATCCAGGTTTTCAGCCGTTTGGGTTTGCTGGTGGAATTCATGATCGACAGACAGGCCTCGTACGATTTGGTGCTAGAGACTACGACCCGAAGCTAGGGAGATGGATGGCGAAGGATCCAATCTTATTTAATAGTGGGGATATGAATCTCTATGGTTATGTTGGGGAAAATCCTGTTAATCGTGTTGACCCAGCGGGCCTCGATTGGTTCAGGCCCGATACAAATCCGTACGTTGTTGGCAGAGAGAATAGTAATCTCGTTGAACCAGGAAAAGGGATCGGAAAGTTGATCGACGATTATGTCCCGGCAGGTCATACCTTTGGGATACTCCATGATGCACTTGTAGATATTGGGCTTACCGCTGGTTTGCCTGATTGGCTCATTAACATACCTACTATGCCGGGTATGTATGTGCTCGCGGTCGCTACTGAAGTTGACAATAGCATCTTAAAGCTGGTGGGTAAGAAGCCATTGCTTATGTGTGATTAACAGCTTTCAGCCCCTCCCTATAAATAGGAAAAAAATAATGGGCATCAAGAGGCGATGTGAAGGAAGTTATCTTTCTATTAGGCTCGTCTTCTTCCTTTGGGCTGTAGTATCTAGTGCTTGTGTCGAGAATAAATTAGACGAATTAAGTTATTCGGCCCCGTATTCCAGCATCGTAGGCGCAGAATTCCGTACCACAACTGATCTTTATGCATATGGGGTTTATGAGGATATGAATCGAGATTCTGTTGCCTACATCACTGTACTTCCTGGCGTTGGAATTTCAGGCCCAGAGATCGCATTCAAGAGGCAGATCACAAAGGGGCAAAAGATCAAAATATTGAGCGCTTGGCAAGAGAGAGGCGCATTGTCTGGTGGAGTTTTCTATCAAGTTTCGATGCATGGGTCGGGTTTGCCTCAAGGTACCCAAATAAGAATAGAGCTGACTCGGGGCAATGAGGGAGGGAATGCAGGACTGAATCCGCAGTTCTACGAAAATACCGCTAAAGAGTTAATTTCAGAGTCGAGATAATGCAGAATATCGTCCATATAAAATACGAATACCTAGCGGCAGAAATCGTTGATTAGGCTGAGCACATACATCGGAATTGAACGGCTGTGGAAAATACGTCGAGTCTAGCGTGCAATGAGATGAATGTTGCTGGCTGCGAACTCCATCAATCGTGTAATGATGGTCGTAGTTTCATTATGTCATTCGGATCAACTGCACTCAGAGCTATTCCTCCTCTTCGTTTAATCAAGCTTGTGTCCAAGCCGCATTGCGTTGCGAAACCTCGCCAACCGTAGTTCCACATCTGGCCTGATATTGTCCACTGATAGCCATATCACACCCGAATTGAGACCCACCTCCGCCATCCCTGCGCACTTTCTTCCCGAATCTTGCCCCAGATCAGTTTTTTGCACCGTAAGGGCTGGTTTAATTGGCCCTTAATCGGTGGCTGCACCATTCTCTGGCGGTTTCGAAACTCGGTAGTGTGTTGGAGAGTAGATCTAACTCATTGTTTATATATTAAATATCTTGATATTCCAGCTATTGGCACGGGTGATGCAAGACATAAGGTGAGTCTGCACACTGGCGACGAACGGAAATTTGGAGGACTGAATATGGTACGCCACGCAAAGGTTAGTAAATCCGGTTCCCTGCGGGAGACGCTTGCAGGGGGACAGGTTATCGAGCACCCGCGGGCCAGCGCCCCGGCCAGGACGGTGCATATCCCGGCCATGTATCTGCGGCCCCTGGGCGATCGCGAGATTCAAGGATGCCTGAAATCAAGGGCTTAGTAAGGTTTTAGCGTTAGGGAGCAGTACCCCTATGGATGGGTCTTCATAGTTTCTCTCCTGGCAACATCCCCTCATTCGCCCCGCACCCCCTGCGGGGTTTTTTTTGTCTTTAAATCAGTCACATCAGAGATTTTTCCCGCGCATGGAACCTTTCCCGTGCCGGCCGGTCTCATTAGTTAACAATTTGTCTCCTGCCTGATCATTGGCCCACGACTTCCTCTTCAGAATCGTGGGCTTTTTTTTGTGGAATTGCCCGCTGGCGCCCTGGCCTGCCGCATTAAGCCCGGATTAAGCCGGCAGTGTTCTACTGTAGATGGTGATAGTGAACTCGTTCATGTCACCGACCCCTTAAGCTTTGCCCCGACGGCTCAATCCTCCTCCCTCCCCCTCCAAACGAGTCCGTCGGGGTACTTTTTTTCCCGGTTCTTTGTCATCCTGATGCCGCGCGGGCATTCAGGTGGCGTCGCCGCGCCCATGTGCTGAACCAGGCTTGAAAGGGGGAGTGATGAACAGGAACCGAATTGTTGTACTGGGGGCAGGCTCGCTTGCGGCGGTGCTGGCCGTGGCGCTGTTGGCCGGGCGCGAGGGCGTGGCCGCGGACAGTTCATTCGACGAGCGCATACGGATGTTGCGCACTGCGCCCGCGACGGGCGTCGTGTCGCACGAGGAGAGGGAGCGCAACTATCGCAGCTGTCTGTTCAGTTTCCTGCCGCAGGTCGGCAGCGACGCCGCGGCAGAGATGCTGCGCGATGCGTGCCGGGACGAGTACCTGCCTGCGGAAGGTCAGTAGAAGAAGGATTGTCAGGCGCGCGTGCCGGCTAGCGACCGCCGGTGTCGCCGCTGCGTTTGAAATGCTCGATCATCTCCCGGAGCACGCGCTCGCCCGCCTCCTTGGTGCCGAACGGCCCGTGCGTCTTGCCGCCGCGGAGGGAGAAATACCAGCCCGCCTTGAGGCCGGTCTGCGGTGAGGACTGATAGAACACGCGATCCGCGTCGTAGTGCGGCTGCTCCTGCGGACCGTCCGCCTCTCCGGTCGGCTGGTCCAGATTGAAATCTTCGTAGTTGAGCTCTTCGACATTGATGCCGGCGTTCGCGGCGCCTGGAATGAAATACGGCGCATTGAACAGGTCGTCGATCTTCGCGGGATCGAAGGCGAACTGCGGTTCGTCGACCGCCTGCGCCACGGCGGCGGATTTGGCGGCGGGCGCATGCGACGACATCGCCGCGGCCTTGTGCGCGGGTGTTGAGGTGGTGCGCGGCACTTTGGGTTTCATCCGCGCGGGCGCGGAGTTGACCGCCGTGACGTGTCGCGGCGCCGCCTTGCGCGTGGCCGGTGCCTCGGCGGCGGTCTTTACCACTTCCTCCAGTTCATCGAGGACGGAGTCGGGCAGGGAGAAATCGTCAATCAGCGTCACCTCGCCGTCAAAGTGCCCCGGCTTCACCGCCGGCGCGGGCTTTGCCCCTGTCTCTGCGTCATGCGCCGCGCGCCGTTCGGCCTCGACCCGCAGGGACTGCAGCTCCTGGTTGAGCGTCGCCTGGTGTGTCCTGAGCTCGTGCAGCGCCGCGGTGACCTCGCCCAGTTCCTTGCGCATCCCGAGTATCTGGCTGTTCTCTTCCTCGATCTTGTGGTCGATGTCCTGGTCGCGCAGCTCGTCCTCAAGGTGGAACTGGCCGAACTTCACGTCCAGCCGCGCGATGGCCTCGCGGATCTCGCCGATGCTGCGGTTGGTGCGCTCGGTGAAGTCATCGTCGACAAGCATGGAGAGGGAGTCGGACTGCATGTGGCCGGCATCTGTTTCCGGGTGTTCGCCGTTGTGGCGCGGCGGTGACGACAGGCCCACGTGGCGCGCGATGTCCATCACGGCCTTGAACTCGTTCCGGTGGCGCCGGGTCCTGCGCAGGTGGAAGTATGCCCCGATGCCGAGGGCGGCCAGCAGGATCATGGTGACCTGGGCCAGCACGATGGTGAGTATGGGCGGCAAGTTTTCCATCCTCGTGCGCCAATGTTGCGTGGGGTTGAAACAGCGCAGACCCTGACCTGCGGGTCTGGGCCTATCTTATTGAACTCACTTGGTTAACGGCCGGCCATCCTGAAAGTTGACCGGGGCGGGGTGGCGGTCCGGCGGGGTCCGGCTCAGCGTCCCCCGGTGTCGCCGCTCCGTTTGAACTTCTCGATCAGCCCCGACAGCATCCGTTCCGCGAAGCTCTGGCTCTCGAACGGCCCGTAGACCAGGCCGCCGCGCACCGTGAAGCACCATCCGCTGGAATTGGCATCCAGCGTGTTGTGATAAAAGATGCGCTTGCTGCGGAAAAACGCCCTGCCTCCACCCGCCTCGGCGCCGACCAGATTCATCTCCATGCCCTGTCTCCCTGCGCTCAGAACTGTGACGGCCGTCACAATCGTCTCTGTGCGTGTTAACGGCTTTTTGGCGGTCAAACCTTAGCCGGACGCGGATTGGCACCCGGCGGTGCGGTCTGCCAATGTGGATAAACCATATTTTTACTGAGCGATCAAAAAGTTAATCGTTGACAGGAGTTGGATCGCGAATAAAATAGATGAAACCTGCCGGTTGATTTCATAAAATCTACCGGTAGGACGCTATTGTTTATGACTCTATATATATGAGTTACGGCGGCAGGACGCTGAAACTACGATACCAACGCAGTGGTGCTACATGACTTATCCGCAAACGAATGCCGAACTGATCCAGATGCTCCATGAGCATGATATTAAACCGACGCAGCAGCGCATGCAGATCGCGGGCGTGCTGTTCGCCAAGCCGCAGCACCTGTCCGCAGACCAGATCCTCGATCAGGTCAACACTCTCCACGGTGCCTATGTGTCCAAGGCCACGGTCTACAACACACTCGGGCTGTTCACGCGCAAGGGGCTGATTCGCGAAGTGATCATCAATTCGACCAAGGTGTTCTACGACTCGACCACCCATCCCCACCACCACATCTACAACGTGGACACCGGGATGCTGACAGACCTCGACGCCGACGAGATCAACATCGGTGGCCTGCCGACGCCGCCGGCGGGGACGCGCATCGACGGCGTGGACGTCGTGATCCGGGTGCGCCCGAACGACTGAGGTCCGGCGTAATTCCTCTGAATCGGCTCTTGCGGGCGGCGCGCTTGTCGCTCGCGGAGCGATCTTTTATACTGCCCCCGCCCACGCGGGTTTGTGTTTCCCTCGCCATCAGTCCCACCTAGCCGGTGTAGCTCAGTCGGTAGAGCAACTGATTCGTAATCAGTAGGTCGGAGGTTCGATTCCTCTCGCCGGCACCAAGAGACTGCATCTGTACCGTTATTAGCCCAGTGTGATTAATCGGTGCGCGCTATGGCGATGATCGGTTGATCATTATGTGTTTTGAGTTTGAACATCGGCCTTCTGTCCCTGAGTTTCCTCCCGCACAAACCTCTTCGACAGCATCATCAGGAACGAACTGATCAGCACGATCAGCATCACCGACCCGGTCAGATACTGCGGCAGTGCGAAGGACTCCTTGGCGTAGATGAATAGCAGCACCGTGATGAGTCCGCGCGGCGCGAACCACAGCAGTACCTTGGTGCGTTCCTTCCCGACGATCAGCCGCAGTAGCACGACGCGCACCGCGTAGATGATCGCCAGGCCGATGATGGTGGCGAGCCAGGCCTTGATGGAGAGGAAGTCGCGCGGGTCCGTCCAGTAGCCGAGCAGCACGAAGAAGAAGCCGCGCACGACGAAGGTCAGCTCGAGGACGAGGGTGCGGAATTCGGACAGGGTCAGGCTGTAGTCGGCGGGTACCCAGTGGCGGAAGACCTTGAAGCGCGTGATGACGGTTGGCTTGTTGAGCAGCAGGCCGAGCATCAGCACCATGATCAGCGGAGAGAAGTGCAGCAGTTCGCCCAGCGCGTAGAGGGCGAACAGCCCGGCGAGCAGCGGTGTGAAGCGGATGTGGCTGTCGGTGCGCAGGAGCAGCAGCACGAGGACGACCGCGCTGATGATGGAGAGCAGTATCGAGATCAGCCCGCCGCCGACGAGGCTGAGCAGGATGCCGCTGAATGTGCCGTTCGAGCCGAGCAGGGCGAAGAACAGCAGCACGCCGAGGATGTCGGAAATCGAGCTTTCGTAGACGACGAACTCCTGGTCGTCCTTGTTCAGGACAGAACTGCCCGAAATCGCGACCGCACTGCTGATGACCGCGAACGGCGTCGCGATCAGCAGGGCCTGCACGAAGGTCAGCGACAGCAGCGTGACGGCGAAGGGATAGATAAGCAGGATGCACAGCGCGATGCTCAGGATCGCCGTGGTGCTCGTGGTGGCCAGTACCCGGAGATGGTCCCGGCGGAGATCGATGTCGAGCGCGCCTTCAAGCACGATGAGCACGAGCCCGACGGCGCCGACGATCGGGACCAGCGTGTTGATCCCGTCCGGCTCGAAGCCGTAGTAATTGAGCACCGGCCTGGCGAGCAGGCCGCCCAGCACCAGCACGATCACGGACGGTATGCCGCGCTGGCGGCACACCTGCTCGATGGCGAAGGCGATCAGGAGAAAGCTCGAGGCGGCGAAGATGGTCTGGTAGGTCATGGCGGCTTCATGGCGGCGCAAAGTACGCGATGCGCCATTGTCTCACAGTCGGGCGAACGCGGATGACGGCGAACGGCAACACACATTCGGTATGAAGTGCTGGCGTATGGAAAGCGGCGGCGGACTGAGGCGGACGGCGCGCGCACGCATTCGGGCCGCGTGTGCGCGGGGATTGTCTCCGCGGGCCGGACTAATCGATGCAGTGCTCCCGCGTGCGCGCCTTGGCGTCGTTGCACTTGCCGGTGCTGGCGTCGTCGCCCGTGCAAAGGCGCGTGACATCGTCGATGGCCGAGCGGCACGCCGGCATCTCGGCATTGGCGGCTGCGGTGTTCCCGCCGGATGCGGGCGATGAATCATCGTTATTCATGGCGCCAGACCCCGCGCAGCCGGCGAGGGTGAACATCGCGGCAATATATATAGAGGAAATGGCTCGTTTGGTCTTGTTCATATCGGCCCTCCTGCCTCGTCCCGCTATTGTGCAAGATTTCCTGCACGATGTAACCGCCGCCGCCGGGGTCGGAGCGGGCTGGAATCGGCGCATCGTTGGCCGGCTCCGGCCCAGGACGGTGTCCAGCCCGAAAAGTAGGCACTGATTTTGCACAGATTCGCCTGCCATGATGAGATTCATGTCCAATATGCTGGGATCGGGCCGTTCGGCGCGGAAAGCCGCCGAAATGGAGCCGGCGCTTGATACGCAGCGCCTGGTGGAGTTGATGCGCTGTTTTCCTATCGGCAGCAAGTTCCGCTACTACCCGGAATATCACAAGGAAATCACCTTCGAATCCATCATTATCGGCTACGGCATCAATCACCACTTCGTCTATACGCAGCGCGACATCCGCATCGACACCGAACGCGACATGCCGGTGTTCGTGCTCGAGGAAAGCTGGAGAGACCGGCCGATCAGCCAGGTGCGTCACTTCAGCCTGATGATCCCGGACGTTTCCGTCGGCGATGCGCGGGATTACCGCCGCCAGATGGACAAGCCGCAGGACGGCCGCTTCCGGCGCGGCGATATTTTGACGCTGATGTCGATCTTCAATGATAAGGGCATCCCGCATGTCAACACCATGGTGCGCAAGCGTGTCCTGATGCGCGAGGGCTATTACGCCAACCACGCCGTCATCCAGCTCGATGTCCTGCTCGACACCCTGAATCACATCGACCAGCGCCAGCAGCGCCGGGTAAGGACGTCCATCCCCGCGAGCATGCAGTTCTCCGAGGATTCACCGCACTATCCCTGCACGCTGGTCGATTTCACCGAAACCGCACTGCGCATCCGCCTGGACGAATCGGGCGGGACCAGCGTGGTACCGCTCATCGAACGGCGCACGATGATCGTCACCCTCGATCTTCCTGCGCAGGCGCGCCGCTTCGCGCTGACCGGCAAGGTGCTGCGGCGCGATGCCGGCCACTTCGTCGTCGCGCTGAACGGCAAGATCAAGGACGGCCATGTGCGCGACTTTGAACTGATCGACGCCTTCGACCTCAAGGCCACCCTGCTGCAGCATCCGGCCACGCTGGCCTGAACATGCGCGTCGCGGCGGAGCTCCCCGCCACGGACTTCCCCGCGGTTTTACGGTATCTTGATCGACGATACAGGCAGGACGGGCGCCCGATGGAATACTCCCTGAACGACGGCTGGCTGGTCCCCGCACGGCGCGTGCTCTCGCCCAATTCGGATGAGCGGCCCGCCGGCTGCGGGATCGACCTGCTGGTGGTGCACGGCATCAGCCTGCCGCCGCGCGAATACGGCAGCGGGCACTGGATCGATGCCCTGTTCACCAATACGCTCGATCCGCACGCGCATCCGTACTTCGGCGGTATCCATGACAAGCGCGTGTCGGCCCATGTGCTGATCGCGCGCGACGGCTTCGTGACGCAGTATGTGCCGTTCCACCGGCGCGCCTGGCATGCCGGCGAGTCCTCGTTCCAGGGCAGGACGGCGTGCAACGATTTCTCCATCGGCATCGAGCTCGAAGGATCGGACGACGATCCGTACGAGGCGGTCCAGTACGAAGGCCTGGCCGACATCGTGCGCGTCCTGATGCGGTATTTTCCGGGAATCACGCGCGGGAATATCGTCGGACACAGCGCCATCGCCCCCGGACGCAAGACCGATCCCGGACCCCATTTCGACTGGAAACGGTTGTATACTCTGCTCGACCGCGCGGACCAGAGACCAGCCTAGAGACTCGTCATGAATCTTATCGCCATGCTCATCGTCCTGGGTACGGAAAGCCTGTGGAAATCCTTCAGCGCCGTGCGTCCTTACCAGTGGCTGATCGACTATGCCGCCTGGCTGTGGCAGCGCATGGGCATGGAGCGCTGGTTCGGAAGCTCGTACGGTGTGGCGCTCGCGCTCGCCCCCGGGGTGCTCGCCGTCGGCCTGATCCAGCTCGTCCTGTGGAGCGGCGAGGGATTCATCATCTGGATCATCAAGCTGGCCTTCGCGGTGGCGGTACTGATCGTCAGCATCGGCGTGCGCGGCCTGCAACCGGAGCTGGATAATTACCGGAGCGCGCTCGAACGGAACGACACCGAGGCGGCCTACCTGCACGTGCGCCATCTGCTGCCGGAGGGCCCGCCGGCGAATGCCGACGAGATGAACCGCAGGCTGATCGAGGTCATGCTGATCCGCAACAACGAACGCCTGCTCGCAATCCTGTTCTGGTTCGCCCTCGCCGGTCCGGTCGGCTCCGTCCTGTACCGCTCCGTCTGCCAGCTCAAGGGCGTGCGGCAGAGCGGAAACGTGACGAGCCCGGGCTTCCACGGCGCCGTGCTGCGCGTCCACGCAGTCTTCGACTGGATACCGGCACGCATCACCGGCATCTGTTACGCCATCATCGGCAGCTTCGTCGAGTCGATGCAGCAATGGCGCGCGGGCATGAGGGAGTGGGGCGGAGACATCTACGCCGGAAACCGCCTGGTGCTGATCAACAGCGGGCTTGGCGCGCTGCGCCTGTTCAATCTCGAGTCAGGACGCGAGCACGACGCGCTGCGCGAGGACATCATCGACACCGAGGCGCTCGTCAACCGCACCGTGATCGTGTGGCTGACGGCGTTTGCACTGCTCACCATCGCCGGCTGGATGAGCTGACGGAGCTGCGATGGCGATCATCGATCTGATCCGGCACGGCGAACCGGAAGGCGGGCGGCGTTACCGCGGTGCGACCGACGATCCGCTCACCGCGGAAGGCTGGCGCCAGATGGAGGCCGCCGTGGCGGGCGCATCGCCCTGGCAGCGGATCTACACCTCGCCGCTGCGGCGCTGCAGCGAGTTCGCCCGCGCGCTCGGCGCGCGCATGGAGGTGCCGGTGCACGAGGATGCGCGCCTGCAGGAGCTCGGCTACGGCGCGTGGGAAGGGCTGACGCCGGAGGAGATCCGCCGGCAGGACCCCGGGCAGCTGGCGCGCTTCTTCAACGATCCGCTCGCGCATCAGCCCGCCGGCGCCGAACCGCTCGCGGATTTCCAGCGGCGCGTGCTCGCGGGATGGCGGGACATCCTGCAGGCGTGCGCCAATGAGCAGGTGTTGCTGGTCGCGCACGCCGGTACGCTGCGCGCCGTGCTCGGGCAGGTGCTCGGGATGCCGCTGCAGAACATGTTCCGGATCAATATCGGCTATGCGGCGAGGATCCGCATCCGCAGCGAGGGCGACCGCCCGCCTGCACTGGTCATAGAAGGGATTGACTGATGAGACAGCTTTTCCATATCCGCGCCGTGATGTTCGTTCTGGCGCTGGTGTGCGGGGCGGCACAGGCCGTCACGCTGACGGACGACCGCGGCAAGGAACTCACGCTGGAGCAGCCGGTCGCGCGCATCGTCAGTCTCGCACCGAACCTGACCGAGCTGCTGTTCGAGGCCGGTGCCGGCGACCGCCTGATCGGCGCGGTGGCCTACAGCGACTTTCCGGATGCGGCGCGGCGCGTGCCGCGCATCGGGGAGGCCTCGCGCCTGAACATTGAGGAGATCCTGGCGATGAAGCCCGATCTGGTTGTCGCGTGGATGTCCGGCAACAATCGCGAGGACTATGAAAAACTCGAGCGGGTGGGGCTCAAGGTATATGTCCTCGAGCCTGACAGGATCGCGCGCATCCCGAACATCATCGAGGATCTCGGCCGCCTGACGGGGACGGGGGACGTCGCGGACCGCGCCGCCGATGCCTTCCGCGGGAGGTATGCCGACCTGCAGCGGCGTTACGCCGGCCGCACGCCGGTGTCGGTGTTCTACCAGATCTGGGAGCGGCCGCTGATGACCATCAACGGCGCGCACTTCATCAGCGACGTGCTGCGCCAGTGCGGCGGCAGGAATGTCTTTGATTCGCTGCCCCTGCTCGCGCCCGCGGTGGATCTCGAGGCGGTCATCGCGACCGACCCGCAGGCAATCCTGATCAACGCCTCGGCCGGCGATCCCGACAACTGGCGCCGCTGGCCGACTGTCACCGCGGCCCGCCTGGGCAATATCTTCATCATTCACGACGACCTGATATCGCGCCCGACCTCGCGCCTGCTCGACGGCATGGAGCAGTTGTGCGACATCCTCAACACCGCCCGCATCCGCCTCAGCAACGACACCCGGCAATAGCTGCCTGGGCAGGCGACGCGTCGTACGGGGACAGATTTCGCCAGGAAGGGGACAGATTTCAAATCTGTCCCCATACACCGGATCTAAAATCAGCCCCCGCACACCGAATCCGTCATGCCCGCGCAGGCGGGCATCCAGGCCCTTGAATCACCGGATTCCCGCCATCGCCTTCGCGAGGGCAAGCTTTATGTCCGCGCCAGGAAGGGGACAGATTTGAAATCTGTCCCCATGCACCGGATCAAAAATCTGTCCCCATACGCCGCACGCGACAGCGGATGGCCGTGCCGCACCGGCAGACTCACGAATCGGATTTGATGCGCGGCGAACGCCAGTAGGTCTCGCGGCCGTTGCCGAGCCGGGTCAGCACGCGCGAGATCACGAACAGCAGGTCCGACAGGCGGTTCAGGTAGGCGAGGATGTGTTCATTGACCGGCTGGATGCGGCTGAGCGCATAGACGTGGCGCTCGGCGCGGCGGCACACCGCGCGCGCGAGGTGGCAGCGCGCCGAGGTCTCGTTGCCGCCGGGCAGGATGAACTCGCGCAGCGGCGTCAGCGTCGCGTTGTACATCTCGAGCTGTTTCTCCAGGCCGGTGACCGGCTTCGCCTTGAAGGCGCTGGTGCCGGGCAGGCTGAGTTCACCGCCGATGTCGAACAGTGTCTGCTGGATCTCGGTCAGGCTGTGGTGCAGGTCCTTCGGCATCTCCTGGCTGTTGAGCAGCAGGCCGATCATGCTGTTCAGTTCGTCGATGTCGCCGATGGCCTCGATGCGGGGATGGTCCTTGCCGACCTGCGTGCCATCGCCGAGGCCGGTCGTGCCCTTGTCGCCCTTGCGGGTAAAAATTCTGGAGAGACGATGTCCCATGGCGCCTTGTCCTTCATGAACGGTGATCTATTGTAACCATTCGCCGCGCCGCTCCGATACGCCGGGGCGGATGCGGAAAGTTCAGACCCGGACGTCGAGCAGGCGGTAGTGAACCGGCAGCAGCATGTCCACGCTGCCGTCCAATGCGCCGCCGGGGAGCTGCAGAGCGCGTGCGCGTGACAGGCTGTCGATCGCGGCGTTGTCCAGCACCCTGTGGCCGGAGCTGCCGACGATGTGGATGCCGGTCAGGCGTCCGTCCGTCTCCACGCGCAGGGCGAGGGTGACCTCGCCCTCCCAGCCCTTGCGCCGCGCGAGCATCGGATAATAGAAGTGGACGGTGAAGGCCTCCTTCAGCGAGTCCATCACCTGCCCGCTGGTGTAGTGAGCGGAGGTAGACATGGAATCCGGTGCGGCGTGCGGAGTGCTCTCCGCCGATGCCGTCTCGAATGACTCGGGGCCGGATGAGGCGTCCGCCAGGCTCTTCTCCTGTGTCTCTGTTGCGGCCTCAGGAACCCTGGACTGGCCTTTCGTTGGCTGGGCCGGATCCATCGCGGGATTCATTGCTGTGGATTCGGAACCGGATGCAGAATTTCCCTGTTCCGGAAGTGGGGCAGTGAGGGCGGCGGTTTTCGCAGGCGCCGCGACTGGCGCCGGCGCGAGCAGGGTGACCTGGATCGGCGCCGGCTGCGCAGGCCGGAACGGTGACGGCGGTTGCCAGGCGAGCGCGAATACGCCCGCGTGCAGCGCGAGCGAGGCCGCGATGGCAAACCCGGGAACGCCGCCGCGATCCATCATTCGCCGGCTCCGGCCGCTTGCCAGGCAAGCTGCACGAAGACCGAGCGCTCGGCGGTATTGTAACCGTCGGCGATCACGTACTCCTTGTCGAACAGGTTCTCGATACGCCCGCGCAGCGTCCAGTCCGCGCCGAGGCGCGCGGCGGCGGTGAGGTTCATCAGGCCGTATCCGCTCATGACGATGTCGGTGAAGTCGGAATCCTTGCGTTCGTCGGTCAACAGCAGGTCGGCGCCAAGCTGGTAGCGGCCGAGGTCGTACGTGGCGGATGACGTCAGGCTGTGGCGTGCGCGCCGCGGCAGGGGGTCGCCGGTGACCTGGTTCTCCGGATCCTGCGCGATCGCCTCGACACGCGCGTGCCAGCGCTCTCCGGCGAAGGCATAGCCGGCCTCGACGCCGCGTATCCTCGCCTCGCCGATGTTGATCGTCTGCGAGGCGCCGAAATCGAACTCGATCAGGTCCTCGATGTCATTCTGGAACGCGCTCAGCGTCATGGTCTGCCGCGGCGTCAGCCTGTGGCGCAGGCCGAGCTCGAGGTTGCGCGCCTCCTCGGGGTCGAGGTCCGGGTTGCCGCCGAAGCCGAAGCGGTCGGTGCCATCCGGGGCGCGAAACGCGGTGCCGGCCGCCGCGGTCACGCGCGTTGCATCGGATATGTGGAAACCGTACTCCACATCCCAGGTGGTATTGCCGCCGAAGGTCTCATGGTCGGTGTGGCGCGCGGCGAACAGCCAGCGGTGCGCGCCGAGCTCGATCGCATCCTGCAGGTAGAGTGCGTTGACGTCGGTCGTCTCGTCGAACAGCGTGCCGAAGCTGAGCGCGCTGACGTCCTCCTGAGACAGCAGCACGCCGGCGGTGAGCAGTTGCGCCGCGCCGAGCTGCACGTCGTTCTGCCAGTCGAGCGTCAGCCGCTCGGTGTGCGCATGGTCATCATCCTGGTTCTGGTCGATCTCGTCGGTCGCGCGGCCCGCTTGCAGGTGGCTCGCCCAGCCGGCGGCGGGCTCGGCGCGCAGGTTCAGCGCGGTGACGGCGTTCTCGTAATCCTGGTCGATCGGGGTGAGGAAGAAGTCGAGGTATTCGACGTTGCCGGCGGCCTGGAAATGGCTGAGCTCGGCGTCGAGTGCGCCAAGGCGCGTCCCGGCAAAGGCCTTGATGCTGGTGTTGTCGTATCCGCTTTCGATCTCGGAAGTGGTGCGGGCGGCGTAACCGTCGGTGTCGCGCGCCGCGATCGCGAGGCCGATGCGCCGGTCCCCGTCGCGATGCGAGGCGCCGCCGCTCAGTTCGCGTGTGCCGAAGCTTCCCGCGCCGGCCGCCGCGTCCAGGCGTGTACCTTCAGGCGCGCCGCGGGTGATGATGTTGATGACGCCGCCGATGGCGTCCGAGCCGTACAGTGCGGAGCGCGGGCCCTTCACGATCTCGATGCGTTCGATCAGGGCCGGTGTCAGGTTGTTGATCGCCGCTCCGCCGATGGTGCCGGGGTTCATGCGCACGCCGTCGATCAGGACCAGCGTGTGGTTGCTGTCGGTGCCGCGCAGGAACAGCGAGGCGGGCTGACCCGGTCCGCCGTTGCGGCCGATGTCGAGCCCGGCGTGGAAGCGCAGCAGGTCGGCGACATCCGTCGCCTGGCTGCGCTCGATGTCCGCGCGCGTGATGACGATCACCGGCGCGAGCGCCTCGTCGGCGATCTGCGCCGTGCGAGTCGCTGAAACGATGACCGGCGGAGACTGCTCGGCGGCGATGATGAAAGGGGATGACAGGCAGGCGAGCAGCCCGCCGCAGAAGCGGAGCAAGGATTTTTTCATGTGACACTCCCGGTGTTCGCGCACACCCGCGCGCGGATTTTTGTTGTCGACCGGCAGTGCGTGGCGGAACTACGGGCAGGAGTATGGAGACCTGACCATGCCGCCCGCCGCGACACTGCATCGCTTCGTTCGGGCCGGTCTCCGGGCTCGCAAGCGGATCTTCCGATCCTGGACTGACGCCTTCCCGTGCTTGCGCACAGTGGCCTGATGTCAGCCCTTGTCTTGCTTACCGTTGCGGGGGCAGCATCGGGATTGTCGTGGACGCGTTGGTCCGGACTCACCGATTTCCCGTTTCATCCCTAGTGCGATTTGCCGTCGGGACACCTGAACGAGCCCCAAAGATACAAGAGAAGCCGTGCAAGGGCAAACGGTTTGAGGGGAGTAGCGGCGAGGGGTGTGGCGGGGTTAAAACACAGGGCCGAGGACAGCGTGAAAGGAAAAAGCCGTGTCTGCCTTGACTGGATGTTTTGGTATTTACTCAGTCCTCGGCACTCAGTCCAGCCTTCCCCGCCCGGTCGCGTGCGAACTGCCAGGCGACGCGGCCGCTGCGCGAACCGCGCGCCAGCGCGTAGCGCAGTGCCTCGCGGCGGATGTCCTCGGCCTCGTCCAATGGAGCGCCCAATCCCCGCAGCCAGCTGAAACAGATGTCGAGATAGTGGTCCTGGCTGAACGGGTAGAACGACAGCCACAGGCCGAAGCGTTCCGACAGTGAAATCTTCTCCTCCATCGCCTCGCCGTGATGGATCTCACCGCCGAGCAGGCGCGCCTGTTCGTTCTCGTCCATGTACTCGGGCAGCAGGTGGCGGCGGTTCGAGGTCGCGTAGACCAGCACGTTGTCCGCCGTCCCGGCCAGCGAGCCGTCGAGCACCGCCTTCAGCGCCTTGTAACTCGGGTCGTCCGCCTCGAACGACAGGTCGTCGCAAAACAGGATGAAGCGCTCTGGGCGGTCGTGAACAAGGTTTACGATATCAGGCAGATCCGCAAGATGGCGCGGCTCTACCTCGATCACGCGCAGCCCGCGCGCCGCATATTCAGTCAGCAGTGTATTGATGAGCGATGACTTTCCCGGTGCCGCGCGAGCCCCACAGCAGCGCGTTGTTGGCCGGCAGGCCCGCGAGGAACTGGCGCGTGTTGCGATCGATCTCGTTTTTCTGTTCGTCGATTTTGTGCAGGTCGGCAAGGCGGATACGGTGGGGATGCCGGACGGCTTCGAGATCGCCGCGTCCATGTCGATGGCGCCACAGGCACGCGATGGATTTCTCCCAGTCGATGGTCGCGGATCGGGGCGTATACAGCGCATCGAGTCGCTCGACCAGGCGTTCGATGCGGGCAAATAACTGATCCGGTTCCTGCATGGAAACTCCGTCCCGGGCATGTCTGCCCCGGGGCAGACTCGGCTGAAGGCCGGGGGCGGTTCACGCCCCTGGCCTTCAGATTGAAGAAACGACCGGAAGTCAGAACGCGAAGCTGAAACCGGCGGATATCGCGTTCGGCGTGCCGCCCGGGACGGTGGCGACCTCGTCGCCATGTCCGCCGTCGACGGCGCGGTACTGGGCGTTTTCCTCGTTGTCGGTCATGCCGAAGGCGGCATAGAGCTGCGTCTGCTCATCGAGCTGGCGCGTGACACCGAGTCCGATCTTGAGCGCGCCGGAGTCGCCCTGGCCGTCATGGCTGTCGGCGATCAGCACCTGCGCCTCGTAGGTGTAGGCGCCCATGCGGTAGCTGCCGTTGACGCCGACCACGTTGCGGTCGAGGTCGGGCATGTCGTCCGCGCTGATGGTCTCGAAGATCAGCCCGACCTGGCCGTCGCGGGTGACCTGGTGGCTCGCCGCGAGACGGATACCGTCGACGTTGCCGCCGCCCTGCAGGTTGGACCAGTCCTCGTAGCCGAACGATAGCCTGAGCAGCCCGAGGGTGTACCAGGCGGCGGCGCTGAACATGTCGTTGTCATTGTCGTCGACATTGTCGCCGGTGCCGTCCTGCGCGTCGGTCGCGTACATGGCCTGGACTTCCAGCGCCTGGAAGGTGTTCATGTACAGCAGGGCATTGCGGGCGCGCTGGTTCATCACGTCGCCGTCGACGGCGCTCGCACCGAGTATGGAGCGGCGCTCGCCGACCGTATTGCCGAGCACGCCCCAGCGCGTGCCGACGCTCTTGAACGGCGTGTCGTGATAGCCGAACAGGACGGTGCCGAAGTTGTTCCCCTGGAAGCCGGCGAACGTGTTGCGGGTGGCGAATTCGCCGCCGCCCTCGTCGGTGCGGTATTCCTGCTCCAGCTGCCAGACCAGTGAAAGCCCGGGATTGATGTCGTGCCGGCCTTTCAGGCCCAGCGCGGATTCATTGCTCGACAGGCTCAGGTTGCTGGAATCGCCGGGGGCGTCGGTGTCGCTGAGATCGAGTGACACGTCGATCTTGCCATAGGCCTCGAGCGCCTGGCCGGCCAGCGGGACGGCGGCGCCGGCGAACGGCGAGACGGCAAGCGCCGCGCCCGCAACGAGGGCCGGGATGGTGATTTTCGCAGGGTGTGCATTCATCAGTGCGCTTCCTTCGGTTGACGATGCCGGCATTATAGCGGTGCGGTTGTCCGAACTGAAATCCATCATTCTGATTGCATTCGCGAATCAGGGGCGGGTCGGGCGCCTGCTCTGCATGCGGATGTATCCGGTGCGGGTCCGGGATCCTGGCATGCATTGCCGCTTCGCGCGCCTGCCGGGCGTTATGGGGCATGCCGATCCGATGCCTCGATATTTGGCACCATTAAAGTGCCTGTCTGAAGACATATTCACTAATATGGTGCGCATTTGGCCCGCATTATCGGCCGAAAAAATCATTATGCATATGTATCTTATATGGTTTTCTGTTCTGGTGCGGTTCTTGCTGAAAACTCACCATTTTGATGCAGCATATATAAAAAGGAGAGAACGATGGAGAGCCTGCAGACCGGCAGTGATGTCCTGTTTCTGTTGATGGGCGCCGTCATGGTGCTCGCGATGCACGCCGGATTCGCGTTCCTGGAGGTCGGGACGGTGCGGCGCAAGAACCAGGTCAACGCCCTGGTGAAGATCATCAGCGATTTTTCCATCTCCACCATCGCCTATTTTTTCATCGGATACGGCATCGCCTACGGCATCGATTTCATGCAGGGCGCGAGTGCCCTGACCGAGAAAAACGGGTATGAACTGGTGAAGTTTTCTTCCTGCTGACCTTCGCCGCGGCGATCCCCGCGATCATCTCGGGCGGCATCGCCGAGCGCGCCCGCTTCTATCCGCAGCTTGCCGCCAGCTTCCTGCTCGTGGCTCTTATATATCCGCTGTTCGAAGGGATCAGCTGGAACGGGCTGTTCGGGATCCAGGACTGGCTGGAGTCGCAGTTCGGCGCCAGATTCCATGACTTCGCCGGGTCGGTGGTGGTGCACGCCATGGGCGGCTGGCTCGCTCTCGCCGCCGTGCTGATGCTGGGCGCGCGGCGCGGGCGTTACGGCAAGGACGGCAGCGTGAGCGCGCATCCGCCGTCCAGCATCCCGTTCCTGGCGCTGGGCGCGTGGGTGCTCACGGTGGGCTGGTTCGGGTTCAATGTCATGTCCGCGCAGAGCGTGCAGGCGGTCAGCGGACTGGTCGCGCTGAACTCGCTGATGGCGATGGTCGGCGGCGTGCTGGCGGCGCT
Source organism: Gammaproteobacteria bacterium (assembly GCA_016712635.1). NCBI lineage: Bacteria > Pseudomonadati > Pseudomonadota > Gammaproteobacteria > Gammaproteobacteria bacterium. The sequence continues at coordinate 350,540 of JADJQS010000001.1, read as the reverse complement.
CGTCATGGGCAGGAACGACCCCGGCTTCGTCCATAACGGCCCGCTCGCGGGCCTCGTGGCGGTGTGCGCCGGTTCGGACGTGATGCACCCGGTCGGGGCGCTGGTGACCGGCGTCATCGCGGGGGTGTTGTTCGTGTGGACCTTCACCCTGACGCAGAACCGCTGGCGCATCGACGATGTCCTCGGGGTGTGGCCGCTGCACGGTCTGTGCGGGGCCTGGGGCGGTATCGCGGCCGGGATCTTCGGGCAGGCGGCGCTCGGCGGCCTGGGCGGGGTCGCGCTGTCCTCGCAGCTGATCGGGACCGGCCTCGGCATCGCGATCGCCCTGATCGGCGGCGCCGTGGTCTATGGGGGAATGAAGGCCGTGGTCGGCATCCGGCTGGGCGCCGAGGAGGAGTATCAGGGGGCGGATCTCAGCATCCACAAGATAAAGTCGGAATCTCCCTATAATGAATAGCTTAGGCGTTATTCTCGGGGGAGTCCGCCCCCGTTGTCACATTCGTTCAGTGGAAAGACGCCGCCAACGTAGTAGTTTAAGAAGTCCGTCGGCAAGTACTTTAATTGGGGTATGGGACGCAAGTTATACATCAAGACCTTCGGCTGTCAGATGAACGAATATGATTCCGCCCGCATGGCTGACATGCTGGCGGAGTCTCACGGACTGGAACTCACCTCCCGCCCCGAAGAGGCGGATGTCCTCCTGTTGAACACCTGCTCCGTGCGCGACAAGGCCCAGGAGAAGGTGTTTTCCGAGCTGGGCCGCTGGCGGGAATGGAAAGGCGGGAGACCCGGCCGGATCCTCGGCGTGGGCGGGTGCGTCGCCAGCCAGGAGGGCGCCGCGATCCATCAGAGGTCTCCCTACGTCGATCTGGTCTTTGGACCCCAGACCCTGCACCGGCTCCCGCAGCTACTCGATGCGGCGCGCGCCCGGACCGCCGCCCCGGTCGTCGACATCTCCTTCCCGGAGATCGAGAAATTCGACCGCCTGCCGGCGCCGTCCGTGTCCGGTCCGAGCGTCTTCGTCTCCATCATGGAGGGCTGCAGCAAGTACTGCAGCTTCTGCGTCGTGCCCTACACCCGCGGGGAGGAGGTGAGCCGCCCCTTCGATGGCGTACTAGCCGAGGTCGCCCTGCACGCCGCGCGCGGCGCACGCGAGGTGACCCTCCTCGGACAGAACGTCAATGCCTACCGCGGTGCAATGGATGGCGGCGCCGAGGCCGACCTGGCCCTGCTGATCCACTACGTTGCGGCGATCGAGGGCATTGAACGCATCCGTTTCACCACCTCGCACCCGCTCGAGTTCAACGCCAGCCTGATCCAGGCCTACGCCGAGGTGCCCAAGCTGGCGGATCATGTGCACCTGCCGGTACAGAGCGGATCGGACCGCGTCCTCGCCCTGATGAAGCGGGGACACACCGCGCTCGAGTACCGGTCCATCGTGCGCCGCCTGCGCGCCGTGCGCCCGGACATCAGCATCTCCTCGGATTTCATCGTCGGCTTCCCGGGCGAGACCGACGCCGACTTCGAGGCCACGCTGGACCTGATCGAGGCGGTGCGATTCGATCATTCCTACAGTTTTATATATAGTCCGCGCCCGGGCACCCCGGCGGCCGCCTGTGCCGACGACGTGCCGCCCGCCGTGAAGCAGGAGCGCCTGCGGCGCCTGCAGGACAGGATCAACGGGCTGTCCGCCGGTTACCGCGCGGCGATGGTCGGAAGCGTGCAGCGCGTGCTGGTCGAAGGCCGGTCGCGCCGCTCCGGGTCGCAGCTGTCCGGCAAGACCTCGAACAACAATACGGTCAACTTCACCGGGCCGGAGCAACTGATCGGCGGCATGACCGACGTCCTGATCAGCGCAGACGCCGGCAGCTCCCTGCGCGGCGAACTCGCGGCGCCGCTTCCCGCCGCGGCGAAGGGCCGGGCCGCGGCCAACTGGATCTGAATGGCGCGACGACTTCCAGAGATGGACCCTGCTCCCGCGACCGGCCCCGTGAGCGTACACGCCCAGGCCAATGACCTGGTGCTGGAGCCCGTCGACAACCAGCGCCTGGCCAATCTGTGCGGCCAGCTCGACGAGCACATCAAGCAGGTCGAGCGCGGACTCGGCGTGGAGATCAGCAACCGCGGCAATATGTTCCGCATCAGCGGCCCCGCGGCGCCCGCGCAGGCCGCGCGCCGCCTGCTGAAACAGCTCTATGACGAGACCGCGAAGACGCCGCCGCTGACGCCCGCGCGCGTGCATCTGCTGCTGCAGTCGGCGGACTCCGAGGCGGCGGCGGGGGAACCCGCGGCGCAGCCGCAGGACATCACCACGCGGCACGCCTACATCACCCCGCGCGGGGTGAACCAGCGCCGCTACGTGGAGAACATACGCAGCTTCGACATCAACTTCGGCATCGGTCCGGCGGGAACGGGCAAGACGTATCTGGCCGTCGCCTGCGCCGTCGCGGCGCTCGAGCGCGAGGAGGTGCGCCGCATCCTGCTGGTGCGTCCGGCGGTGGAGGCGGGCGAGCGCCTCGGCTTCCTGCCCGGCGACATGGCGCAGAAGATCGATCCCTACCTGCGGCCGCTGTACGACGCCCTCTATGAGATGCTCGGTTTCGAGCGCGTCTCCAAGCTGATCGAGCGCAATGTGATCGAGGTGGCGCCGCTCGCCTTCATGCGCGGGCGCACGCTGAACGAATCCTTCATCATCCTCGACGAGGCCCAGAACACCACCACCGAGCAGATGAAGATGTTCCTGACGCGCATCGGTTTCGGATCCACCGTGGTGGTGACCGGAGACGTCACCCAGATCGACCTGCCGCGCGACCGCGCCTCGGGCCTGCGCCACGCGGTCGAGATCCTGAAGGACGTCGAAGGTATCAGTTTCGTGTTTTTCCTGGCGCGCGACGTGGTGCGCCATCCCCTGGTGCAGAGCATCGTCGCGGCCTACGACAGGGCCGAGGGCAGGCAGGATGGCGGCTAGGTCCGGCGGGGAACCCATGGCGCTCGAACTGGATGTGCAGTACGCGACCGGTTCCGCGGCCGGCCTGCCGGCGCGGCGCAGCATCGAATCCTGGGTGCGGGCGGCGCTCGCCGGACGCAGGCGCGGGGCGCAGCTCGCGGTGCGCATCGTCGCGGAGGACGAGGGGCGCGCGCTGAACGAACGCTACCGGCGCCGCGCCGGGCCGACCAACGTGCTGTCCTTCCCGTTCGAACATCCGGGCCGCATGCGGCCGCCGCTGCTCGGGGACATCGTGCTGTGCGCCCCGGTGGTGCAGCGCGAGGCGGCCGCGCAGGGCAAGGCGCCGCGCGCGCACTGGGCGCATCTCGTCGTGCACGGCGTGCTGCATCTGCTCGGCCACGACCACGAGGACGCGCGCGAGGCGGCGCGCATGGAAGGACTGGAAACGAAGATACTGGCGACGCTGGGCTATCCCGATCCCTATGCATCGGAGCGCCCGCCGGCGCCCGCCCGCCGCCGCACCTCAATTCACACTGGAGCAGGCAGAGAACAATGAGCGAAGTGGATACGGGTTCCGAGGCGGCGCCCCGCTCCTGGCTGGCGAAGCTCAGCAAGGCGCTCACCGGGGAGCCGCACAGCCTGGAGGATCTGATCGAGATGCTGCGCGACGCGCAGCAGCGCGGGTTGCTGGACATTGACGCGCTGGCGATGATCGAGGGGGTGCTGCAGGTCTCCGAGATGCGCGTGCGCGACATCATGATCCCGCGTGCGCAGATGGTGGTGGTCGAGCGCGACGCCACCCTCCAGCAGATCCTGCCGATCATCACCGAGTCGGCCCACTCGCGCTTCCCGGTCATCGGCGAGAGCAAGGACGAGGTCGTCGGCATCCTGCTGGCGAAGGACCTGCTGCCCTACCTGATCGGCGAGCGCGAAGACGAGTTCAACGTGCGCGACATCCTGCGCCCGGCGGTGTTCATCCCGGAGAGCAAGCGGCTGAACATGCTGCTGAAGGAGTTCCGCTCGATGCGCAACCACATCGCGCTGGTGGTGGACGAGTATGGCGGCATCGATGGCCTGGTGACCATCGAGGACGTGCTGGAGCAGATCGTCGGCGAGATCGTCGACGAGCACGACATCGACGACAACCTCTACATCATGAAGCACAGCGAGAAGCGCTACACCGTGAAGGCGCTCACCCCGGTCGGCGATTTCAACGCGTATTTCAACACCCATTTCAGCGATGAGGAATACGACACCATCGGCGGGCTCGTGATGCGCGAATTCGGCCGCCTGCCCCGGCGCGGCGAGGTGCGCGACATCGACCAGTTCCGTTTCAAGGTGCTGCACGCCGACAGTCGCAGGATCCACCTGCTGCAGTTGACGCTGGTCGATCTCGAGGCCGGCGAGACCGCGGCGGACACGGCCACGGCGCAGCCGCGCTGACCCCAGCCCCTCCATGACCCTGGCGTCGTCCCGCTGGCGGGGTAGCGTGCTGGCCCTGGCCGCCGGCGCGGCGCTGCCGCTCGCGTTCGCCCCGTTCGACTTCTATCCGCTCGCGGTCGTGTGCGCCGCCCTGCTGTTCGCCTCCTGGCGCGACGCGGAGCCGCGCCAGGCACTGTGGCGCGGCTACCTGTCCGGCCTCGCGCTGTTCGGCCTCGGCGTGAACTGGGTGTATGTGAGCATGCATGACTTCGGCGGCATGAGCGCGGTGCAGTCCGTGGCCGTGACCGCCCTGCTCGTGGTTGTGCTGGCCGTATTCCCGGCGCTGGCCGCCTGCGCCGCGGTGCGCCTGTCGCGGCGGCCTGGCATCGGGCCGGCACCCGCGCTGCTGTTGATCTATCCCGCCTCGTGGACCCTCTTCGAATGGGTGCGCGGCTGGTTCCTGACCGGGTTCCCCTGGCTGAACTTCGGCTACAGCCAGGTCGAGGCCCCGCTGGCGGGGCTCGCCCCGCTCGTCGGGGTCTACGGCGTTTCGCTCGCGGTGGCGCTGAGCGGGGCGCTGCTGCTGGGCGCGTTCGAGCGGCGCGGGACTGTCCGCTTCCGCCTGCGCCACCTGGTCGTCCTGGCGGCGCTGTGGCTGGGCGCTGCGCTGGCCGGGGCGGTCGAGTGGACACAGCCGGATGGCCGGCCGCTGCGCGTCAGCCTGGTGCAGGGCAACGTATCGCAGGACATGAAATGGCTGCCGGGGATGATGGAGCCGACCGTCGCGCTGTACCGCGAATTGTCGCGCGCGCACTGGGGCAGCGACCTGATTGTCTGGCCGGAGACCGCGATGCCGATGTATTACCTGCAGGCCGTCCCCTACCTGGACGAGCTGGGCGAGGAGGCGCGCGCGCACGGGACCGAGCTGCTGGTGGGCCTGATCTATCTGGATCCCGCCACCGACAATTACTACAACAGCATGGTCAGCGTGGGCGGCGCGGCCGGTCCCCGGCAGGTCTATCACAAGCACCACCTGGTGCCTTTCACCGAGTATCTGCCGATGAAGGCGGCGCTGGCCGGCCTGGTCGACATCATGAACGTCCCGATGTCCGATTTCAGCGCCGGTCCCGCACGGCAGGCGCCGTTCGCGGTGGCGGGCCAGCAGGTCGGGATGTCGATCTGCTACGAGGACGCCTTCGGCGAGGAGATGATCCGCATGCTGCCGCGCGCCACGCTGCTGGTCAATGTCAGCAACGACGCCTGGTTCGGCCGCTCGCTGGCCCCTTTTCAGCACCTGCAGATTGCCCGCATGCGCGCGCTGGAGACCGGCCGTCCGCTGCTGCGTTCCACCAATACCGGCGTCTCGGCGCTGATTGGCCACCGCGGCGAACTGCTCGGCACCTCGCCCCAGTTCGAGGTCCATGTCCTGAGCGGCGAGGTCCAGCCGCGCCAGGGCGCCACGCCCTACGTGCGGGTGGGGAACTGGGCGTTTCTGGTGCTGGCGGGGGTGATGGTAGCGCTGGGGGTCTTAAGGGTGAGGCGTGAGGGGTGAGGCGTTAGGGGTAAAAAATATCAGGGCATAAAGTGCTTGATAAGGGATGTGGGGCGGGTATGCTTTTGACTCCTCACTCCTCACTCCTCACTCCTCACTCCTCACTCCTCCTCCTCACTCCTCACAAATACGGTTTCCCGGCACTTCGGGCACGGCGGAATATGCGAGGTGGCGTGGAAATGCAGCAGCTCGCCGCAGGCGGTGCAGCGCAGCGTGCCGATGCCGGTGATCTCGCCGGTGTGGTATTCGGAGGCGCGGCGCGCCTGCTGTTCCAGCGCGAGGAGTTCGACCCGGGTCCGGTCGGCGACGCCGGTGAACAGTTCGAGCAGGCGCGCCTCGATCAGTCCGACGTCGAACTTGAGCCAGTCGATCAGTTCGCGGTTCTCCGGACGGTTCAGGTAGGCGGCGGCGTGCCCGATGTCGCGTTCGATGAAGGCGCCGATCTTCACGGCCTCCTCGCGCGTCAGCTCGTTGAGTTCGATCATCTTGAGCTCGGCGGCATCGATCAGGTGACGGAGTGCGGGCCGCGCGTGCCTTTCCGCCCGGTCGCCGAGGTGCTTGATGTGTTCCAGCATGCGGTTGTAGGCGTGGATATGGTGTTCGCCGCCGCCGTGTCTGCCGCTCTCGCTCATGGTCGTGCCTCTCGTCCTCGCCAATCGGGTCCGTGTTGTTCATTCTACCCGCGCTACGGTATGCTAACACCATTTAGTTCATCCATATTTTCCCCTGACCGTCAGTGCCGATGAAGCAAGTAACTCCACGCGGGGATTACCTCCCGGCGGAATTCGAGGGGCGCGTCCAGCGCGCCTGGGATGAGGCGGGCGTCTATCGCGCCGCCGAGGATCCCGCGCGCGAGAAATACTATTGCCTGTCGATGTTTCCCTATCCGAGCGGGCGCCTGCACATGGGCCATGTGCGCAACTACACCATCGGCGACGTGATCGCGCGTTACCAGCGCATGCAGGGCAGGAACGTGCTGCAGCCCATGGGCTGGGACGCCTTCGGGCTGCCGGCGGAAAACGCGGCGATGAACAACGGCGTGCCGCCGGCGCGCTGGACCTACGAGAACATCGATTACATGCGCGGCCAGCTCAAGTCGCTCGGCTTCGCCATCGACTGGCGGCGCGAGCTCGCCACCTGCCGGCCCGAGTATTACCGCTGGAACCAGTGGCTGTTCCTGCGCCTACTCGAAAAGGGCATCGTCTACCGCAGGACCGGGGTGGTGAACTGGGACCCGGTCGACCAGACCGTGCTCGCCAACGAGCAGGTGATCGACGGCCGCGGCTGGCGCACCGGCGCGGTGGTGGAGAAGCGCGAGATCCCGATGTACTACATGGCGATCACGCGGTATGCGGAGGAGCTGCTGGCTGACCTCGACACGCTGGGCGACTGGCCCGAGCAGGTGCGGCTGATGCAGCAGAACTGGATCGGCAAGAGCTTCGGCGTGCGCATCGGCTTCCCGCATGCGATCGAAGGCGGCGGCGTGTTGTGGGTGTTCACCACGCGGGCGGATACCCTGATGGGCGCGACCTACGTCGCGGTCGCCGCCGAGCACCCGCTCGCGCTGCATGCGGCCAAGACCGATCCCGCGCTCGCCGCCTTCATCGAGGAGTGCAGGCGAGGCGGCGTCACCGAGGCCGAACTCGCCACCCAGGAGAAGAAGGGCATGGCGACCGGCCTGACCGTTACCCACCCGCTCACCGGCGAGCAACTGCCGCTGTGGGTGGCGAATTATGTGCTGATGGGCTACGGCGAGGGCGCGGTGATGGCGGTGCCGGCGCATGATGAGCGGGACTTCGAGTTCGCGACGAAGTATGGGCTGCCGATCAGGTCGGTAATCGTGAAGCGTGAGGAGTCAGGCGTGAGGAGTAAAGACGCAGCCGGTGCGCCACACGCCACACACCTCACGCCTCACGAGGCCATGACCGAGCACGGTGTCTGCGCCAACTCAGGCAAGTACGACGGCCTTGATTTCGACCAGGCGGTCGACGCCATCGCCGCCGATCTCGCCGCGAAGAATCTCGGCGAGAAGAAGGTGACCTGGCGCCTGCGCGACTGGGGCATCTCGCGCCAGCGCTACTGGGGCACGCCGATCCCGCTGATCAAATGTCCCGCCTGCGGCGACGTGCCGGTGCCGGATGAACAATTGCCGGTGGTGCTGCCGGAGGATCTGGTGCCGGACGGCTCCGGCAATCCGCTGGCGAAGTCCGCGGCGTTCCTGAATTGCGCCTGCCCGAGCTGCGGCGGCGCGGCCCGGCGCGAGACCGATACCATGGACACCTTCGTCGATTCGTCCTGGTATTTCCTGCGCTACGCCAGCTTCGACGGCAAGACGATGGTGGACTCACGCGCCGACTACTGGATGCCGGTGGACCAGTACATCGGCGGCATCGAGCACGCGATCCTGCACCTGCTCTATTCGCGCTTCTGGACCAAGGCGATGCGCGACCTCGGCCTGACCGCGGTGCGCGAGCCGTTCCGCCGGCTGCTCACCCAGGGGATGGTGCTGAACCACATCTTCTCCCGCAAGGGCGCCGCCTCCGGCATCAGCTACTACGCGCCCGACGAGGTGGAGGTGGCGCGCGACGAGCAGGGGCGCATCGTGTCCGCTGTCGCGAAGAAGGACGGCCAGCCGGTCGAGTACGGCGGCATGGGCACGATGTCGAAGTCGAAGAAGAACGGCGTCGATCCCCAGGAACTGGTGCGCCGCTACGGCGCCGACACGGTGCGCCTGTTCATCATCTTCGCCGCGCCGCCCGAGCAGACGCTCGAATGGTCGGACGCCGGCGTCGAGGGCGCGGCGCGTTTTCTGAAGCGGCTGTGGAAGCTCGCCGCCGCGCACATCGAGGAGGGCGCTGCGCCCGCGCCGGTCTCCCCGGGCGCGCTGACCGACGCCCAGCGCGAGCTGCGCCGCCAGGTGCATCAGGCCATCGCCAAGGTGAGCGACGACATCGGACGTCGCTACACCTTCAACACGGCGATCGCCGCCGTGATGGAGCTGGTCAACGCCATGGGCCGCTTCGACGACGCCTCGCCGGCCGGACGCGCGGTGATGCGCGAGGCTGTGGAGGCCGCGGTCCTGCTGCTGGCGCCGGTGGTGCCGCATGTCTGCGAGGTGCTGTGGGAGGACCTGGGCCGGGAAGGCTCCGTGGTCGACGCCGCCTGGCCGCAAGTGGACGCGGCGGCGCTGGCCAGGGACACCCTGGAGATCGTGGTGCAGGTCAACGGCAAGCTGCGCGGGCAGGTCAGCGTGGCGGTGGATGCGAGCCGGGAGACGGTCGAGCGAGCCGCGCTGGGCGAGGAGAACGTGCGGCGCTTCATCGACGGGAAGGCGGTGAAGAAGGTCATCGTGGTGCCGGGCAAGCTGGTCAATATCGTTGTGTGAGGCGTGAAGCGTGAGGCGTGAGGCGGACGGAAGATGGATCGCGCAAGGCTTGCTGGCGGCGCTGTTCCTGCTGTCCGCCGGCGGCTGCGGCTTCCATCTGCGCGGTTCGCACGGCGAGCTGGCGGCGCTGCCGCCCGTACTGGTGAGGGGCGACAGCGACGCGGCGGCGGAACTGACGCGCGCGCTGCGCAGCGGGGGCACGCCGGTGGTCGGGGACGCCTCCCAGGCCCGGCTCATCGTGACGATCATCGATGCCCGGCGCGACCGCCGCGCCTCCGCGGTGGGAACCACGGGAAGGGCGCAGGAATACGAGCTCAATTATGCCGTGCGCTTCCGCGTCGACGATCCCGCCGGGGTGAGCCTCGCGCCGGAGCAGTCCGTCGCCGTGCAGCGCAGCTATGCCTTCGACGGCACCGACGTCAACGCCAAGAGCAACGAGGAGGCCGATCTCTATCGTGACATGGAGTATGACGTCATGCGCCAGGTCCTGATGCGCCTGCAGGCGATCCGTCCGGATGCCCCGGGCCCGGTCGACGCCGGGGCGGCGCCGTGAAACTCAGGCCGGAACAACTGGACGGCCACCTCGCCGGCCGGCTGGCCCCGATCTACCTGATAAGCGGGGACGAGCCGCTGCTGCTGCAGGAGGCCGGCGACGCCATCCGCGCCGCGGCGCGCGCGCAGGGCTATGGCGAACGCGTGACATTCAGCGTCGAGCCCGGTTTCGACTGGGGCGAACTGGCGCAGACGGCGGCGGGGATGTCGCTGTTCGCGGCGCAGCGGCTCATCGAGCTGCGCATGCCGGGCGGCAAGCCCGGCGAGGCGGGCGCGCGGACGCTGGCCGAGTACGCCGAACGGCCGGTGGAGGGGAATCTGCTGTTGATCAGCCTGCCGCGCGCGGACAAGGCGACCCAGTCCGCCAAGTGGTTCGCCGCCCTGGAGCGCCGCGGCGTCCTGCTCCAGCTCTGGCCGCCCGCGCCTGCGCAGTTGCCCGGCTGGATTACCCAGCGCATGCGCGCGCGCGGCATGCAGCCGACGCCCGCGGCGGCGGCGGCGCTGGCGGGGCGCGTGGAGGGCAACCTCCTCGCCTGCATGCAGGAGATCGAAAAGATGCTGCTGCTGCGCGGGCCGGGGGCGGTCGACGAGGCGGACGTCATGGAAGCGGTGGCCGACAGCGCCCGGTACGACGTCTTCACCCTGGTCGACGGCGCGCTCGCCGGCGACGCCGCACGCTGCGCGCGCATCCTGCGCGGGCTGGAGGGGGAGGGAGTGGAGCCGGTGCTGGTCGGCTGGGCGCTGACGCGCGAGATCCGCCTGCTCGCCGCCCTGTCCCAGGGCCTGGCGCAGGGCAAAAAGGCCTTTGCGCTCTACCAGCAGCACCGGGTGTGGGAGAAGCGCCAGCCCCTGCTGGAGCAGGCGCTGAAGCGGCACGACCTGGCGCGCTGGCGCGCACTGCTGCGGTTCTGCGCGCGCCTCGACCGCGTGACCAAGGGGCAGGCCGCGGGCAATGTATGGGACGAATTGCTACAATTGTGCCTCCTTACGGCGGGAGTGCGGATCGAGGCGCTGGCGCAGCCGGCGATGCAGTGATGGATATCCAGGCATACATGATCGGGGTGGGGCAGCGCGCGCGCGGGGCGGCGCGTGCCATGGCGCGCGCCGGCACGGCGGAGAAGAACCGCGCGCTGGCGGAGATCGCGGCGGCCATCGACCGCGCGCGCGCCGAGATCAGGCGCGCCAACGCGGCCGACCTCGATGCGGGGCGCGCCGCCGGGCTGGACGCCGCGCTGCTCGACCGCCTGGCGCTCGACGACGCGCGCATCGACGCCATCGCCGACGGCCTGCGCCAGGTCATGGCGCTGGCGGATCCGATCGGCGAGATCAGCCACCTGGCCTACCGGCCGTCGGGGATCCAGGTCGGCCGCATGCGCGTCCCGCTGGGCGTGATCGGCATCATCTACGAGTCGCGCCCCAACGTCACCGCCGATGCCGCCGCGCTGTGCCTGAAGTCGGGCAACGCGGCGATTCTGCGCGGCGGCTCGGAGGCGCTGCACTCGAACCAGGCGCTCGCCGCCTGCATCCGTGCCGGCCTCGGCGCGGCGGGCCTGACGCAGGATGCGGTGCAGGTCGTCGAGGTCGCCGACCGCGCGGCGGTGGGCGAACTGCTGCGGATGAAGGACTATGTCGACATCATCGTCCCGCGCGGCGGGCAGGGGCTGATCGATCGCGTGATGCGCGAGTCGCTGGTCCCCGTGATCAAGCACCACCACGGCATCTGCCACGTCTACATCGACGACCGCGCCGACCTCGACAAGGCGGTCGCGGTGGCCTTCAACGCGAAGACCCAGCGCTACGGCACCTGCAATACCATGGAGACGCTGCTGGTGGCGCAGGGCGTCGCCGCGCAGGTGCTGCCGCCGCTCGCGCGCCTGTACCGGGACAAGGGCGTCGAGCTGCGCGGCTGCGGCGCCACGCGGGCGATCCTGCCCGGCATCGCCGCGGCGACGGAGGAGGACTGGACCACGGAATACCTGGCGCCGATCCTCGCGATCCGCGTCGTCGCCGGCCTGGACGAGGCGATGGACCATATCTTCCGCTACGGCTCCGGCCATACCGACGCCATCCTCACCGAGGACGTCGCGCGCGCGCGCCGCTTCCTGCGCGAGGTCGATTCGAGCTCGGTGATGGTGAATGCCTCCACCCGTTTCGCCGACGGTTACGAATACGGCCTCGGCGCCGAGATCGGCATCAGCACCGACAAGCTGCACGCGCGCGGCCCGGTCGGGCTCGAGGGACTGACCTCGCAGAAGTACGTCGTCCTCGGCGACGGGCACGTGCGGACGTAGGGCGACGATGATCGGCCCCTGCCAGGACTGAGTGACATATCTGCATGCCGACGCGGCGCCTCACCCCTCACGCCTTACGCCCCGCCCGATCCGCATGATCGGCATCCTCGGCGGCACCTTCGATCCGATTCACAGCGCGCATCTGCGCTGTGCCCTGGAGGTACAGCAGGCCCTGCGCCTGGCGGAGGTCCGCTTCGTTCCATGCCGCCAGCCGCCGCACCGCCCCGCCCCGGCGGCAGACCCCGCGCAACGGCTCGCGATGCTGCGCCTCGCGCTGGAGGGACAGGCCGGATTCACCATCGATGAACGTGAACTGCACCGTGCGGGCCCTTCCTATATGGTGGATACCCTGGATTCCCTGCGCCGCGAACTGCCCGCACAGCCCATGTGCCTGATCATCGGCCTCGACGCCTTCGTGCAGCTGCACACCTGGAACCGCTGGGAACGCCTGATCGAACTGGCCCATATCGCGGTGATGACCCGGCCCGGGCTGCGCGAGGCGCCGGGTGGCGAGGTGGCCGCGCTGCTGGAGCGGCGCCAGGTGGAGGATCCGCAGGCGCTGCACGATGCGCCGGCGGGCCGCATCGTCCTGTGCCCGGTCACCCGCCTGGAGATTTCCGCCACCCGGATCCGCGCGCTGGTGGCGCAGGGCATGAGCGCGCGTTACCTGGCACCCGATCGCGTGCTGGATTACATCCGGCAGGCGGGCCTGTACCGGGAACCACTGGCGGCGGAGGCGGAACGATGAAGCCCGAGGCACTGAAAAACCTCGTCGTGGCGGCGCTCGAGGATCTGAAGGCGGTCGATATCCGCGTCCTGAACGTCAGCGCGATGACCGGTGTCACCGATTTCATGATCATCGCGGGAGGCACCTCGTCGCGCCACGTGCGCTCCCTGGTGGATGCCGTGGCGGTCAGCGCGAAGGAACATGGCGTCACACCGCTCGGCATCGAGGGCGAGCAGTACGCCCAATGGGGGCTTGTCGACCTGGGCGACGTGGTCGTGCATGTCATGCTGCCGGAGGCGCGCGACTTCTACCAGCTGGAAAAGCTGTGGAGTTTCGACGTCCAGGAGAAGCGGATCTGAAGGTGGCGCGGCCAGGCTCCCGCGCCGGATAGTCGATGCGCATCCACTTTCTCGCGGTCGGTCAACGCGTTCCGGACTGGGTGGAACGGGGCTATCAGGATTTCGCGCGCCGGCTGCCCCCCGAATGCCGGCTGCACCTGACGGAGATCGCCGCCGCCCGGCGCACCAAGGGCGCGGATGCGGACCGTTTGCGCGGTACGGAAGGTGAGCGCCTGCTGGCGGCCCTGCCGCGCGGCGCCTATACCGTCGCGCTGGACGTGGGCGGCGCCGCATGGAGCACCGCGCAACTGGCGGCCCGCCTCGCCGCATGGATGCAGGGCGGGCGGGACGTGGCCCTGCTGGTCGGCGGTCCCGACGGCCTCGCGCCGGAATGCCTGCAGCGCGCCGATGCGCTCTGGTCGCTCTCCGCGCTGACCCTGCCGCACGCCCTGGTGCGCGTCATCGTCGCCGAACAGATCTATCGTGCGTGGACGCTTTATAAGGGGCATCCGTACCATAGGGCGTGACAGGTCAGACGTCAGGCGTGAGGCGTGAGGTGAGAAAAGAACACCAGCAACAGACCGAGGTCATGTCCTCGCATCGGGCGGATATGCCCGGGTTGTTCTCCGCATCATGTATCTATCACGCATCACTCCTCACGCCACACCCCTGACCACCCCATGATCGAGCCTGTTCTGCTAGCCTCCACCTCCCCCCGCCGCCGCGAACTGCTGGCGCAGATCGGCGTGCCCTTCGAGGTCGTTGCGGTGGAGGTCGACGAGGGGCTTCGTGCGGACGAGGCGCCGGAGGACTACGTGGTCCGGCTGGCGCTGGAGAAGGCGCGTGCCGGCGCGGCGGCGGCCGGGCGGCCGGATGCGCGGCTCGCACTCGGTGCCGACACCGTGGTCGTGCTGGACGGCGATGTCCTGCTGAAACCGTCCGGGCGCGCAGAGGCCCTGGCCATGCTCGCGCGCCTGTCCGGCCGCACCCACCGGGTACTGAGCGGCGTCGCCGTCGCGGGCCGCCGCGAGCTCACGCGCCTGAGTGAATCGCGGGTGACCTTCCGGACGATCGACGCGCGCGAACGCGAGGCCTACTGGGAGACCGGCGAGCCGGCGGACAAGGCCGGCGCCTACGCCATCCAGGGCGTCGGCGCGGTGTTCGTCACCCGCCTGGAGGGGAGCTACAGCGGGGTGGTCGGGCTGCCCCTGGGCGAGACGGCCGAGATGCTCGCGCTGTGCGGCGTGGACATCTGTCGCCTGCGGGCGGGATGAGGCGTCGCCCGGTCCGCGCCGCGCGGAACCCGGGACGGCGGCGTGTGTCATAATCGGGGCGTCCGTCCGTCCGATTCCGAGCCAAGCCGAGCAAGGTCCACAGCGTGAGCGACGAAGTCCTGGTCAATGTGACGCCGCGTGAAACCCGTGTCGCGATCGTCGAGAACGGGCTGCTGCAGGAGGTGCACGTCGAGCGGGCCAGCAAGCGCGGGCTGGTCGGCAACATCTATCGCGGCGAGGTCAGCCGCATCCTGCCCGGGATGCAGGCCGCGTTTGTGGACATCGGCCTCGAGCGCACCGCGTTCCTGCACGCTGCGGACATCCAGTCCGAGGGGGAGGCCGGCGAGGAAGGCGCGGCGCGCAAGCCCCCGGAGAACATCGCCAGCCTGCTGCATGAAGGACAGCGGGTGCTGGTGCAGGTGATCAAGGATCCGCTCGGCACCAAGGGCGCGCGCCTGACCATGCATATCACCATCCCCTCGCGCTACCTGGTGTACGTGCCCGACATGAACGGCGTCGGCGTTTCCCAGAAGATCGAGCGCGAGGAGGAGCGCGCCCGCCTGCGCGACCTGCTGCTCGAACTGCGCGGCGAGGGCGCCCGCGGCGGATACATCGTGCGCACCGCGGCGGAGGGGGCGGCGCGGGGCGAGCTCCTGGAGGACATGGATTTCCTCGCCAAGCTGTGGGCGTCGATCGGCCAGCGCACGCTGGAGCACGGGGAGGGCGGGCTGGTGTACCAGGCCCTGCCGCTGGTGATGCGCATCCTGCGCGACTGCCCCGGCAACCGCATCGAGACCGTGCGCGTCGATTCGCGCGAGACCTGTCAGGCGGTGCTCGAGTTCGCGCGCAATTTCATCCCCGAACTGGTGGCGCGCATCGAGCATTATCCCGGGCAGCGCCCGATCTTCGACCTCTACTCGGTCGAGGACGAGATCCTGAAGGCGCTCAGGCGCAAGGTGCAGCTCAAGTCGGGCGGCTACCTGATCATCGACCAGACCGAGTCGATGACCACCATCGACGTCAACACCGGCGCCTTCGTCGGGCACCGCAATCTCGAGGAGACCATCTTCAAGACCAACCTCGAGGCTGCGCAGGCGATCGCGCGCCAGCTGCGCCTGCGCAACCTCGGCGGCATCATCATCATCGATTTCATCGACATGGTCGCCGAGGATCACAAGCGCCAGGTACTGCGCGCGCTCGAGAAGGCGATGGAATCGGACCGCGCGAAGCGCTACATCTCCGAGGTGTCGCCGCTCGGCCTGGTGGAGATGACGCGCGAGCGCACCCGCGAGAGCCTGGAGCACGTGCTGTGCGAACCCTGCCCGGCGTGCGAAGGCCGCGGGCTGATCAAGACGCGCGAGACCGTGTGCTACGAGATCTTTCGCGAGATCCTGCGCGAATCGCGCCAGTTCGAGGCCAAACAGTTCCTGGTGCTGGCCTCCCAGGGCGTGGCGGACATGCTGCTGGACGAGGAATCGACCAGCCTGGCCGAGCTCGAGGCGTTCATCGGCAAATCGATCAAGCTGCAGGTCGAGTCGCTGTACACCCAGGAGCAGTTCGACGTAGTCATGCTGTGAGGCGGTCCTTCGTCATGCATTGCCTCCGTAATCCCGCACGCGGTGAGACCCCTTGATCCGCCTTCTGTACAGCAGGCTGTGGTTGTTCGGCGCGGGGCTGGTCATCCTGCTCGCCGTGCTGCTGTCCGTCGCGCGCCTGCTGGCGCCCTACGCATCCGACTACCACGGAGACATCGAGCGGAAGGTCGGGGAACTGATCGGCCAGCGCGTGGAGATCGGCGCCGTCAGCGCCGCCTGGCGCGGATTCGGGCCACGCCTGCAGATGACCGACATCCGTCTGTACGAGACGGAAAACGGCCGCGAGCTGGTGCGCTTCGCCCGCGGCGAGCTCGGCGTCGACCTGCTGCGCTCGCTGCTGCGGGGCGGCTGGTTTGTCGACCGGCTCACCGTGTCCGGGGTGAATCTGACAGTGATCCGCGCCGAGGACGGCGGCCTCACCGTCGCGGGGATCGGCGTGCCGGTCGTGCCGCCGGATGCGCCCGCGGGAGGCTCCGACCCGCTGCTGGCCTGGCTGCTCGCGCAAGGCCGCCTCGCGGTGGACGATGCCGAGGTGACCTGGATCGACCGGCTCGGGCCGCAGCCGGCGGAGCTCCGCTTCAGCGGGGTGAGCCTGGAGATGCGTAACGCCGGCGCGCGCCACCAGCTCACCGGATCGGCCTTCCTGCCCAGGCTGATCGGGCAGCGCTTCTCCTTCGCGATCGACGTGCGCGGTGCCCTGCTCGGGTTGCAGGACTGGGACGCGCGCGTCTATCTCGACGGCGTCGGCCTGCGCCTGGCCGAACTGCTGCAGGACGCCAGCGTCGCCGGCGTGAAGCTGCTGCACGGCGATGCCGGGGTCCGCCTGTGGGGGGAATGGGAACGCGGCCGCATGACGCGGCTGGAGGGCGAAGTCTCCGCCTACGATATCGTACTGGCCGGCGCGCGCGGGGACGCCCGGCGCATGGAGATCGAAGCGGTCGGCGGCCGTTTCGCCTGGCGCCGGCAGGCGGACGGGTGGCGCGCCGATGTCAACGATTTCACGCTCACCCGCGCCGGCCGGTCGTGGCCCGCGGACGCGATCGGCCTGCAGTACCTCGGCGCCGGGGCCGGGAGGCCGGCCAGCCTGCGCCTGCACGCCGGGTATCTCGAGCTGGGCGATGCGGCCGAATTGATCGCGGCGAGCGACCTGCCCTCGCCGCGACAGTCGGAACTGCTGGCAGGGCTCGATCCGCGCGGCCGCCTGCGCGATCTCGATCTCGTGCTCGACATCGGGGCGGGCGCCGGGCCTGCACTGGTGCGGGCGGGCTTCGAGGACCTGACCACCTCGCCCTGGGAGCGCGTGCCCGGCGTGGCGGGCATCGACGGCCGCCTCGCGGCCGACGCACGCGGCGGGCGCATCGAGCTGGACACCGCCGCGGCCGAGGTGACGTTCCCGCGCCTGTTCCGCGCCCCGCTGCCGGTGGATGCGCTGCAGGGCGGGTTGGTCTGGGAGCGTGACGACGCCGGCGGCTGGCGCGTGTCCGCGCCGCAACTGGCCCTGCGCAACCAGGACCTGGAGATGCAGGTGTGGGGGGGCTTCGAGGCGCCCGGCGATGGTGCGGCGCCGACCCTTGCCGTGTTCGGCAGCTTCCGGGCGGAAGCGGCGGAACACACCTCGCGCTACCTGCCGGTGGGCGTGATGCCGCCGGGCACGGTGCGCTGGCTGGACCGCGCGATCGCGGGCGGATCGGTGCCGCGCGGGACGCTGCTGTTTTATGGTCCGCCCGCGTCGTTTCCGTTCGATCACGGGGATGGCAGGTTCCACATCGACTTCGATGTGCGCGGGGGGACGCTCGACTACGCCGTCGACTGGCCGCCGCTCGACCAGATCGAGGCGAACGTGGTCTTCGACGGCCGCCGCATGGAGATCCTTGCCGCCGACGGGCGCAGTCTCGCCTCCACGGTGACGGAGGCCGTGATCAGTATCGAAGACATGAACGGGCACCCCGCCGTGCTCGAGGTGGACGGCAGGATCCAGGGGCCGATGCACGATGTGCTGCGCTACCTGGGCGAGAGCCCGCTGCGGAAACGCTTCGGGCCGTATGTCGCGGGTGTGGCGGCGCAGGGCGACAGCCGGCTCCACCTCAAGCTCACCGTCCCGCTCAACGACGCGTCCGCGACGCGCGTGGACGGCCGCCTGAGCCTCGACGGCAGCCGCCTGGCGACCGCCGGCGGGGGATTCGACATGACGAACATCCGCGGCGAACTGCAGTTCACCGAGGCCGGGCTGCACGCGCGGGACATCGAGGCGGAGATCCTCGGTCTGCCGGCCACCGTCGATGTCCGGACGGAAGAGGCCGTGGACGGCATGGCGACGCGAGTGAGCGCGGCGGGCCGGGCCGACGCCGCCGCGCTCGCGCGCTGGTCGCGCGCGCCGGCGCTCGCCCGCATCCGCGGCGCCTTGCCCTGGGTCGCGGAGCTGCGCATCCCCGGGCGCGACGAGGCGGACGCCCTGCCCGCATTATCGATCGCCGTCGATCTCACCGAGGCGGACCTGGATTTTCCGCCGCCGCTGGGCAAGCCGCAGGGCGAGCCGCTCGCCCTTCTGATCGACGCCGCGGTGCCGCACGCCGGAGAACGCCCGGTGCGGATGCGGCTGGGTGACCGCCTGTCCGGCGTGCTCGAAGTGGACGACGACCTGCGACTGCGCCGCGGCGAGCTGCGCGTCGGCGGCGGCGAGGCGGTCCTGCCGGAGGGCGAGGGCCTGCGCATCGCGGGGCGGGTCGAACGGCTGTCGTATGCGGAATGGGCGGACGCATTCGCCGCCGGCCCGGCGGCTGAGGGCGCGGCCGCCGACGGGCAGCCGCGCATCGGCAGCTTCGATCTGTCCGCCGGCGAGGCGGAGTTCTACGGCCGCGCCTACCACCAGGCGCGCATCGCGGCGGCGCGCAAGCCGCCCGGCTGGGAGCTCCAGGTGTCCAGCGACGAGCTGCAGGGCCAGATCGTCGTCCCGACGGATCCGCGGCTGCCATGGACCATGGATCTCGATCGGCTGCACCTGGCGGCGCCCGCCGCGGAGGCGGAAGCGGAGGGCGCGCCCGCGCGCGCGCCGGACCCGCGCCAGCTTCCGGCGGTGCGGATCCGGAGCCGCGATTTCAAATACGACGATATCGCGTTCGACAGCATGGACCTCACCGCCTCGCGCCAGGAGGCCGGCCTGCACCTCGACCGGATGCTGCTCTCCTCCCGGCACATGCGCATCGAGGCCAAGGGAGACTGGACGGTGGCCGGCGAGGACCAGAGCTCGGCGTTCACCATCGAGTTCGACAGCGGCGATTTCGGCGCGGCGCTCGCCCGCCTGGGATATGCCGATACCATCGACGAGGGCAAGGGTCATTTCGACATCAATGCGCGCTGGGACGGCCCGCCCACCGCCTTCGCGCTGGAAAAGCTGGACGGCTCGATGCGCATGACCGTCGAGGACGGCCGCCTGCTCGACGTCGAGCCGGGCGCGGGGCGCATCTTCGGCCTGCTCAGCCTGCAGTACCTGCCGCGCCGGCTGAGCCTCGATTTCAGCGACTTTTTCCGCAAGGGATTCAGTTTCGACCGCATCCGGGGAAACTTCATGGTCAAGGACGGCCGCGCGCAGACGCAGGATCTCACCATGGACGGGCCGGCGGCGAAGATCGCGGTCGACGGCGGCATCGACCTCGCCGGGAGGACCTACGACCAGACCGTGGTGGTGACGCCGAGCGTCACCTCGGGGCTGCCGGTCGCCGGCGCCGTCGCCGGCGGCGTGGGGGTCGGCGCCGTGATCCTGCTGATGGAAAGGATGCTCAAGCCGAACATCGAGCGGCTCACGCGGATCACCTACCGCGTCACCGGGAGCTGGAGCGATCCGGTGATCGAACGCCTGCAGGATGCGGAGCGCTCCGATAACAGGTAATATTTGCGCGCCGGAGTGTTCCCCCGGCGTCCGAATCACCAGAGAGAAGACGGGATGCACAGTCGAGTCGCTGCGGTACAGATGGCCTCGGGGCCGAGCGTCACCACCAACCTGATGGAGGCCGGGCGCCTGCTCGCGCGTGCCGCCGCCGCCGGCGCCGAGCTGGTGGTGCTGCCGGAGAATTTCGCGCTGATGGGCATGACCGAGCGCGACAAGGTGCAGGCGCGCGAGGCGGAGGGGAGCGGGCCGATCCAGGATTTTCTCGCCGCGCAGGCGCGTGAACACGGGATCTGGATCGTCGGCGGCACGCTGCCGCTCGCGGCCGCGGCGTCCGACAAGGTGTACGCCTCCTGCCTGTTGTTCGACGCGGGCGGGAACCGGGTGGCGCGCTACGACAAGGTGCACCTGTTCGACGTCATGCTCGAACAGAGCGGCGAGCGCTACGCCGAGTCGCAGACCATCGTGCCCGGCGACCGGGTGGTGGTGGCGGATACGCCGTTCGGCCGCCTCGGTCTCGCGGTATGCTACGACCTGCGCTTTCCCGAGCTGTTCCGGCGCATGTCGGATCAGAAGGTGGAGATCATCGCCCTGCCGTCCGCCTTCACCGCGCTGACCGGCAAGGCGCACTGGGAATCGCTGGTGCGCGTGCGCGCGATCGAGAACCAGTGCTACATGATCGCGGCCGCGCAGGGGGGCTATCACCTCAGCGGGCGCGAGACCTACGGCGACAGCATGATCGTGGACCCGTGGGGCGCGGTGCTCGAGCGCCTGCCGCGCGGCGCCGGCGTGATCAGCGCCGACATCGATCTCACCTACCTCGCGCGGATCCGCCGCAATTTTCCCGCCCTGCAGCACCGGCGCCGGGAAATCGCCGCTGGCATGCCGGGCGAGCCGGGTCGATAATAGCCCGATGCGGCGGTTTCCTTCATGGCGATGACCGGCGGCGCGGATAACCTGGTCAGCGTGCGCAATCTGGTGTTCCGGTTCGGGCGGCGCGTGATCTTCGACGACGTCGACATCGACATCCGGCGCGGCGCGGTCACCGCCATCATGGGGCCGAGCGGCACCGGCAAGACCACGCTGCTGCGCCTGATCGGAGGCCAGCTGCGCCCCGACTCCGGCAGCGTCAGTGTGGACGGGGCCGAGGTGCCGACACTGCGCCGCAAGGCGCTGTTCGAGCTGCGCAAACGCATGGGCATGATGTTCCAGACCGGCGCCCTGTTCACCTCGCTCAGCGTGTTCAACAATGTTGCGTTTCCGCTCCGCGAGCACACCCGTCTGCCGGAGTCGCTCATCCGCGACCTGGTCCTGCTCAAGCTGCAGGCGGTGGGCCTGCGCGGGGCGCGCGACCTGATGCCCTCCGAGCTGTCCGGCGGCATGGCCCGCCGCGTCGCGCTGGCGCGCGCCATCGCGCTCGACCCGATGATGATCATGTACGACGAGCCCTTTACCGGCCAGGATCCCATCACCGTGGGCGTCATCATGAAGCTGATCCGCATGATCAACGACAGCCTCGGCATGACCAGCATCATCGTGTCGCACGATGTGCAGGAGGTCTCCGCCATCTCCGACTACATCTACATGATCTCGAACGGCAAGGTGATCGGCCAGGGTTCGCCGGCCGAGCTCGGGCGCTCCGACTCGCCCTGGGTCAGGCAGTTCCTCGATGCCCAGCCGGACGGCCCGGTGCCGTTCCATTACCCGGCCGCGGACCTGGCGCAGGATCTGCTCGATGCGTGAGGCACGGGCACGGCGGCGGGACGGGGGTCCGCGCGCATGATCCATCTCCTGCAGCACCTCGGGCGCAGCGGGCTCGGCTTCTTCGAACGCCTGGGGCGCGCGAACCTGTTCGTGCTGCGCGTCATCGCCGGCATCCCGGCCCTGGCCGCCCATCCCGGCCTGGTGATCGCCCAGCTCCACTCGGTGGGGGTGCTGTCGCTGGTCATCATCGTGGTGTCCGGCCTTAACGTCGGCATGGTGCTGGGGCTGCAGACGTACAATACCCTGGTGGATTTCGGGGCCGAATCCACGCTCGGACCGGTAGTGGCCCTGTCGCTGCTGCGCGAGCTCGGACCGGTGGTGGCGGCGCTGCTGTTCGCCGGGCGGGCCGGCTCGGCCCTGACGGCGGAGATCGGGCTGATGAAGGCGACCGAGCAGCTCTCCGGCATGGAGATGATGGCGGTGGATCCGATCCGGCGCATTGTCGCCCCGCGCTTCCTTGCCGGTATCATATCCATGCCCCTGCTCGCGACGATCTTCAGCGCCGTCGGAATCCTGGGCGGATATTTCGTCGGCGTGGGTCTGCTCGGCGTCGACGACGGGGCCTTCTGGTCCCAGATGCAGTCCAAGGTCGACTGGCGCGAGGACGTGATCAACGGCATCATCAAGAGCGTCGCCTTCGGCGTGGTGGTGACCTGGATCGCGGTGTTCGAGGGCTATGACGCCGTTCCGACGACGGAGGGCGTCAGCCGCGCCACCACGCGCACCGTGGTGTACGCTTCGCTGGCCGTGCTCGGGCTGGATTTCGTGTTGACCGCGCTGATGTTCGGGGACGTTTGATATGACAAATGGAAAGATGGTCGAGATAATGGTGGGGCTGTTCGTCGCGGCGGGAATCGCCGCGCTGTTCATGCTCGCGATGAAGGTCAGCAATCTGAGCGCATTCAGCGTGAAGGACGGCTACAGCCTGACGGCGCGCTTCGACAACATCGGGGGACTCAAGGTACAGTCGCCGGTGAGCGCCAGCGGGGTCAGGGTCGGCCGCGTGGTGGCGATCGATTACGATCAGGACAGCTACGAGGCGGAGGTCAGCATGATGATCGACCCGCGGTATAACCGCCTGCCGACGGACACCTCCGCCGGCATATACACCTCCGGGCTGCTCGGTGAACAGTACATCAGCCTGGAACCGGGCGGCGCAGAGAGCTTCCTCAAGGACGGCGACCGCCTGAGCCTGACCCAGTCGGCGCTGGTGCTGGAGCAGAGCATAGGCCAGTACCTGTTCAGCCAGGCCGCGGACGGCGCGGAACAGCAATAGCCATGTCAATGTTCGGGATTTCGCGCACACTCGTGCTCCGGCGCGGCCTGGGGGGGGTGCTGCTCGCGCTCGTGCTGGGCACCGCCCCGGCGCGCGCCGGCGTCGTCGAGGGCGGCGCCCAGGAGCTGGTACGCGCCACCTCGACCGAGGTGCAGAAGATCCTGCAGCAGCGCCACGCCGAGCTGGAACGGAAGCCGGGGCTGATCTACGGGGTGGTCGAGGAATACATCCTCCCCCATTTCGATTTCGAGCGCATGTCGCAGCTGGTGCTGGGCAAGAGCTGGCGCACCGCCACACCGGAGGAGCGGACCCAGTTCATCGAGGAATTCCGACTGCTGCTGGTGCGCACCTACGCCACGGCGATGCTCAAGTACTCCGACCAGAAGATCAGCTATCTGCCGGATCGCGGCAAGGGCGGCGAGGATGAGGCGGTCGTCCAGACCGAGGTCGAACAGGCCGGCGGACCACCGATCCCGATCGATTACCGCCTGTACCGCAAGGGCGATGCCTGGAAGGTATTCGACGTGAAGATAGACAGCGTCAGCCTGGTGGTGAATTACCGCGGCACCTTCGCCAGCGAGATCCGCAGCGGAGGCGGCGTAGGAGCTCTGATCCAGAAGCTGCGCGAGCGCAACCGGCAGGCGGCGGATGAGTGATGTCCGCGCCGATCCCGGCGACCCGTCCGCGCTGAGCGTGAGCGGTGAGCTCAGCTTCGCCACCGTGCCCGCGCTGCTCGAGCGGGGCGCCGCGCTGCTTGCCGCGGGCGGCGGCCGTATCCGGCTCGACCTGGGCGGTGTGACCCGGGCGGACAGCGCCGGTCTGGCGCTGCTGGTCGAATGGCTGCGTCTCGCACGCAGCCGCCGTGCGAGCCTCGAGATCATGAACATGCCGGAGCAACTGCGGGCGATCGCCCGCGTGTGCGGGCTCGACGGCATCCTTCCCCCGGGCGGAACGCAAGGCGAGACCTGAGCCCGGAACGGCGGACG
Organism: Gammaproteobacteria bacterium; assembly: GCA_016712635.1. Taxonomy (NCBI): domain Bacteria; kingdom Pseudomonadati; phylum Pseudomonadota; class Gammaproteobacteria; species Gammaproteobacteria bacterium. The sequence goes on along the minus strand of JADJQS010000001.1, from coordinate 326,548 downwards.
GCGCACGCGCCGTCGTACTTTCAACTTGCAGGCTTTTACGGGAAAATATGCAGGCGGACGACATCAAGCGTTTGATCGAGGCGGGCCTCCCCGGCAGCGAGGCGCATGTGAGCGGGGACGGGACCCACTTCGAGGCGGCCGTCATATCCGAGGCCTTCGGCGGCAAGTCGCTGCTGGAGAAACACCGCATGGTGTACGCGACGCTCGGCGACGGCATGCGCGGCGCCATCCACGCCCTTTCGATCCGGCCGTACACGCCGGCGGAATGGGAGCGGCGCGGCGCGCGCTGAAGCGGTCCGGGCGCCGGTCCACCCGGATCTGCGCGCGGGCACTATGAATCATTTCTGGACGAGCGGACGACCCACCCCTTCATGGACAAACTGATCATCACCGGCGGCGCGCCGCTCGACGGCTCCGTCAGCATCTCCGGCGCGAAGAACGCCGCCCTTCCCATCATGGCGGCGACGCTGCTGACCAGCGAACCGGTGACCATCTGCAACGTGCCGCACCTGCACGACATCACCACCACCATGGAGCTGCTCGGCCGCATGGGTGTGCGGCTGGTGGTGGACGAGAGCATGAATATCGAGGTCGACGCCTCCGATGTCCGCGAATTCTGCGCACCATATGACCTGGTCAAGACCATGCGCGCCTCCATTCTTGTGCTCGGCCCGCTGCTGGCGCGCTTCGGGCAGGCCGACGTATCGCTGCCCGGCGGCTGCGCCATCGGCACGCGGCCGGTGGACCTGCACATCAGCGCGCTTGAGGCGATGGGCGCGCAGATCGAGGTGAAGGGCGGCTACATCCGCGCGCGGGCTCCGCGCCTGAAGGGCGTGCGCCTGTTCCTGGACATGGTGACGGTGACCGGTACGGAGAACATCATGATGGCCGCCACGCTCGCCGAGGGCACGACGGTGATCGAGAACGCGGCGCGCGAGCCCGAAGTGGTCGATCTGGCGAACTGCCTGAACCAGATGGGTGCCAGGATCAGTGGCGCCGGGTCCGACACCATCGTCGTCGAAGGTGTCGAGCGGCTCACCGGGACCACGTATTCCATCCTGCCCGACCGCATCGAGACCGGCACCTACCTGGTCGCCGCCGCCATCACCGGCGGGCGCATCCGGGTGAAGAAGACGCGCCCCGATCTCCTCGACGCGGTGCTGGCGAAGCTGCGCGAGGCCGGGGCCGATATCGAGACCGGCGACAACTGGATCGAGCTCGACATGGGAGGCCGGCGGCCCGAGGCGGTCGACGTGCGGACCGCGCCCTATCCGGCGTTTCCGACCGATATGCAGGCGCAGTTCGCCGCCCTGAACTCTGTCGCCGAGGGTTCGGGGACCATCACCGAGACGGTGTTCGAGAACCGCTTCATGCACGTCCCCGAGCTGCAGCGCATGGGGGCGGACCTGCGCCTGGAGGGCAACACGGTGTTCAGCCGCGGCACGGACACGCTGGCCGGCGCGCCTGTGATGGCGACCGACCTGCGCGCCTCGGCCAGCCTGGTGCTGGCCGGCCTGGTGGCCGAGGGGAGGACCGTGGTCGACCGCATCTACCACATCGACCGCGGTTACGAATGCATCGAGGAAAAACTGTCATCGCTCGGGGCCGACATCCGGCGGGTGCCGAAGCTGTGACGGACGCCGGCCGGGGCCGCTCATGATCACGATCGCGATCTCCAAGGGGCGCATCCTGCTCGAGGCGCTGCCGCTGCTGGCGGATTGCGGCATCACGCCCGCCGACGACCCGCACACCAGCCGCAAGCTGATCTTCGACACCAACCGCGCCGATGTCCGGCTGGTGGTGATCCGCGCCGCCGACGTGCCGACCTTCGTCGAGTACGGTGCGGCCGACATGGGCATCGCCGGCAAGGACGTGCTGATGGAGTACGGCGGCTCCGGTCTGTACGAACCCCTCGACCTGCGCATCGCGCGCTGCCGCCTGATGCTCGCCGGGCCGGAGCAGGCGGCGCCGCGCGGCCGGCGCATGCGCGTCGCGACCAAGTACGTGGAGACGGCGCGGCGCTATTTCGCGGCGCGCGGCGAGCAGGTCGAGATCGTCAAGCTGTACGGCTCGATGGAGCTGGCGCCCCTGGTGGGGCTGGCGGACCTGATCGTCGACCTGGTTGACAGCGGCAGCACGCTGCGCGCCAACGGGCTGCGGCCGTACGAGAACATCGCCGACATCAGCTCCCGCCTGATCGTCAACAAGGCGGCGATGAAGATGAAGCACGAACAGGTCAAGGGCCTGATCGCGCAGCTCGAGGCGGCGGTGGCGCGCAAGGCGGCGCCCGAGCGGCGCGGGCATTGAGCGCAGCCAATCCATTGCATCGGTGACATATGCCCGGAATCAAGAGACTGGACACGGCGGAACCCGAATTCTACCCCCGGCTTGACGAACTGCTGGCCTGGGAGAGCGTCTCCGACGCGACGATCAACGCGACGGTGCGCGCGATCCTCGATGACGTGCGCCGGCGCGGCGACGACGCGCTGCTGGAATACACACGGCGCTTCGACCGCGTCGAGGCGGCGTCGCTGCGCGATCTCGAGATCCCGGCCGCGCGCCTGCGCCGGGCGCTCGACGGACTCTCGGCGGATCAGCGCGCGGACCTGGAGCTGGCCGCCGCGCGCGTGCGCAGCTACCACGAGCACCAGAAGGCCGACTCGTGGACGTACACCGAGGCGGACGGCACGCTGCTCGGCCAGCAGGTGACGCCGCTCGACCGCGTCGGGCTCTATGTCCCGGGCGGCAAGGCCTCCTATCCCTCCACGGTGATCATGAATGCGATCCCGGCCAAGGTGGCCGGCGTGCCCGAGCTGATCATGGTGGCGCCGACGCCGGACGGCGTGGTGAACGAGCTGGTGCTTGCCGCGGCGTGCCTGTCCGGCGTCGACCGCGTGTTCGCGCTCGGCGGGGCGCAGGCGGTCGCCGCGCTCGCCTATGGCACCGCGACGATCCCGCGCGTCGACAAGATCGTCGGTCCCGGCAACATCTACGTCGCCACCGCCAAGGGCATGGTCTTCGGCACGGTCGGCATCGACATGATCGCCGGGCCGTCGGAGATCCTCGTCATCTGCGACGGCGCCACCAACCCCGACTGGATCGCGATGGACCTGTTTTCGCAGGCCGAGCACGACGAGGACGCGCAGTCGATCCTGCTCTGCCCGGAGGCCGCCTATCTCGACCGCGTCGAGCAGAGCATCGCGCGCCTGCTGCCGCAGATGGAGCGCGCCGACATCATCCGCACCTCGATGGCGAAGCGCGCGGCCCTGATCCGCGTGCGCGACCTCGACGACGCCGCGGCGGTGGCCAACCACATCGCGCCCGAGCACCTCGAGCTGTCGGTGGCGGACCCGCTCGCGCTGGCGCGCAAGATCCGCCACGCCGGCGCAATCTTCCTCGGACGGCATACGGCGGAGGCGATTGGTGACTACATCGCCGGCCCCAACCACGTGCTGCCGACCTCGCGCACCGCGCGCTTTTCCTCGCCGCTCGGCGTGTACGACTTCCAGAAACGCTCCAGCCTGATCATGTGCACGCCGGCCGGCGCGGCCGTGCTGGGCAAGACCGCCGCGGCGCTTGCGCGCAGCGAGGGGCTCACCGCCCACGCGCGTTCGGCGCAGTACCGCGTCGACGGCGAAGGCGGGCGGTAGCAGGGCGGCGCGCCATGAAGCAGCCCCTCACTTCGTCCGTCGCCGCGGCCGCGCGGGCGCGCGCCGAGCAGTGGATCCGCCCGGAGATCCGCGCGCTCAACGCCTATCACGTGCCTCCCGCGGCCGGGCTGATCAAGCTCGATGCGATGGAGAACCCCTACCGCTGGCCGCAGCCGGTGGTCGATGACTGGCTGGAGCACCTGCGCGGCGTCAGCCTGAACCGCTACCCCGATCCTTCCGCGCAGGCACTCAAGCGGGAACTGCGCGCCTTCTTCGGCGTGCCTCCGGAGATGGAACTGCTGCTCGGCAACGGTTCGGACGAACTGATCCAGATCGTCGCGCTCGCCCTGGCGGCCCCGGGGCGCACGGCGCTGGCCGCGCAGCCGGCCTTCAGCATGTATCGCATGATCTCGATCTTCTCCGGGCTCGAATTCACCGGCGTGCCGCTGCGCGCCGGCGATTTCGGTCTTGAACGCGAGGCGATGCTGGCGGCCATCGCCCGCCACCGGCCCGCCCTGGTGCTGCTCGACTATCCGAACAATCCGACCGGGGGGCTGTTCGAGCGGGATACCGTGCGCGCCGTGATCGAGGCCGCGCCGGGTATCGTGGTGGTCGACGAGGCCTACCAGGCCTTTTCCGAAGCGACGCTGATGGACTGGCTGCACGACTGTCCCAACCTGCTGGTGCTGCGCACCCTGTCGAAGATGGGGCTGGCCGGCCTGCGCCTCGGCATGCTCGCCGGCCGCCGTGAATGGATCGAGGAACTGGACAAGATCCGCCTGCCCTACAACATCAATGTGCTGACGCAGGCGAGCGCCGAGTTCGCGCTGCGCCACCGCGCCATGCTGGAGGAGCAGGCGGGGCGCATTCGCGCGGATCGCGAGTCCCTGTCCGCGTCGCTGCGCGGCTGCCGCGGTCTGACCGTCTATCCCAGCCGCGCGAACTTCATCCTGTTCCGCGCCCCGGCCGGGCGCGGCGGCGCGATCTTCGCCGGCCTGCGCGAGCGCGGGGTACTGATCAAGAACCTCGACGGCGCCGGCGAGCCGCTGCGCGACTGCCTGCGCGTCACCGTCGGAACCCCCGAGGAAAACCAGGCCTTTCTGACGGCGCTGACCGCGCTGCTGTGAGTGCTGCGGATTCGCACGGCACGACAGGATGTGCCATTATATTGGCGTGATTGCTGGAGAAGGATGTGATGGGAGACCGTAAAGCCGCAGTCAAGCGCGACACCAGGGAGACCCGCATCGCCGTGTCGGTCAATCTCGACGGCACCGGCAAGGCCGAATTGCATTCCCCGGTGCCGTTTCTCGACCACATGCTGGATCAGGTGGCGCGCCACGGCATGATCGATATCGAGCTGCATGCCGAGGGCGACATCCATATCGATGCCCACCACACGGTGGAGGACATCGGCATCGTGTTCGGGCAGGCCGTGGCACAGGCGCTCGGCGAGAAGCGCGGCATCCGCCGCTACGGCCACGCCTACGTGCCGCTGGACGAGGCGCTGTCGCGCGTGGTGATCGACCTGTCCGGGCGCCCCGGCCTGGAATACCACGTCGCCTTTCCGCGCGCGCGCATCGGCGAGTTGGACGTCGACCTGCTGCAGGAATTCTTCCGCGGCTTCGTCAATCACGCGCTCGCCACGCTGCACATCGACTGCCTGCGCGGCGTCAACGCGCACCATATCGCGGAGACCGTGTTCAAGGCCTTCGGCCGCGCGCTGCGCGCGGCGGTGGAGGCGGATCCGCGCGGACAGGGCATCATGCCGTCGACCAAGGGCAGCCTCTGAAACCTCCCGGATCGAGTTTCCCGTTCGAACGGAAAATGGATACAACCCCATGACGACGGTAGCGGTGATCGACTACGGCATGGGCAACATCCGCTCGGTGTCCAAGGCGCTGGAATACGCCGGCGGCGATGCCCAGGTCCAGGTCACGTACGATCCCGAGCGCATCCTGCACGCCGACCACGTGGTGTTCCCCGGCGTCGGCGCCCTGCGCGACTGCATGTCGGAGCTGCAGCGCCTCGAGCTCGACGACGTGATCCGCGAATGCGCCCGCACCCGCCCCTTCCTCGGCATCTGCCTCGGCATGCAGGCGCTGCTGGACGCCAGCGAGGAGAACGGTGGTACGCCCGGCCTGGGAATCATCCCCGGCCAGACCTTGTTGTTTCCCGGCGGGGAAACCGCTCCCGGCGCGGAACGCCTGAAGATTCCGCACATGGGCTGGGACCGCGTCCACCAGGTCCGCGCCCATGCGCTGTGGGAAGGCATCGACCAGGACTGTTACTTCTATTTCGTCCACAGCTACTACGTCGCGCCGCGCGAGCGCGCGGTGGTCGCCGCGACGACCGATTATGGCGTGTCGTTTGCCGCCGCGCTCGCGCGCGGTAACATATTTGCCGTGCAGTTCCATCCGGAGAAAAGCCAGCAGGCGGGCCTGAAATTGCTGGCGAATTTCCTCGCCTGGGACGGCGGTGCGTGAGCGGCCGGCGCCGTGACGACGCCTGATTTTGCCAAGCCAGTGACACTTCGCATGAGGACAGTACCATGTTGTTGATACCCGCCATCGATCTGAAGGATGGCCAGTGCGTGCGCCTGCGTCAGGGGCGCATGGAGGACGCCACCGTGTTCTCCGACGATCCGGTGCAGGTCGCCGGCCGCTGGGTCGAGGCCGGGGCGCGCCGCCTGCACATCGTCGATCTCAACGGCGCGTTCGCCGGGCGGCCGGTGAACATGCGCATCATCAAGGACATCGCAAGCGCCTTTCCCGACGTGCCGATCCAGATCGGCGGCGGCATCCGCGACGAGGACACGATCGATGCCTACCTCGACATCGGCGTCAGCTTCGTGATCATCGGAACCAGCGCGGTCAATGAACCCCATTTCGTCGCCGATGCCGCCATCGCCTATCCCGGCCATGTGATCGTGGCGCTGGACGCGCGCGGCGGGAAGGTGGCCATCGACGGCTGGTCCAAGCTGTCGAACCACGACGTGATCGACCTCGCGCAGCATTTTGAGCGCGACGGGGTCGTCGCCATCGTATACACCGACATCAGCCGCGACGGCATGATGGGCGGTATCAATATCGAGGCCACCGTCAAGCTCGCGCAGTCGGTCACCATCCCGGTGATCGCCTCCGGCGGCATTGCAAACATCGAGGACATCAGGCTGCTCGGCAAGCATGCCCGCGACGGCATCATGGGCGCGGTGCTCGGACGCGCCCTCTACGAGGGGACGCTGGATTTCGGCGAGGCGCAAAGCCTCGCCGACGGCTTTGCCTGATGTCGGACCTCGCCAAACGCATCATCCCCTGCCTCGACGTCGACAAGGGCCGCGTCGTCAAGGGTGTCCGCTTCGTCAACATTACCGATGCCGGCGATCCGGTCGAGATTGCGCGGGTCTACGATGCGCAGGGCGCCGACGAGCTGGTGTTCCTCGACATCACCGCCAGCGCCGAGGAGCGCGCCACCATGGTGCACGTGGTCGAGCAGGTGGCGGCGCAGGTCTTCATCCCGCTGACCGTCGGTGGCGGCATCCGCGAGGTCACCGACATCCGGCGCATGCTCAACGCGGGGGCCGACAAGGTCGCCGTCAATACGGCGGCGATCGCCAATCCGGAGTTCGTCCGCATCGCGGCCGAGCGCTTCGGTTCGCAGTGCATCGTGGTCGCGATCGACGCGAAGCGCGTCACCCGGCCGGACGGGGCGCCGGCGTGGGAGATCTTCACCCACGGCGGCCGCAAGGCGACCGGGATCGACGCCGTGGCCTGGGCGCGGAAGATGGCCGACCTCGGCGCCGGGGAGATCCTGCTGACCAGCATGGACCGGGACGGCACCCGCGACGGTTACGACCTCGAACTGACCGCCGCGGTCAGCGCCGCGGTCGGCATCCCGGTGATCGCCTCCGGCGGGGTGGGTGAGCTGGAGCATCTCGCCGACGGCATCCTCCGCGGGCGCGCTGACGCGGTGCTGGCCGCCAGCATATTTCACTACGGGCAGCACACCGTTCAGGACGCCAAGCGCTACCTGGCCGGGCGCGGCATCCCGGTGCGGCGATAGGCTGGCACGGAGGGCGGGGGCATGCAGGCGGGAACGGACTGGCTGGCGGAGGTGAAATGGACAGGGGACGGCCTGGTGCCGGCCATCGTGCAGGATTTCACCAGCGGCCGCGTGCTGATGGTCGCCTGGATGAACCGCGCGGCCCTGGAGGAAACCGCCGCCACCGGGCGCGCGGTGTTCTGGTCCCGTTCGCGCCGCAGCCTGTGGCGAAAGGGCGAGCAGTCGGGCCATGTCCAGCGCGTGCGCGAGCTGCGCCTGGACTGTGACGGCGACACGGTCCTGCTCCAGGTGGAGCAGGAGGGCGGCATTGCCTGCCATACCGGGCGCCAGAGCTGCTTTTTCCGCCGCCTCAGGGACGGCCGCTGGGAAACGGTCGATCCGGTATTGAAGAATCCCACCGATATATATGGTGATACGGGCCGTTGAAAGGCGGTATATTTGTAATCATTGCGTGTTACGGTCACGGCTTTGAAAAATGGATACCATACTTGCAGATCTGGCGCGCGTCCTCGAGCAGCGCAAGCAGGGGGACCCGGAGACATCCTACGTAGCCCGGCTCTATAATAAGGGCCTTCCCGCCATCCTGAAAAAGGTCGGCGAGGAGGCCACCGAGGTGGTGCTGGCAGGCCAGTCCGAGGGGGATGAGGCGCTGGTGCGCGAGGTGGCGGACCTGTGGTTTCATACCCTGATCCTGCTCGCGCATCGCGGGCTGGGGCCGCAGGATGTGCTGGCCGAGCTCGGCCGGCGCAGCGGAACCTCCGGTATCGAGGAGAAGAACGGTCGGGCCGGACAGTAAGGCGGACGGAGTGCGCCGGTCTGCGCGCAGACATACGAACATCAATGTGATTGAGGTGCAAGGTCATGGGATTCAGTATCTGGCATTTGTTGGTGGTGTTGGTGATTGTTCTTCTGCTGTTCGGGACCAAGAAGCTCGCCTCGATCGGCAAGGACATGGGCGGCGCGGTGAAGGGATTCCGCGATGCCATGCGCAATCCGAACGAGGCGGAGGAGGAGGGCGATGAGGCGAAGGAGGCCCCGCGCCTCAAGCAGGCCGATGCACCCAAGGCGGGCGAGGGCAAGACCGAGTCACGGGAAAAGAACCAGGTCTAGCCTTCCGCCGTGTCAGAGCCGCCATCCCGCAGTGTGCTCCGCCGCCGGGTTCCCTGAGATCCCCTCTATCCGCCCCGGGCGGCCGCTCGGATTGCCAAGCCGATGTTCGACATAGGGTTCAGTGAAATTCTCATCATCGCCGTGGTGGCGATCCTGGTCGTCGGGCCGAAGGAGTTCCCGGCGCTCGTGCGCACCATCGGCCGCTGGCTGGGCAAGGCACGGTCGGTCGCCAGCGAGGTGCGGAACGAGTTTAATCAGGAACTGGCCAGGACCGAGGAACTCGCCCGCCGGATCGAGCGCGAGACCGAGATCGCCGAGCTCCACAAGGTGATCGACGAGACCAAGGCCACCATACCGATCAACGCCCCGGTGGGCGGCGCACCGGCCGCCGGCGGGGAGAAGACGAACCCCTCAGGGCCCGCGCCGTCCGGCGGGGGCAAGACCGATGGCAGCGCCTGAGAAGTACCCGCCCGAGGCGGAGATGCCGCTGTTCGGTCATCTGATCGAGCTGCGCACGCGCCTGATGCGCATCCTGATCGGCGTCGGCGTCGTCTTCCTGGCGATGGTGCCGTTCGCCAACCCGATCTACACCACGGTGGCGCAGCCGCTCATGGAGCGCCTGCCGCAGGGCGCCACCATGATCTCCACCCAGGTCGTCGGCGCCTTCATGGTGCCGCTCAAGTTCACCCTGGTGCTCGCGTTTTTCGTCGCCATACCGCTCGTGCTGTACCAGGTATGGGGCTTCGTGGCACCCGGGCTATACAAGAGCGAACGGCGGCTGATCTTCCCGCTGCTGGTCTCGAGCACGCTGCTGTTCTACGCCGGCATGGCGTTCGCGTACTACATCGTGATGCCGATGGTGTTCACTTTCATGGTGGGCACCACGCCGGAGGGCGTCACCATGATGACCGACATCGGCAGTTACCTGAGCTTCATCCTGCTGCTGTTCTTCGCCTTCGGCCTCGCCTTCGAGGTGCCGGTGGCGACCATCCTGCTGGTGTGGACCGGCCTGGTGACGCCGGAAGGGCTGAAGTCCAAGCGGTCCTACATCATCGTGGGATGCTTCGTCGTGGCGGCGGTGATCACGCCGCCGGACGCGCTGTCCCAGATCATGCTGGCGGTGCCGATGTGGCTGCTGTTCGAGGTCGGGCTGCTGCTCTCGCGCGCCTATGTGCGCAAGGAACCGGAGGAGGACGAGCCGGCGCAGGACAAGGGCGCGGACTGACCGGGCTAGCGCGCCGGCGCCGGGCGCTTGCTGACGGCCACCTTGCGGGTGAACGGCTCCCCCTGGCGCAGCCCCTGCAGGGTGATCGTACTGCCCGGTTCGGTCTGCGCGATCATGTTCAGCCCGACGCTGGCGTCCGTCACCGGCGTGCCGTCGATCTCGGTGATGATGTCGCCCGCCTCCAGCCCGGCCGCCGCGGCCGGTCCGTCGGCAAGCACGCCGGCGATGATCAGGCCCCGCCCGTCGCGCAGCCCGAAGGATTCCGCCAGCGCCGGCGTCAGGGTCTGGATCTCCACCCCGAGCCAGCCGCGGATCGCCTCCCCGTGCTCGATGATCTGCGTCATGACGCTCTTCGCCAGGCTGGTCGGGATCGCGAATCCGATCCCCTGGGAGCCGCCGCTGCGGGAAAAGATCGCGGTATTGATGCCGATCAGCTGGCCGTAGGGGTTGATGAGCGCCCCCCCGGAGTTGCCCGGGTTGATCGCCGCGTCCGTCTGGATGAAGTTTTCGAAGGTCGAGATGCCGAGCTGGCTGCGGCCGGTGGCGCTGACAATTCCCTGGGTGACGGTCTGGCCGACGCCGAAGGGGTTGCCGATCGCGAGCACCACGTCGCCGACCTGCAGCGCATTCGAATCGCCGAGCGTGATCACGGACAGGTCGTTCAGATCGATCCTGAGCACGGCGAGATCGCTTTCAGGATCGGTGCCGATGATGCGCGCCGGCGCCGTGCGGCCGTCGTGGAGCGCCACCAGGATCTCGTCCGAACCGTCGATGACGTGGTAGTTGGTGAGCACATAACCGTCCGCGCTGACGATCACGCCCGAGCCCAGGCTGGTCTGCTGCTGTTGGCGCGGCACGGCCGGCGCGTTGAAGAAGCGCCGGAAAAACGGGTCGTCGAGCAGCGGGCTGATCTGCCGCGTGACCGTTTTGCTGGTGTGGATGTTGACCACTGCCGGGGCGGCCTTGCCGACAGCGCCGGCGTAGGATACGGTGGCCTGCGGGACCGCCAGGGGTTCGGCCTGTGTCGACTCCTTGAATTCGACCACCGGACGCTTGGTGAACGTGTCCGTCATGACCAGGACCGCGATCAGGCCGACGGCCAGGCCGACGATGACGCCTTGACTGAGATAGGGCAGGAGCCGGCGGATCTGCATAGTGCGGATACTCTATCATAGCGGCCGGCCGGTCCGCCCCGGAACGTCCGCACGGAGCCTCACTCATGCCAATGACCTTGTCCGCGCTCACCGACTACCTGGACCGCCTGCTGGATGCCGGGCGCTTCGCTGACTACGCGCCCAACGGACTGCAGGTCGAAGGCCGCGCCGAGGTGCGCAGGATCCTCGGCGGCGTCAGCGCGAGTCATGCACTGGTCGAGCAGGCGCTCGACTGGGGCGCGGATGCGATCCTCGTCCATCACGGCTGGTTCTGGCGCAACGAGGATCCGCGCGTGTGCGGCATCAAGCGCCGTCGCCTGCACGCGCTGCTGTGCGGTGATCTGAGCCTGATCGCCTACCATCTGCCGCTTGATGCGCATGCCGAGTTCGGCAACAACGTGCAGCTCGCACGCGTGCTGGACATCGAGATCACCGGCTCGCTCGACACCGGGCGCGGCGAGAGCGGACTGTTGCTGCGCGGGCGCCTGCCCGTCGCCGTGAGCGGCCAGCAGCTTGGCCGCCATCTCGCGCAGCGTCTGGCGCGCGAGCCGCTGTACGTGGCGGGCGCCCGCCCGCTTGTGCGCGACGTTGCATGGAGCACCGGCGCCGCGCAGGATTATCTCGAGCATGCCGCTGCCGCGGGCGTGGACGCATTCATCACCGGCGAGGCCTCCGAGCGCACCACGCATCTGGCGCGCGAAAGCGGCGTGCATTTCTACGCCGCGGGACATCATGCGACGGAGCGCTACGGAGTGCGCGCGCTGCTCGAGCACATCGGCGCGAAATTCGACGTCGAGACGCGTTTCGTCGATATCGACAATCCGGTCTAGGCGCGCGCCGCGGGGCCGGCTACCGCATTTGGGGTAGCGCCGCGCGGGCGCTCCCCTTAACCCACGCGGTTTATGCGGCTTGTGCGCCGTTTCCTTCGCGCCGCGCATGTTTCGTCGATGCTTCCGATCCAGCGTTGACAGCCCCGCTGAGATTGATCTACGATTCAACGCTCGGCCCCGCTCTGCGTTGTCGAGCTTGAGAGAAAAGACAAGAATACAAAACAAACCCGCCCCCGCATGCGTGACTGCGGTGAGCGAGGTTGATGACAGACCGTTGCGGATGAAACGACGACGGCTTGGAGGAGGATGCGGTTCAATGAATGTAGTCCTTCCGTATTTCGCGCCGGTATAGCTTCAGTCTGAACAATAAAGCTCGGGGCTGCTGTTCATTGCGGTATGCCCCTGGACATGATGAGCCGTTATTCGCCCGTTCTGCGGCGGGCGGCTTGCCACAGGTTCACAACATAGGTTGAGGGGGAGATGTCAGGCATTCGGCAACTTTTCTCAGGACGATGGTCCATCCCAGGAGCGGGGATCCCTGCCGGCGGCAGCGCCGGTGCGCCGTTGGCGGCGGGATTCCTGGCATTCGTCGCCGCGCTTTTCCTCCTGTGGGCCCCGCACACGGTCTCCGCGGAGACGGGAGTGCCCAACGCGGTTCCTCCGGAGGAGACCTTCGCCGGCGCGGATGTTCCGCAGCCGATCGAGTTCCCCCACGATATCCATGCCAAGATCAACGGCATCAACTGCATGTACTGCCACACCTATGCGCGCCGCAGCAAGGTGGCGGGCATACCGCCGACCAGCAAGTGCATGGGCTGTCACAGTGTGATCGCGACGGACAAGCCGCGTATCCAGCAGCTGACCGAGTACTGGGAGAAGCGCGAACCGCCGCGCTGGCTCAAGGTGCACGACGTACCCGATTACGTGCATTTCACCCATGAGAAACATCTCAAACGGTTCGTCTTCGACAACCCCGACCTGCCGGTGGAGCAGGTCTCCGAGGTCTGCGCGTTCTGTCACGGCGACGTCAAGAACATGACCGTCGCGAAGAAGGAGAGACCGCTGACCATGGGGTTCTGCAGGCGTTGTCACGAGGACAACGACGGTCCCTTCGACTGTTGGAAATGTCACAAGTGATGCGTGTCGGCTGACACGACACTGCGCCTGATGATGCGTGATTGAACGGAGTGGTCCCGCGATGAGTCTCGATAAAATGAAGCGAAGAGAGTTTCTCAGGGTGATGGGCTGGAGCGGCGTCGGCACGACCCTGGCCGGCTGCGACATGCCCAGCTACGTTACGCTGGAAGAAGGCAAGGAGGAGGTGGTCGCCTACCTCGCCCCGGAGGAATACGTCATCCCGGGCGTCGGCGTCTGGTTCGCCTCCACCTGTGCGCAGTGCGGTTCCGGCTGCGGCGTGCACGGCCGCGTGCGCGAGGGCCGCGTGCTCAAGCTGGAAGGAAATCCCGATTCGCAGGTCAACCGCGGCAGGCTCTGCTCCGCCGGCCAGGCGTCCCTGCAGGCGCACTACAATCCGGATCGCATCACGCGCCCGCGCGCGCGCAGGAACGGCCAGTTCGAGGACATCACCTGGGAACAGGCGCTGGCGCTGCTGGAGGAAAAGACCGGGCCGTCGTCCGGGCTGTCCGGCGCGCGTTTCGCCTGGATGACCGACACCGTGAGCGGCCACCAGGCCGTGCTGGTGAAGGCCTGGATGGACGCCGTGGGGTCTCCGCACCACTACGTGCACGAGGCCGTCAACGATGCAGTCTGGCGCGCGGTGTGCCGCGACATGCTGGGCGACGAGAACCCGCGCCTGCGCGTGGACAAGGCCCGCGTCATCCTCTCCTTCGGCGCGGACTTCCTGTCGACCTGGGGTTCGCCCATATATAACTCGACTCGCTATGCCGAGTTCCGCACCGCGCCGCGCGGCGTCCTGATCCAGGCCGAGCCGAAGATGACGGTGACGGGCGCCAACGCCGATCTGTGGGTGCCGGTACGTCCGGGCGCCGAGGGCGTGCTGGCGCTGGCCGTAGCGCATGTGCTGGTGAGCAAGCACCACCGCGACATCTCGAACCTCCCCGCCGCCGCGCAGGAACAGATCCGCGCCTACGACCTCGACAATGCGGTGCGCATCACCGGCGTGACCGGCGAGCACATCGTCAGAATCGCCGGCCTGCTCAACGAGCGGTCGCCGAGCCTGGTGCTGGCGGGCGCATCCGCCGCGGGCCACGCGCGCGGTTACGACAGCGTCGCAGCCGCCATGCTGCTGAACATCGTGCTCGGGAACGTGGGCAAGACGATCGAGTCCGGGGCGGGCTTCCCGTTCCCTCAGCTGGCCGCGAAGACGGGCGGCAACAAGGAGCTGCTCGCGTTTGCCGCCGCGCTCGAGGCCAAGAGTTTCGACGTGGTGTTCTTCAAGGGGGCCAACCCGGTGTTCACGGCGCCCGAGGCGCTCAATCTCAAGGACAAGCTCGCCGGCGTGCCGTTCAAGGTCGCCTTCGCGCAGTTCGAGGACGAGACCACGCTGCAGGCCGATCTGGTGCTGCCGCTCCGCTCGTCCCTGGAGGACTGGGGCACGCATGTGCCTGCCGCGCAGCCCGAGCGCATGCTGATCAGCATGCAGCAGCCCCTGATGGAACCGCTGTATCCCGACACCCGCGGCTTCGGTGACACCCTGCTTGCCCTGCTCAAGCTGCGCAAGGTGCCCCAGTACGCCGCATTCGACGACTATTACGCCTACCTGCGCAACGCCTTCGCCGCACTGCCCTCCGGCCTCAAGCAGGGGGCCGTCAGCGACCAGCAGTTCTGGAATCGCGCCGTGCAGAAGGGCCTGATCGAGGTTGGCACCGGCGGCGGCAGCCTGGTGCCGAGGGTCGCCGCCTTTACCGTGGCGGAGCCCGCCGCCGAGGGCAGGCCCTACACCCTGATCCCGAGCGCGGGCGCGAACCTGCAGGATGGCCGTTACGCCAACCTGCCCTGGCTGCAGGAACTCCCCGACCCGATCAGCAAGGTGGTATGGGACTCCTGGGCCGAGATGCACCCGTCCACGGCGGCCAGGATCGGCGTCAAGACCGGTGAGCGTGTCCGCATCGAGTCCGAGAACGGGGCGATCGAGGCGAAGGTCTATGTGTACAAGGGCGTCCATCCGGACGCCATCGCGGTGCCACTCGGCCAGGGTCACGAGGCTTACGGCCGTTATGCGCAGGGGCGCGGCGTCAATCCGCTCAAGATCCTCGGCCTTGCCACCGAGAGCAGGACCGGCGAGCTGGCGCACCACGCCACGCGCGTCCAGGTCACGCGCATCGCGGACAAGGCGGGGGACACGCTCGTCAAGCTGGGCGGCAGCGAGGTTCAGCTCGGCCGCAAGCTGGTGGCCACCGTGACCGCGGACGTGTACGCGCGTACTGAAGGAGATGCCTGATGTCCCTGGAGAACATTCTCACCGACTGGTCCAAGTACCGTAAGGGCCTGGAAGAGGGCGGCTTCCACGATTACGAGCACATGTGGGGCATGGTCGTCGATCTCAACAAATGCACCGGGTGCGGCGCCTGCGTGGTTGCCTGTTACGCCGAGAACAATCTCGCCGTGGTCGGCAAGGATCGCTTCGATGACGGCCACGCCATGCACTGGCTGCGCATCGAGCGCTACTGGGACGAGCCCGATCTCGGCGAGGGCGGTGTATCCGAATTCCAGCACCACGGCGGATCCTTCCTGCCGATGATGTGCCAGCAGTGCAACGCGGCCACCTGCGAACCCGTGTGTCCGGTCGCGGCGACCTACCACACGCCCGACGGCCTGAACGCGCAGGTCTACAACCGCTGCATCGGGTCGCGTTACTGCTCCAACAACTGTCCGTACCGCCTGCGCTACTTCAACTTCTTCTCCTATTACGAGACGTCCTGGCCGGCGCCGCTGCACATGCAGCTCAACCCCGACCTGACCGTGCGCGACAAGGGCGTGATGGAGAAGTGCACGTTCTGCGTGCAGCGCATCCGCACCGCCAAGGACAAGGCGAAGATGGAGGACCGCAAGGTGCTCGACGGCGAGGTCCAGCCGGCCTGCGTGCAGACCTGCCCGACCACGGCCATGACCTTCGGCGACCTGCTCGATATGCACACCCCCGGCGAGGGGGTGGATAACACGCAGGCCGCCGCGCTGTGGCGCAAGCACCAGGTCGAGCTCGGCAAGTCCAGGCAGGTCAAACAGAATCCGGAGCTGCGCGGGTACCGCGTCTTCGAGGGCCTGAACACGGATCCCAAGGTTCTGTATCTGGAACGCGTGCGTGAAGTGTAAACCCGGACAACAACTCATGGCGAAGCGACGGACCCGGAAATGAGCGATCAAACCAAAGACATCAACGAAGACATCCGCTGGGCGAAGATCAACGAGGACGTCCTGCGCTCGATGGAAAATCCGCGCATGGGGTACTGGGTCTCGGTAGCGGTGTGTCTCGCCCTGCTTTCGCTGGCGGTGATCGCGGAGGTTTACCAGTACCGGACCGGTATCGGCGTCGCCAACCTGAACTGGCCGCAGATGTGGGGCCTGTACATCGCAACCTTCATCTTCTGGATCGGCATGAGCCACTCCGGCACTCTGCTGTCCGCGATCCTGCACATCACGCACGCCGACTGGCGCAAGCCGATCTACCGCTTCGCCGAGGCCATGACCACCTTCACGCTGATGACGGCGGGCCTGTTCCCGATCATCCACCTCGGGCGCCTGTGGAACATGTACTGGGTGCTGCCGTATTACAGCGACCGCGGCATCTGGCCGAACTTCCGCTCGCCGCTGGTATGGGACGCCTTCGCGATCGGCACCTACCTGACCTCGTCCGCCCTGTTCCTCTACATCGGCTCGATCCCCGACCTGGCGATCTGCCGCGATAATGCCAAGGGCTGGCGCAAGAAGCTCTATACCATGCTCTCGCTCGGCTGGCGCGGCGACGACCGCCAGTGGCGCCATTTCCGCAAGGCCTACCTGATCATGGCCTGCTTCCTGATTCCGCTGGCAGTGTCGGTGCACTCCATCGTGTCGTCCGACTTCGCCATGTCGATCATGCCGGGCTGGCACGTCACGACCTTCCCGCCGTACTTCGTCGCCGGGGCGCTGTATTCGGGCTGCGCGGGCATCATCACGCTGTTCGTGCTGCTGCGCTACTACTTCCGCTTCGAGGATTACATGACGATCCCCATCCTCGAGAAGACCTGCAAGCTGACGTTTGCGATCGCGATGGTGTGGACCTACCTCAACCTGATCGAGTTCAGCTCGGTGTGGTACGGCCACGACGCCGTGGCCAAGGAGCTGCTGATCGCGAAATTCACCGGTCCCTATTCGCCCTACTTCTGGGCCATGCTGTTCTGCGGCTCGGTGGTGCCGTTCGCGCTGGCCGTTGAAAAATGGCGGCGCCACATCCCGACCATGTTCGTGGTGTCGATCATCCTCAATATCGGCATGTGGCTGGAGCGCTGGATGATCGTCGGCCCGACGCTGTCGATGTCCTATGCGCCGTTCTCCTTCGACGTCAGCTGGCCGAGCTGGGTGCAGTGGTTCATTGTGGCCGGCAGCTTCGGGTGGTTCGGCCTGCTGTTCCTGGTCTTCGTCAAGGTGATTCCGTCGGTTTCGATGTACGAGGTCAAGGAGATGGTATTCCATCGCCGTCACCTCGCGCACAAGGACATCGCGAGTGTAATGCACCGCCGGGCGGGTGACGCGAAACCGTCCGGTGAGCCCGGCCTGGAGGGGGCAAAGCCATGAAGAAATCGCGCATCCTGGCGTTGTTTTCCAATTTCGACGAGGCCTTCGCCGCCATATCGGACATCCGCCATTACAAGGTGCCGGGGGTGTCCGTCGACGACGTGACGGTGATCTCGCCGATCGAGCATCCCGAGATCGAGGAGGTGCTGGGTGAACGGCCGGCGCACGTGCCGAAGTTCACCCTCATCGGCGCCCTGTGCGGATCAACCTTCGGGTTCCTGTTCCTGGCGTCGGCGCAGGCGAACTTCACCGTGCAGCCGCAGGGCGGCAAGCCGGTGATACCGCTGCCATCCAACATCGTCCTCACCTACGAGATGCTGATCCTGTTCAGCGTGCTGTTCACCCTGTCCGGCCTGCTGATCGGCGCGCGTCTGCTGCGCAAGCGCAAGAGCCTGTACAGCGAGAAGGTCAGCCTGGACCAGGTCGGCATCGAGATGGAGCTGGAAGAGAAATACGTCGAGCCGATCAAGAAGCTGTTCCGCCAGCATCAGGCGCTCGAGATTCGGGAAGAGGTTATCCAATGAAATACAGGATGGCGGTTGCGGCAGCGTTGTTTCCGGTCGCGGCATGGGCCTGGCCGTGGTCGACCGACATGGTGAACCAGCCCAGCATCAAGCCGCAGGAGGGCGAGATGCGCGCCTTCCCGCAGCGGTCGGTGCCGGTCGGCGGCATCGCCACCGAGGTGGCTAACCGCGATGAGGCCAAGCCGCTCACCAGCCCGATCCAGCCGACCGCCGCCAATCTGGCGCAGGGCCGCACGCTGTTCCGGATCTACTGCGCCGCCTGCCACGGCCTGACCGGCAAGGCGGACTCTCCGGTCGCGAGCAAGATCGGCGCGATACCCCTGGTGGACGATTACGTGCAAAAGACCCTGACCGAGGGATGGATCTGGGGCACCATCACCTTCGGCAGCTACATCATGCCGGCGTACGGCAAGCCGCAGGCCCGTGAGGACGGGCGCGGCTCCAACGACCTGTCCGTGGAAGAACGCTGGCAGGTCGTCAGTTACGTGCGCCACCAGCTGGTGCAGGACGCCGCGGCCGAGCCGACCCGGACGGCGGCGGCGCAATAGGTCTCAACGACAGAATACGAGAGGCGGGGATGGCGAACGCAGAAGATTTTGGCAGCTGGTCGATACTGACGACGAACTTCCTGATGACGCTTTACATCGCGCTCGGCGGTGTGACCCTGTCCTCGGTGCTGCACCTGGTCAACGGGAAATGGCGCTTCCAGGTCCGCAAGCTGGCCTGCGCCTTCGCCGTGCTGTTCCCCATCGCGGGCGTGCTGCTGCTGATCCTCCTCGCGAACGGCGAGGCCACCTTCCAGTGGATGGCCCACGCCCACGACGAGGGGCACCACCTGAACGGCTGGCACAATTACACCTTCCTGGTGCTGCGCGAGATCGGCGGCTTCATCGCGGTGGTGATCCTCTACGGCCTGTTCATCAAGTACCAGCACCAGAGCGAGATCGACAGCTCATACGCGGCACAGCGCCGTTTCCGCAATATCGCGCTGCTGATCCCGTTCGCCTATTTCATTTACGGATCCATGGTGGCCTGGGACTTCGAAATGACGCAGATGCCCGGCTGGCACAGCGCGAGCTACGGCGCCTATCATTTCCAGAGCAATTTCCACATGTTCCTCGGCTTCTTCACCATATTCCTGTTTTTCATCAACCGTTCGGGCAAGCTGACGGCGCCGTTCCAGCATTACATCTTCAACTACATGGCGCAGTTCATGCTGGCGATGACCATCCTGTGGACCTATCTCTATTTCACCCAGTACCTGATCATGTGGTACGGCCGCCTGCCGGAGGAGACGCACCGCTACCAGAGTATGATGCTGGAGGGCTTCGGCCCGCTGTGGTGGACGTTCCTGACCTTCAAGTTCATCATTCCGTTCTGCACGCTGGCCATCACGCCCAACCGCCACAATCCGGTCATCATCACGCTGGTCGCCTGCTTCATCGTGGTCGGCACCTGGCTCGAGCGCTACACCTGGATCGCCGGCTCGGTGGACAGCCAGTACTATCACCTGCCGATGACCTCGATGTTCGACATCGTGGTGACGCTGGCGATCATCGGCGTCTGCTGGTGGGCGGTGCAGCGCACGCTGCAGAAGTACGGCCTCGTCCGCGCCTGAGACCATTGAGCGGGGCACGCGGCCCGGTGCGGGCCCCCGCCCCGCTGCATTTCCGGGCGACCGTCCACCCTCGCGTTTCCGTTTCACCCGCGGCGTGATAAGTTTCCCGCATTCGGGTAAAGTGTTAACCCTGCTCCGCAGCCAGTTTGCTAACAGAGGCATTCCATGAAGAACTACGTCATCGCCCCTTCGATCCTGTCGGCTGATTTCGCCCGCCTGGGCGAGGAGGTCACCACCGTGCTGAAGGCGGGCGCCGACATCGTGCACTTCGATGTCATGGACAATCATTACGTCCCCAACCTGACCATCGGGCCGCTCATCTGCGAGGCCCTGCGCAAGCACGGGTCACCGCCGAGATCGACGTGCACCTGATGGTGAAACCGGTCGATCGCATCGTCCCGGATTTCGCCAAGGCCGGGGCCAGCTATATCACCTTCCACCCCGAGGCGAGCGAGCATGTCGACCGCACCCTGCAGCTCATTCGCGACTGCAAGTGCAAGGCCGGCCTGGTGTTCAACCCGGCGACGCCGCTCGACTACCTGAAATACGTGATCGACAAGATCGACATGGTCCTGCTGATGTCGGTCAACCCGGGCTTCGGCGGCCAGAGCTTCATCCCGGCGGCGCTCGACAAGCTGCGTGAGGCGCGCAAGATCATCGATGCGAGCGGGCGCGACATCCGGCTCGAGATCGACGGCGGGGTGAAGGTGGACAACATCCGCGCCATCGCCGAAGCGGGGGCGGACACATTCGTCGCCGGTTCGGCCATCTTCAGCACGCCGGACTACAAGGCGACCATCGACGCGATGCGCGCCGAGCTCGCCAAGGCGCGGCGCTGACCCGGCCGCGCCATCCACGCGAGACGATATCCCATGCATGGACTGGCGGCGCGGCCGCGGATGGTCTTGATCGATCTCGACGGCACCCTGGTGGACAGCGTGCCGGACCTCGCCCATGCGGTCGACGTCATGATGCGCGAGATCGGCCTGCCGGAGCGCGGTGAGTCGCGCGTGCGCGAGTGGATCGGCAACGGCGCCGAGCGGCTGGTGCGGCGCGCCCTGGTCAATGCCTACGACGGCGAGCCGGACGAAGGGCTCTACCGCCGCGCCTATCCGATCTTCCTCGAGGCCTACGCGCGCGACGTCTGCACCTACAGCCGTCCGTTCCCGGGGGTGATGGAAGGCGTCGAGTATCTCGATCGCGCCGGCTACCGTCTCGGCTGCGTCACCAACAAGCCCGCGCGCTTTACCGAACCGCTGCTGCTGCAGCTCGGCCTGCGCGAGCGCTTCCAGGCCGTGATCAGCGGAGATACCCTGGCGGAGAAGAAGCCGCATCCGGCCCCGCTGCTGCACGCGGCGAAGGTCCTGGGGGTTGCGCCCGGGGAATCGCTCATGGTGGGCGATTCGATCAATGACGTGGAGGCGGCGCGCGCCGCCGGATTCAAGGTGGTCTGCGTCAATTACGGATACAATCACGGCATGGATATCCGCGATGCCGCGCCGGATGCCGTCATAGGCTCGCTGCTTGAACTGCGCGAGTTGCTGGAATCCCTGTAAGCGGCGCCGGCGCGTCACGCCATGCCCCGGCCATGATTATGACGCCTGAAACATTCGCGGCCCTGCGTGCCCAGGGCTACACCCGCATACCGGTGATGCGCGAGGTCCTGGCCGACCTCGACACACCCCTCAGCACCTACCTCAAGCTCGCCGACCAGCCCTATACCTATCTCTTTGAGTCCGTCCAGGGCGGCGAAAAGTGGGGCCGCTATTCCATCATCGGTCTGCCCTGCCGCACCGTGGTGCGCGTCGGCGGGCACACCGTCACGATCGAGACCGACGGCCGCGAGACACACCGCGAGGAGGCGGTCGACCCGCTGGCCTGGATCGAGTCGTTCCGCGCCGCGTACCGGGTGCCGGAGATCGCCGGCCTGCCGCGCTTCAGCGGCGGCCTGGTCGGTTACTTTTCCTACGATACGGTGCGTTACATCGAACCCCGGCTGGCCGAGTGTCCGGGACGCGACACGCTGGGCACGCCGGACATCCTGCTCATGCTGAGCGAACGCGTCGTGGTGTTCGACAATCTGGCGGGCAAGCTCTACATCGTGCTGTACGCGGACCCGGGCGCCGTGACGTCGCTGACCGAGGCCGAGCGCGAGCTGGACCGGCTGGAGGCGCGGCTGCGCCAGGCGGTGACGCGCGACCTGACGCCATCCGCCACCTTCGCGGTCGGTGAAGAGGACTTCGTGTCGGAGTTCACCCGCGCCGGGTTCGAGGCGGGGTGGAGCGCGCAAGCGCTACATCGTCGACGGCGACCTGATGCAGGTGGTGCTGTCGCAGCGCCTGACGGTGCCGTTCCGCGCCGCCCCGCTCGACCTGTACCGCGGACTGCGCATCCTCAACCCCTCGCCCTACATGTATTACCTCAACCTGAAGGATTTCCACATCGTCGGCTCCTCGCCGGAGATCCTGGTGCGCCTGGAGGACGGCGAGGTGACCGTGCGCCCGATCGCCGGCACACGGCCGCGCGGCGCAAACGGGGACAAGGACCTGGCGCTGGAACGGGAACTGCTGGCCGATCCGAAGGAGCGCGCCGAGCATCTGATGCTGATCGACCTCGGCCGCAACGACGTCGGCCGCGTGGCACAGACCGGCAGCGTGCGCGTGACCGAGCGCATGGTGATCGAGCGCTACTCCCATGTGATGCACATCGTCTCCAATGTCGTGGGCGCGTTGCGCCCGGCCTGTCGGCGATCGACGTGCTGCGCGCGACGTTTCCGGCCGGCACGGTGTCGGGCGCGCCGAAGGTGCGCGCGATGGAGATCATCGACGAACTCGAGCCGCTCAAGCGCGGCATCTATGCGGGCGCCGTTGGCTACATCGGCTGGAACGGCAACATGGACACCGCGATCGCGATCCGCACCGCGGTGATCAAGGACGGTCGCCTGCACATCCAGGCCGGCGCCGGCATCGTCGCCGATTCCGTCCCCGCCCTCGAATGGGAGGAGACCATGAACAAGGGGCGCGCCATGTTCCGTGCGGTATCGCTGGTCGGGACCGGGCTGAAGTGAAACGGCCGCCGCGTTCCGCGGGTCCGGGGCACCCGGCGTGGTAATCTCCCGTCTCAGTGTCAGGTGAGGCGGACCAGCCCCCGGGCCGCGCCGCGGCGGGAATTATTGCGCCGTCCCCCGGTCCATATAGGATAAGATCAGGCGGAAACCCGGCGGAGCAGTGCCGACAGCGGCCGTGGCCCGCATCTTGTTGAAGGCAGTCCAGAATATGAATCAAATCCAGACCTTCAGGCGTGTGGCCGGGGGAATGCTGGCCCTGATCACCCTGTTGTCGGCGGCGGGTGCGCAGGCCCTGACCGTGGTCCAGCGCGCGTTTCCGGAGCTGGTCCAGCAGGCCGAGCTGATCGTGGTGGGGACCGTCGACGGCGCGCGCAGCGCCTGGTCAGCGGACGCAAGGACCATATCCACCACGGTGAACCTGGTCGATCTCGAGCTGATCAAGGGAGAGGTGCCGTCGGTGCCCTTTGAACTGATCCTGCCGGGCGGAATCGTGGGTGACACGGCACAGACCTATCCCGGGATGCCGCAGCTCGTCAAGGGCGGGCGCTACGTGCTGTTCGTGCGTGGCAACCGGAGCGAGCTGATACCCCTGGTCGGAGCCTATCAGGGTCTGTACCGGGTGCTGACTGATCCGGACGGCCAGCAGCGTGTCCTGCGCGCGGACCGGCGCGACAGCCTGGTCGTGCGCGCCCTCGTCCTGCCGTCACAGCCGACCCTGGAGGAATTCACCGCACGCATCCGGGAACAGATGCCCGCCACGGAGCTGTCCCCCGCGCCATGAGGAAAGCCGTCTTGCTCGGCTGCGCGCTGCTGTTGTCCGTCACGCCGGCGGCGGCGCAGGCATACGCCTTCTTCGGGCAGCCCGATGCCGGTGTCGGTAACCCGCAGCCACTGCAGACCGAGGGAAGCCCGATCGTCTGGCCAGCCGACGAGGTCGAGGTGGCGATGACGCTGAATTTCGAGGACACATACCGGGACAGCGCCATCGAGGCCATGCAGTCGGAATGGAACTCGGTCGGCACACCTCTGCAGTACCGCGCCGGGACGGCGGCGGCGCAGCCCTGCGACACCAGCGACGGCGTCAATGCCGCCGGCTGGAGGGCGACGAGCTGCGACGGCAGCAACTTCGGCGACACCCTGGCCGTCACGCTCATTACCCACACCCGGAGGAACGGCCGCTGGGAGATCAGCGACGCCGATATCATCGTGAACTCCGGGCGCCAGCCCTGGCTGGCGCACCGCGACGGGCCCCTGGTCAGCGGTCAGTATGATTTTCACCGCGTCTTCGTCCATGAACTCGGGCACGCGCTCGGCCTGGAGCATCCTGATGATGCGGACCAGGCAGTGACGGCGATCATGAATTCACGCATCAGCGACATCGACACTCTGCAGGACGATGACATCCGCGGACTGGAGTATCTGTATGAAGGCACCGACACAAGCACAGGCGCCTTGTCCCGGGACGACAGCGGCGGTGCCGACGGCGCCCTGGCCGCGCTGGCGCTGCTGGGATGGGGCGCGCGGCGGGCGTTTAACCGCCGCGGGCGGCGCGGTATGATGCGGGTTCGACGGGGCGGGAAGACCTAATCATGTTGCTGATGATCGAAAATAAACATCGCTATCCATAGAGGTCCATAGTCGTCTATTAAGGCAAGTCTTCCTTTGTTAAACAAGGTCTTATAGTCCAAAACTGTCTATCATTGTCCATTGTCATCCCCGATTAATGCGGGTATCGTTGCGGGTATCAAAGACCCGGTACCCGCAAAATGTCCCTGACCGACGCGAAAATCCGAAACACAAAGCCTGGAGAGAAGCCCATTAAGTTACCCGATGGGGGTGGGCTTGTGCTCGAGATCCGGCCGAATGGCTCCAGGCTGTGGAGATACCGATACCGTATCGGGGGTAAGGAAAACCTATTCGCTGTTGGTGCCTACTGCCAGGCGCCGCCTGGTGAGTCTGAGGCTGATGCGGCCTTGCGGCGGAGTTCGGGTCGTCTCACCCTCTCAGAGGCCCGCCAGGAGCGTGACCGCTGCCGTGGCTTGGTCAAGCAGGGCGTCCACCCTTCCCATACTCGGAAGGCCCACAGGGCTGCGCAAGCCGCTGCGGCCGCCAATACTATCGAGGCGGTAGCGCGCGAGTGGATTGAGAAGAAATCCGCGAGGTGGTCACCATCTTACCTGCGCCAGGTTATCAATGTGACCGAGGCTGATGTGTTTCCCTTTATTGGAAACCTGCCGATCAGGCAAGTCACTGCAGCGCATCTGCTAGAGATCATCAGTCGGGTGGAAGGCCGCGGCGCGGAGACCGTCGCCCTGATGATTCGTCAGTGGGTATCGGCCATATTCAGATATGCCGTCGCTACGCTCCGTGCAGACAATGACCCGGCAGCCGCTTTGAGAGGTTCAATTCATCGCCCAAAGGTCGAGCACCGCAAACCGCTCTCCCGGGCCGAGATCAGTAAATTCCTTACCCAGCTCGATTCGTCCGGGGGCTACAGCACCACGGTGATTGCGCTGCGTTTGGGGATTCTGACCTTCGTCAGACCGGTTGAGCTGCGTGCAGCGCGGTGGGCTGAAATCGATATTGAACATGCGGAATGGCGCATCCCGGCCGAAAGGATGAAGATGCGCGAGGAGCATATTGTGCCCCGGTCTAGGCACGCCATTGACCTGATTAAAGAGCTTCTCAAGCTTACCGGGTATCGCGAGTTCCTGTTCCCGAACTACCGGCGCCCGAAGGAGTGCATGTCGGCCACGACGCTTAACCGCGCCCTGGAGCGTATGGGCTTCAATGGCAAGGACAGCATTGGATTCTCTGCACACGGATTCCGCGCAACCGCCTCAACGATGTTGAATGAGATGGGCTACCGGCTCGATGTCATCGAGCGCCAGCTTGCGCACAAGGAACGGAACAAGACTCGAGCAAGCTATAACCGCGCAGAATACCTCGCGGAGAGGCGGGAAATGATGCAGCAGTGGGCCGATTACCTCGACCAGCTTAAGGCGGGCGCGGAGGTGATCCCGCTGCACAGCAAATCGGTATGATGAGTCGTCGTACCTACCCGACGGGACGAAAATCGGGAAATCCTTGCACGGCAGTGGCAATTTCTTCTTGTATAGGCGCGCGAAGGGTAGCGAAATGAGTAGTTGGCCTAAATATCATGTGGGAAGAAAGCCGAAGTATTCAAAGTGGGTTCCTGAGGAATTATCTGGCCTACATGAAGTAGAGGCCAAGAAACTCGCGAAGAGCAGCCTGGAAAAGAATGCTTATCTATCGTTGCTGGAAGCTTTGGCTGGTCAGGTAAAAACCCATCTCAGTGATGCAAAATTTATTTGGGAAACGCTGAAGAAGCATGGCTATGGTGACCCGCTTCAATTCTTTTATTTCGTGCATCTTGTTGGGTATGAGGTTCCTTCTTGGGAGAGACGCACAAGGAAGGAACAACTGCTGCACGCGAAAAAATAGGGGAGTCTGCGTTGCGCCTGAAAGAGCTGCTCCAGGATACCCCGTATGACGTCAGTGTATACCGCTATTTCAACGATACTTATTGCAAAGCAATTATTAAGTTGTTGGACCAATCTTTTATAGATCAATCTGATTTCGACAATAAAATGGGCAGAATCGATATCAAGGAATTTGCTGGGTCGATCCTTCCAGCACCTAGAATGAGTGAAATTTTGGATCTGTTGGCTGTATATGCAATGCAAGTGAATAACTCCCAGGAGTTTTATGGTGAAAAATTCTTTGAGCCATATCTAGTTGGTTGGCCGTTGCTTTCTAAGCCTGGAGAGGAAACTGCTGCTAGAGATTATTTCATTCTCTCAATCTCTAAGCACTTGGAAGGCGCTATCAGAAAACCTCTTCATGAAGTAGTTGCTGCTATTACGCGAATTGTGATTGATCGCTCCGTTACTGGGGAGACAGTTAGGGGTGCTGTGAATCGAAATAAACGACGAGCAGTAAAAACGAGGAAGATTTCTTTGAAATAGCTGAGCGGTTACATTTCTTCTGGGTTTCGTCAATACCGTACCCGTTTTCCACAGAAAACCCCTGATAGCCTTAGGGAGGCATTATCAGACATAAAGGGGTTTTCAAAATGCAATCACGTAATCTCCGCATATTGCGGGAGCCTGCTACCTGTAACAAGGTGGGGCGGGCTCGTTCAACTGTTCGGAAAGATATCCAAAAAGGTGTTTTTCCGCCGCCCATCTCGCTGGGTCCGCGGTGTTCCGGTTGGCCCGAACATGAGGTGGACGCGGTGCTCGAAGCTCGCATTGCTGGTAAGTCCGAGGAGGAGGTCCACGCGCTCGTGCGCCGGCTCATCGCTGCCAGGAAGACGGCAGCGTAGGGGGGCGCATGGACGAAAAGAAAAGCCCGCCCCGGCTGCCGACCGGGAAAGCGGGCTTGGGTAACGCATCGCGCAGCAATGTTATCGCCTTCCCGGCAAGCACGCAACCTGCTGTGAAATCTGTCGGGTGCCCCGGAGGCCTGGCGATAAATGGCGACGGCTGTGCTTCCAGTGTGCATATTGGAACGAGCTCGGTCAGGCGCTGAACGCATTCTCCCGGTTTTTGAGGGAGGGCAAATGAGTGTCCGCCTCATGACCGCGGTCTGGGACCACTTTCCCGGGAGTGGTACCCAACTCCTCACGATGCTGAAGCTTGCAGACTACGCCGATGACGCTGGCGAGAACGTTTTTCCCTCCGTTGCTACCATAGCCAAGTATGTGCGTTCGACCAAGCGCCAGGTGCAGCGGATCATGCACGGCTTGATTGCGGATAACTGGATCGAGGTTGTCGCACATGCGAATGGTGGCCGGGGCCGGGCACGCGAATATCGGCTTCGGATTGATCGGCTCAACGTACCGGAAAAGGATGACACTAACGTCACCCTTTCTCCCATAAAGGGTGACGCCCATGTCGCCCTATCGACCAAAAGGGTGACATCCAAGGTCAAAAAGGGTGACACCCATGTCACCCCATCCATCAAGAACCAAAAGATAAAACATATTCGTCGCCAGCCTGAAGGCGTGGCGACGAGTTCCATCCCCGAAATACACACATGTCCCGCTGAGCAGATCGTCGCACTCTACCATGAGATTCTGCCGGAACTCCCGAAGGTCAAAGTACTGACCGATAAGCGGCGTAAACATCTGCGGGCGCGGTGGTGTTCAGATTGCAGTACCAGAATCTCGACTGGTGGCGGAAATTCTTCCATGCGGTGCACGCCAGTGACTGGCTGATGGGCAGGACAGGTGGACCATGGGCGGCAGATTTTGAATGGCTGATCGAGCCTGATCACTTCGCGAGGGTAATTGAGGGGCGCTATGCCAACCGCCAGGGAGGAAACGGCCGATGACCGCTCTCCCGCATTCCCGTGAAGCCGAGCAGGCTGTACTGGGTGGGCTCCTGCTCGCTCCGGATCGCTGGCCGGACGTCGCGGAGATCATCCAGGAAGGCGACTTCTACATCGCGGCGCATCGGACGTTGTTCGCCGAGATCGCCCGCCGGGCGGCCAATGGGGAGGCTCCGGACGCGGTAACCCTGGCGGACTGCAAAACGGTCGACCGCGAGCTGGTTGTCGCGCTGGTCGCTGAAACGGCGAGCCCCGTGAACATCACTTGACCCTATGCCCGGGTAGTATCCGATCGCGCCCGGCGCCGTAACCTCCTGCGCATCGCCGGTGAGTTGCAGGAGCGCGCCGCCGGCCCAGAGGAGCTACAGGCGGTGTCAGAGTGGGCCGGACGGGAGATATTGGCGGTCGATGCTCCGCGCAGTGGTGGGCCGCGCGGTATGGATACGATTGCTCGGGAATGGGTGGCACGGCAGGCTGAGCGCGAAATCGGGATGACAGGACTGAAGACTGGTTTCGTCGACTTCGATGCCGCCACCCACGGCCTGCATCCCGGGGAACTCGTCTACCTGGCGGCCCGGCCCGGCATGGGCAAGACCTCGCTCGCCCTCGATATCGCGCGCCAAGTGGCCTCCCAAGGGCATTCGGTGCTGATCTTCTCGCTGGAGATGCCCGGAGTCGATCTGTTCGATCGATTGGTTGCCCAGCGCGGGCGGGTTGATCTGCAGGCGCTCAGGGGTGGCCAGCTATCTGAGGACGAGACTGAGCGCACGAGTGCCGCGGCGGCCGAGTTGGTGCGTCTGTCG
Organism: Gammaproteobacteria bacterium; assembly: GCA_016712635.1. Classification (NCBI taxonomy): domain Bacteria; kingdom Pseudomonadati; phylum Pseudomonadota; class Gammaproteobacteria; species Gammaproteobacteria bacterium. The sequence continues at coordinate 297,399 of JADJQS010000001.1, read as the reverse complement.
CTCAAAATCGACGACACGCCTGCTTTGACGACCACAGCTATCCGGGCCAGAGCACGCCGGCACAAGCAGAAGCAGGGCCTCGATCTGCTCGTGATCGACTATCTCGGCCTGATTCGTGGACCCGGGGAGAATCGTACCCGAGAGATCGGGAATATCTCGCGCGACTTGAAAGCCCTGGCGAAGGAGCTGTCTGTCCCGGTCCTGTGTCTCGCGCAGCTGAACCGGAGCCTCGAGCAGCGGACTGACTCCCGGCCCAAGCTCTCCGATTTGCGTGACTCCGGGGATATTGAGCAGGACGCGGACCTGGTTGCTTTTATCTACCGGGATGAGGTTTACCGCGAGGGCAGCCATGACAAGGGTTTGGCTGAGCTGAGCATCGCGAAACAACGGCAGGGACCGTGCAAAACAATTCTTCTGACCTTCCAGGCCGAGAGCACGGGTTTCAGCAACGCCGATCATGGATCTCAGCGCGGTTGGATGGCACGTAAGAATCAGGGGAACGCTCGAGGTATTTATGACGAACTCTGAAGGCCAGCGCATTGAGGATGTGAAGCACGGGCACCTCTCATGGGGTTTGGACCGTACAACGATAAAACCCTCATGTAATCACTTGGCCAATGTCACGAGATGTCACGCTTCAGAAACCATGCCCATGTAGAGAGATGTGGGGGTTTCCAGACAGGTACGCGCATGCGCGCGCGCGCGTGTTATGGGGTCTGGGATATTGGGGGAAAAACACGAGTATTTGTATAGCAAAGATCAGTGGGTATCTCAGGATTTTGCCACAAGTATCGCGCGCCCGCATCATGGGGTTTGGGATGTTCACGCTCAATGTTTTCCTAATGAATGTCCGGAGATGTCTGGGTATTTGAGGGGTGGGTGGATGGCTTCGGCGACAGGCGCACGCGCATGTGCGCGTCATGAGGTTAGGACATGTGGAGCTAGAAGGAGAGGAGAAATAGTGGGTATGGAGCGAATCAGATTATCAGTAGTTGGACTGTATGCGCGCGCGTGTCATGGGGTTTGCCGTGGATAGGAAAAAGAGGCCAGTCCCATATCCGGCATGGAGCGAACAACGGAAGGAAAGAATCAAGTACTTGGTGAACGTCGAGGGGAAAAGCATCCAGGCTGCACTGGCCAGCATCGTGACAGCGAACGCCCGAGCCAGGCAGATCCCTGTGAAAGGCGAACGCTGTGAGGCGAAAACCCGGAAGGGGACGCCCTGCCAGTGTAAGGCTCTTCAGAACGGCCGCTGCATGCTCCACGGCGGTCTCAGCACTGGTCCGAAAACACCTGAAGGTAAGGCCAAGGTTGCGGGAAATCTCAGACGGGTTCGTAACACAGCCGAATGACCGGCGGCGAGGGTTGGTTCTTCCGGAAAATGGGTGACGCCCGTTTGGGTCGAGCGCGGTCGAACTCGATCCGAAAGCCTGCGGCAGACTGGAAGCTCCGTTCCGTCGCTAGGCCGTCACATACCGCAGCCTGGCCGTCGATTCCACAGGGCACAAGCGGGCAGATATATTTTCGTCAACAATGACGAAAAAGTTCCACCGAAAATTGCCGTCAAGAAAATGCGCAGATTTTTCAATACGGAAGACGATCCGCAACGGAGCGAGAATCAAAGACGGCTTTTGGGATGACACGCCAGCCATTCTTGGTTTTGATCTCGATGAATTGATCTCGGATCGAATCGCTAGGGGGTGCGGGCTTTACGGCGTTAAGATCTACACCGTAGAAACGGAGGAAGCCCTTCCTGCCGAGGTTCTCAATTGGGCGGAGAATGAGCGTACGTGCGGTGAGAAAAAAGCGTTTTAGCATGTTGAAATGATACTGTGTCATGTACCGGATGACCAGCGGTTCTGGCCTCAGCCTAGAAGCGACTTTTCGGTGGGGCATCGGATTTAGATAGGCTGGATCATAAAGTGGTGTGATGCTGATTTGTTGTTCAAAGTTGTCAGGATTCAGTCAATGGAAAATTCCAAGCCGAACGACGCGTTGCTCAAAGAGCTCAGGGCCTATACGAAACTCACTGCGCGCGGGGAAGATGTCACTCTAAGCCAGGAGGCCATGGAGCTGCGCAAGCGCATGTTGGCGGCGTATTATGATCGTTGGGAAGGGGAGAGCATCGTGGATTGGTTGAAGCGACAGCCACCGGGTAGTAAGGTCACCATCACAAAGTGTTCTATCTCCGAGAAGGAGTAGTGGGTTCGTACATTATCGAGCCGGCAGAGGGTATCTGCGCTATCATGATTGCATGAGCGAGAAGCCTGTAACGTACAAGTTGGGCAACGTAGTACATCTCTTTGTCAGACGCCCTCTGTGGATGGGGGCAGAAATATTGCCCTATTCCAATGCGTCACCCTTCCTGGGAAAGTATCTGCTGAAGGAGGTCAACTCTCCGGAAAAATCCTCGGATAGTCCCAAGAAATCCGAGTTGACATGATACGGTACGGTCAAGCAGAGAATATCTATTTTAATTGTCCTGCGAAGAATACAGATACGTTGGCTGCTTGGTGGATCGTCAGACGGATCAACCTCGCCTGCGAGATCGCTATCGCCGTGCATGATAATTGGGATTCCATCCCGACGTACAGTAAGGCGAGGGCGTAGGCCGAGGATACGCAGGACAACGATCGCGGCATCTTTGATCTGTTGAGTTATACGGTTCAACGTGTTGTTAACCCGCTGGTGGGCCAAGGAACCGCGGCTTCGGAAATTCACCATTCTCTACCCCGACATCAAACAGCTGAAGGAACCCGCTCATCAAACGGGCAGGCGACGTCAAATGCATTGTCATCATATGTAACGCAGAATAATCGGTAAGCACACACGGTAATTCGCATTCAATTGAGATGTTTAATACCGGTGTGCTACAAGCGCGATAATCATCATCTAACAATTCCCGAACCACAACTAAACCGCAGGTTAGGCGACCGTGTATGTTCAGTGAATGTTCGCTATCTGAAGTGCCGACCTTGAGCGCATTTGGCCCCAGCCCTTTTGCGAACGATAGCGCACCTCGCAGCTGTTGTGATGCCTTTCCGATGTGAGCACGAATCACAGATCTCTTCCTTTCTATGCTCCTGCGTAGAGAGGCTTCGGTGTTTGGGCTGTCTTTGCCCTGAACCACTAACATGATTTCGTCAGTTAAACACAAGATATCGGCGTATTCCTTTCCACTATCTAAACGAATCGGGTTTAGATAAATGGAACTTGCTGGAAAAGATCGTTTCAGAAGCCCAACGATATCGCGTTCCTGGAACCCGCCCGGTTCCCGCCTTTCTAGACTCGTGTACGCTGGACTTCCTTCTGCCCCATGAAAGTCATACGCATTGGGGTTGGCGTCTATAAATACCAGATCATCTGGATAGAGCCTATCCTCAAACCGCAGCACGAATGCTGCATCGTCGTCTGATGTTGACCGCATTCCGAACCAAGCCCTCATTGCCTCAAGATCATTACCCACTTGATCAAGAACCAGATCGTTGAAATCTTGTTGCTCGAGTTTTGCGCGGACTTTCGCGGAATCGTTCACTCGAACTCGCACCCCCATCATTTCTCTATGATTTTCATCAAAGAAAAACACCTCGAAGGCGTCTTGGTTTAGCACCCTGCCAATATCGATTTGGAGCTGATTACCTGAGTACATCGGAGTGAACAAGACCAGAGGCTCATCGTGATCATCATAGAAGGCGGTGATTATCCCCAGTGAATGCGATCTCCTAGAGCCATCAGGCACCAGATAGAGGCTCATTTCTTGATTTATACGGGCGGTAAGAATCGCTTCCTTTGGGGCTTTCACAATCAAAGCGTACTTCTCTGTTTCCCTAAAAAAGACCGGAAGCAAGCCGTAGCCTAGATCGGCCACAGACTTCCGGATTGATGGGTGCTCGATAGTGATCATGGCGGGCTAACGTTCAGGCTCAGCGGCGCAGGCCACAGAACCTAGAGAGAAACGGCGCGCCTCCACCGCGTTCGCCCTGGAGCCGGTTGTTAGGGCTGCCTTTCACGAAACTTGGCCTCTATGTTGCCCACCCACTTCCTGACTATCTTTTTACGCAAGAATGTGCAGTACGCGAACAGAAATAGAACGAGGCCAGCGTAGCTGGCAATGACCGCTACGGCACATTCGACGCGGGTGTAGCCGAGCGTCTGATAAACGAAGCCAACGAACAATAATGTGGTGCCAAAGATCCCATCACTCTTGTTCTCGACGACGGTGACGTAAGCTTTGAGTCCCACGTTGTTCCCGATTCCTCGATCATCGACTCTGTGGTCTTTAGGAAGAACGCGAATCCAAGCAGGACTATGCCGACAACATCGAATAGCAGGCCGCATGGCGTGAAATGGAGGAATGTCGTTGTCATCGGGCAGCCCTAACGAATAGCCTCACTCGCGCCGCTTTTTTGCGTCGAGTGGAGGCGCTTGTTATGTTCTATACCCTAACAATACCTGTTCCCGGTGTTCTTAGCTCTGATAACCATTTAGTAAGCATTTCATGATTAACTTCTTCAATAGGATAGCCTCTTGCTAAAATAGTATTACGTGACCCGGGTGATAATTCTGAAGATGTTACAATAAGCCCGTATTGTGCATCCTCAAACAAAACATCAGCAAAAAGTCCTTTAACAATTACTTTTTGAACTTTTTCTTTTTGTCTTTTGCATTGAATTATTGCGCTAGGACTATCTGTTGGTGATTTTTCGGGGTGCCAAATGCGGACATCAACACCTTCATCGTTTCTTCCAGGACCTAGCTCAACTGAATACCCTTGCCTTTGAAAATACTCATCGGTTAATTCCTCAAACTTTCTCCACTGCATTGTTCCTAGGTGATGAGGGTTATTCGAGAGGTAATCAATAAATCTCTGATCAATAAACCTTCCATACTCAGGTGAGTCGTCACTACCTTTAAATAAAGCCTCAAGCTGCTTAATTTCTTTCCAGTCTACTCGCCTTATAATGGAATGCGGATTTATCTCAGAGCCCCTACTAATAGCCATAATTCTTTCATAGGCTATATCAAGACCTAGTCGCCCATACCTTGAGTGTGCCTCATGTATGAACGGTGTCGGATCAATTGACCTGCCCCCAGATTTTTCCGTTTCCTTCATTAAAATAGGCCACATTTGAACAAATAGTTCAGTTACTCCGCTAACTACATCTCGATGGTCTTTATATTTGTGCCATATATATGCGCCGGTGTAATCACCAGTAAATTGTTCTTCAGTGTGGCCAATACGATGCAGCAGCTTAAAAAATAGTTCTTCATATTCTTCTGATCTTATTCTTACCATGTACTCTTCAGAATCTACTATCAGGTCAGCGTATTTAGTATCAGCAAGAAAATCACACATTGCTTCGATGGAAAGTGCTATGCCTGATTTATAACCAACCTGTTCAGAGATACCATCAGATAAGGTTCCCGGATCAAAAATCATGCCTCCCATATTTATTTGCCATCCATTAAGAAACATAACGACACACATGGACGGCGCGCGGTACGCGCGTCCGAGTGCGCGAAGAGCACGATTCGATGTGCTGGTTAGAGGGCGCCGCTCTTGAGAATCTTCTCACAGTCTTTCTCCACTTTGGTGCGGTATAGCGTTCGCCGTAGGCGGTGTAACGAGGGCCAGTTGCTGAGGACGAGTATGTTGAGTAGACGCTCAGCACAACGTGCGTAACCCGCTGCACGGCGGAATCCTGTGCCCACAAGATCCAGATCTCTTCGCACATCTTCCTCGGGACGCGGAAATCGATCATTGACGTTGTAGTGTTGAATATCAGCTTCAAGGCGCTCGAGCTTATACTCCACATCTCGATATACGACCTTGAACAATTCGAGATAGGCGGAAAGCTTGACGTCAACAAGCATCAGTCGGGCGATGTAACCGTCAAACAATGGAGACAAGCGTGGACGTAAAGAGGTCAATCTCTGGGCAGTCCAGATCGCGAGATGTTCGTCTGCGATGCCCTCGTGGTCAGCTATCTCATTCAAGACTCGTTCGGCGCCCACAACTGTCGTCAAATCACTGGTTATGACCATCGCTGCGGCGAGATTCTCGCGACGGCGGTCGATGTGTGAAACGAGGAATGCCACGGCGAACGCGGCAGCCGCAGTGATCACCGCTCCCAGGAGAGTCTGCCACTGGTTAAGGAACGTAACGACCTCGTTCATCGGTCGCGCCCGCTAACGACCATGGCAAGCGGCGGCGAAGCCGTCCCGCTTGGCCGCCTTGTTATAAGCCTTTTTCATGGCAGTTCTCCTAGGTACGGAAAAGCGCACCAAGAGAGGAGTAAAAATAACAATAGATTTGCAGAATACTGCAATACTTTTGATTTCCTGCTCATTCCTAGATATGCCAATACAACAAGTGCAATAAAGTCGACAATATTCTCAGCGGCCACAACTTGAGTATGCATTTTACCTTGATACTTGACACCGTATTCCCAGAAACCCCAAAAATATATAATGCTCAAAACCGAAAACAGAGATGCAATGATTAGTACGAGTACGCCGAGATTTTCTCTTTTACTAAGCAGCTTGAACTCTATCAAGTAGACCAGAGGCAACACGACGACGAAGCCGTAAGAGAGAATCCAAGCAAGCATTACCAAATAAAATGGCATCGGCACCAAGGGATTCATGACGCCAACTGAAAACAGAAGTGACGATACAGTCGCAATTGCAGCTGCACCTACAAACATCCATTTTGTGTCTACCACTTCCAAGCTATGTCCTAAGGCTTATAACTGTTAATCAAGAGATCCATTGGTCCGGACATTTATTAATATAGAGACGGCCGTGATAATGCGATATTTGGTTGTTGCATATAACTTCCTACAGAATCCTGTCCGATTATTGCGGTAACTAATCAGAGACGGAGATGCTGTGTATATTGCATCCTCCTATGTTCGGCACGTGTCCACATACCGCAGATGTAAGTGTATGCTGGGTATATGTGCGGCCGCTACACACTCACCCCCTCGCTCGATGTAATACTTGAGCACTACGCGCTTGAGGACAAAATCGAGTCCTACAGACCCAGGTACAACATCGCCCCCTCACAGGATGTCCCTGTAGTACGACTTTCGCTTGAGCCGCCGCGCCGAATCCTGACGCCCATGCATTGGGGCCTGATCCCGCACTGGGCCAAGGACAAGAAGATCGGCTACCACATGATCAACGCCGTCGGCGAAACCCTCGCCGAGAAGCCATCCTTCCGTACCCCGTTCAAGAAGCACCGCTGCCTGATTCCCGCTTCCGGCTACTACGAATGGATGCCCACCGGAGCGAAAACCAAGCAACCGTATTACATCCAAATTCCTGATAGTGAAGTGTTCTCTTTCGCCGGATTATGGGAGTACTGGGAGGGATGAAGTCATTGTGTCCTGCACGATCATTACGACAGAAGCGAATGACGCGACGAGGCAGATCCATGGTCGGATGCCAGTGATCGTTGATCCTGACGATTACTCTCTCTGGCTGAATCCGGAGACACCCCAGGAGGCTCTGCAAGAGTTGCTCGTGCCCTACACCCGGCAACCCATGATCGCCTACCCGGTCAGCACCCGGGTCAACAGCCCGAAGAACACCGACCCCGACCTCATCCTCCCTCTACACTGACCCAACTGCCTGAAATTCAAGGCAGTGTTTTGATCACTTGTAAGTTCTCTTAAAGTTCTCTAGTCTGGCAGGATATCCGGAGGCCAGACATGCTTACACTCGCGCAACAAAAAACCCTCGATTACCTCCGCCAGTACTGGCGGAAACACGGCCACAGCCCCAGTCTTACTGAGATCGCGGCCGGGATCGGGATCACCTCCAAGGGTGTCATCCACCGCTACGTGCAGGCCCTGATCGAGGCCGGCTATGTGGTCCAGACCCCGGGCCGCAAGCGGGGGCTGAGGTTGGTCGAGATTCCGGAGACTCCGGGAATCGGTCTGCCGCTCCTCGGCCGTATCGCTGCCGGTCAGCCCATCGAGGCCATCCGGGGCGAGGAGACCTTCGATCTGTCCACCTTCGTGGTGGGAAGCAACCGCTATGCACTCCGGGTGAAGGGGGACTCCATGATCGAGGCCGGTATCCTGAACGGCGATACCGTCGTTATCGAGGCCCGGGACGCTGCCCGGGACGGGGAGATGGTCGTCGCCCTGATCGATGAGTCCGAAACGACCCTGAAGCGCCTCAAGCGACGGAAAGACGGCAGTATCCAGCTCACCCCGGCCAATGCCTCAATCGCCCCGATGATCTACTCCGCCGAGCGGGTCCACATCCAGGGGGTCGTGGTCGGCGTGTTCCGCTCCTATCGGTGAACAATGGAAGACCACTGCCCAGTCCTCTGGCCACGTGCCGTCATCCACGTGGACATGAGCGCCTTCTTCGCGTCCGTCGAGCAGCGGGACTCCCGCAGCTCCGGGGGAAACCCGTGGCGGTGACCAATGGCTTAACCGGAACGTGCATCATCACCTCAAGTTACGAGGCCCGGGCCTTTGGAATCAAAACGGGGATGCGGGTGAAGGAGGGGCTGAAGATGTGTCCAAAACTGATCCAGCGCCCAGCCCGCCCCGAGGTCTATGCCCGAATCTCCACCGGCATCATGAAGTCTCTGGAGGCCGTGACCCCTGATCTTGAGGTGTTCTCCTGTGACGAAGCCTTCCTCGAGGTCACCCGCTGCCAGAAGCTGCATGGAACCCCTGTCCGAATGGGGAAGATGGTCAAGCAGATCGTGTTCAACGCTTCGGGCCTGCTGTGCTCGGTCGGGATCGCCGGGGACAAGACGACCGCCAAATTTGCCGCGAAGCTGCAGAAGCCAAACGGATTAACCGTGATCCCGCCCTGGGAGGCGGCCGAGAGGCTGAAAGATGTCCCGGTCACCCAGCTCTGCGGAATTGCCACCGGCATCGGTAATTTCCTCGCCCAATACGGCGTCCAGGTGTGCGGGGACATGCACAAACTCCCGATCAGCATCCTGGGCCAGCGCTTCGGGAACCTCGGCCGGAGGATCTGGCTGATGTGCCAGGGGCAGACCCCGACAAGATCCACACCGATGTCCCGGCGCCGAAGTCGATGGGGCACGGCAAGGTACTGCCGCCGAACACCAAGGACCGAGACACCCTCGTCACCTATCTCACCCACATGAGCGAGAAGGTCGGGCAGCGACTGCGCAAGAATAAAATGGAAGGCCAGGAGTTTTTGATCGGACTGCGCAAGATCGACGGCTGGATCGGAGACCGTTTCCGCACCAAGTCTCCGACCAGCGACAGCCGGTCGATCTTTCAGCTCTGCCAATTCGTCTTAACCAATATGTGGAAGGGCGAAGGCATCTTCCAGGTGCAGATCACCGTGCTAGATCCGAAGCCGAGGGGACAACAAGTTGATATGTTTGAAGGCCAGGGCGAGGTGCGGATCCAGCTCAACGAGGTGATGGATCGGGTCAACGAGAAGTATGGCGAGTTTACGCTGGCACCCGGTTATATGATCAACCGGTCAGATATGCCAAACGTTATTGCGCCAGCGTGGAAACCCTATGGCCATCGTCAGACGATCTAGTAATTGATTGTTAGCAAATAGGTTGATATATCTGATGGCAACTAGAAAAAAACAGAAAAGAAGATTCATGCTTTTCTCGCCATCAAAATCAGTAAGTATGATGTTGCCATCGATGCATCGATCAATTATGAAGTTCGAGATCCTCACCATTATCGTGATGATGCAAGGGTATACAAATTCGAGCCACGACTAGAAATTGAAGGTGTATGCACGTATCCGGAAGGCAGGGTGAGAGAAAATTATCAAGTGTAATGCTACCAAATGAAAGATGTGAGGTGAGATGTAAGTGTATCGTTACTAACGAAGTAAGCGGATTAATGAGTATAAATCTAAATAATTGACCGTCTAGTTATAGGTAGATATAGTTCTAATAAGGAATAGGCATATTTGGATACCCTATCTTGCTTCAATACTGCCGGTTGCTATTCGGCATTTCTCTTAATAACAAGCCCTTTCTGATTGATTAACCTGAGCAGGTTTGCCCGATGCAATGGCGAGATGTCCTCAAAAAGCATCTAGAATGAAGTTCGTAACAAGAAGATTAAACAAGGGTTTATAGAAGCCATCACCGTTGCCAATTGATTATTGAGATCAATGAAGCTTGTTTTAGATACGAATGCGTTTGTACAGAGGAAGTTCCGTCTAGACGGACCACATATATCGATATTAAAGGAAGCGATATCTAAAGGGTTTGTTGAACTTGTTGTTCCTGAAATTATAGTTGAGGAAACGATAAACAAGTATCGAGAAAATCTAATAGAATCTCTGAAAGAAGTAAATAAAAAAATAGATGCTCTAAATTCTATATTAGCTGGTAGTCAACAAATACAAATACCGTCGATCAATATTGAAAATGAAGTCCAAACTTTTATTACATCATTTGACCGCCTACTTCATGAATTAAGAGCAGCCCGCCCTAGCTATAAAGAAATTCCACAGGAAGATATCGTCAGGCGTGATCTTAAGAGGCGTCGCCCATTTCAAGAGAGTGGGAAAGGATATCGTGACGCGTTGTTATGGGAAACTTTATTGCGCAATACCCTAATAAATGGCGAGCTGTGCATTCTTGTGACGAATAATACTAAAGATTTTTGTAGTCAAGACTCTGATCTTCACCCACATTTAGTTGATGACCTCACGGAACGAAATTTATCGAAAGCAGACGTTAACATCACTCGAACTCTTTCGGAGTTTATAGATCAAAAAATCAAACCTTGCTTGCCCACAAATAAAGATATCATCAGCGCGATTCAGAATGACACGTATAGGAAATTCAAGTTCTCGGAGTTTTATGGGGAGAATCGGGAGAAAATTAGTAGTCTATTAAATGTCCAGTTAGATCGCCTTAATCAACTAAATCTGCCGGCGGAGCTGGAAAGTCCGACAGTGTTAGCTATTTAGAAGATTTTGAAAGCTCCGATATCACTGATGCGTATGAGCTAGATGATAATAGGCTCTTCCTCGAATATGAAGTCGCCGCTGATCTCATCCTAGATGTCTTTATCTATAAATCTGATTATTACGGTATCGAGGAGATCTCTGAATATAGAGATAGAAGATGATGATTGGAATGATCATTATATGTTTGGGAAAATAACTGTCAGAGTTCCTTTTAGAATAAGTGTTGTACTAAAACTCGATATTGATAATGAGATCGAGAGCTACGAAGTGGATATAGCTGATTTCTATGGATGGTGTCGGAAGTGCAATCAACCAATCACAAGTGATACTGCTGAGCAGTGTGACAAATGTGGGGCCAACTTATTTTAATCTCTATACCAAAGGTTCTCGTTTCATATGTATCTATATCGAATGGGTACTTGTACAGCTCGAACTGGCAACAGCGATCCGTGGTATTAGCCAAAGGCTTGCCTTACTTGCCACCAGGTGACGATCAATGTGCTCAATTGTGGCGTGGTACGGCGGACACTCGGCCGCGCACCCCCACCTTTTTATCACTTTTTCTCATGAGGCCAATATCCATTCCATGCTCTGGAACCACAGGTAAGGATGAAAATTCCGAGCCCCCATATAACTGCCATCCAGAAGTCTGATTTAAACTCCTCATGCGAGATCGTGATGATATGACCCTGAAGAAAATTTGATAGATTCACAGCATATTGCGCTATTCCTCCGAGAGATATTGAGGCAATTAATAGAGCAATGAGGTACATGACTCCTATGGTGGACTCTCTCATCATTTTCTAGGCCGCTGCCTCAACAAAGCGACGTGTTCCCTTCGCCTCAATCGCACATAATAAGAGTCGTGGATTGACTGGTTGGCATGTAAGTTTAGAGTTCAATAACTTAGCTTGGATCTTGATCTGTTCGAGCTCAGCTCGCTTATCTATTGGGAATCCCTCAGTTTCTCCGGCAACAACCCAGAGATCTCGGCCATCGGGGAGACGTTCCAGAACAATGATATTTTTCCAGCCAGCGGCAGAGAGCTGATTAATAGGCCGCGGCTCGGCGCGTGTCAGAAATACAGCAATCTCGATCGCGCGTTCTCTGGTTGTCGCAGCCGGGATCCAGATAGTGCCCTTATCTCTATGCTTAGCCCATTCGCCAGATCTGAGTTCTGAGGTGGGAATGACTATGCCAAAGGGGAACTCGAATTGGCTATGTGGATTTATTGTCCATCGATAGGTGGATCGAGGGGGAGGTCCGGGTGACGTCCATTTGTTAGGATCTGGCGCCCGAATGAAACATACCCCAGATTCGTGAAGGCTGACTCTGAACGACTGGCCGAGAGTACGTCCCGCTAGATAGACATCACCTTTATCAGATTTCCACATCACAACCCATTCAGAAGAGCGGGAGCCTTGGGGGTCACCTACACCGAGGCGTTTAGAAAATGTGGCCATATCTCCTCTCTCGGGTCGAGCAAGGTAATTGGTTCATAGCCTAAGGATCCAATCGCTCTCCAATGGCAAGGTATATCTGCGATTCATCATCTTGCTCTGGAGATATCACAGCCTTAGTGCCCGTGACATATTCGATGGCCTTCCCTATGGCTTCCGACCGCGCACCCGCGGGAGCAATACGGATATGCGGACCCATCCCCCAGATGATATGTTCATTCTGCATTGTAACCTCCCAACCCTGCTCTCTGAACGCCGTAGCAAGACTCTTGGCAAAGTCCATGCAATTGTTCGAAACGCAAATAATAGTGATTGGTGACGGCGGGGTAGGCAGCTTGGCACCCAGTAAGCTCTGTTGAGCTGAGGTTAATGCTGGCCAGTGTTGCAGAGATGGTTCTGTTGTCGAAACGAATTTCAAATTACTGGGGAGTATGAGATAAAGCAAGATTCCCGCAACAACGGATATCATAATTCCTGCAATTATGCCCGCACCTTGTCGCTGGAAAAACTGGCATATAGTTTCAAAGACCTTGGCTAATAGTGGCCGTTTATAATAGCCAGGGGAAATTATGATTAGTGGGCTGTCGGGGTCGTTCTCCGGTGGTGGCACATAGGTGCCTCGATTCCAGTTTTTAAGTCGCTCCCACATACCTATTTTCATGCGTATAAACTACTCGATCATTTGGATCAAGCCCGAGATGGTGTGCAGCTTTCTTAATATGTCACGCAAATTCCGATTGCCCATCTCACCAAGTATGTCCACAATCTCGACAGGATCGGGTCGGCGAGTCGTCAGACAACACGCAGCCGCCGATCTCTACCTCTCCACGGGCCGATGCCGCGATGGTGTCCTCAGTAGGGTATCCATAGACGACCCGGGCGACCTGTGCCGATCCGCATCGAGGACATGGGCGAGTTTTGTGCAGGGTGGATTCCACTAGGCGGCAACAGGCTCGATGTCTCTATACCGCTCAGGCTCCTGCCCCAGCTCCCACAGATCCAGCGCCTCCTGCATCCGCAGCCAGCTCTCCGGCGTCGTGTTGGTCAGACGGCTGATGCGCATCGCCATGTCGGGAGAGAGTGCGTGCTTTTCGAGCAGCAGATCAGACACGGTGAGACGGCTAACGCCCAGCCGCTTAGCGAACTCGGTCTGGCTCATGTCGAGCGCCGTCAGCACGTCCTCGCGCAGAATGGCGCCCGGGTGGGTAGGCCGGCGCTTGGGGTTTCGTAAAGTGGTCATCAGTGATAATCCTCCTGATACTTAGATCAATGCCACCCTATTCCCATTGCTTGCCGCCAATCGTCGAAAGTCAGCTGATACTCGCGTGTCTGATGCAACACGCATCCAAAACTCGCGTGCTAGTCCGCGCATTGCCATGTAATTCTCAAGGACACCGCCTGTTGGAGGTGGTGGAATAAACTCGGGTGTTGAAACTTCGCCACCCACAGGGGCATATCGCATTGGCAGCATGTCATAAATCGGTGCCAGAAGAAAACTTCCATACTCCTCATGCATTAATGCAAGATTGCCGTTGTGCATATCCGTGTTGGCAATAAGTAGTCCAAAGGCATGTGCGCGATTGATGCGTTCGGCATCATCACTGGTCAAGCGTCTTTGTGCGACGAGTTCGCGTGCGATAGTGGGCCAGTGCAAGCCGACGCCTGCAAACTCAGCATCTGCAGATGCGAGGGTGACTACAGGTCGCCTGCCATGTGCATGTACTCTATCAAAGCGAGTTACCTCAAGGAATATCCGAGAATCAGCTTCTATGATTTCAGTCGAGACGGTGTCTATTCCTGCGGTACGCAAGGTCTCGAGTGCGAGCGACTCAGCTATCAGAAGATCAGCCCAGCGTCGTCCAACACTTTCATGTATGGAAGGCGAGAACTTTACGATGACAGAACGCACTCCTTCCTGAGAATTTAACTGTCCAACGAACTTTGGTTGCTCACCTGCAGCTGAAGAGCCAGGATCAACGCCTTGTGTTACTTGTGCGGCCAGTTGCGGATAACGGGCCTGCCGTTGAGATTCTTCTAATACCAGTGGTGATTGGCGGGCGCGTTCCCACCATCGTGAAAATGAGACATCGCCGAGAATCAGATCGCCAGGCACATCATCTCCACGTCGAGCCAATGCATAGAGCGCCATATCATCTGACCAGTCTCGAATATCGGTTGGCAGATCGAGTTCCGGGTGTTGGCGAGGAAACAGTCGTCCTAAGAATCCCTGTGGACGTGCGTCATTAAAGAACCATGGCAGACCAGGAAATAGCCCAGTTGCTGCCTGGCCACTGTTAACACCTTCAAACCAGAACTCGTCTGCAGCAAGGCTATAAAGTGTGCCGTAACGCTGAGCTTCACCTGAGGCGTTGATTTGATGTACAGCAATCTCTGGCTCTAAGTCACGAATGCGGCGTAGCAGCCCATAGCGCCTCGCACGGGAAGCACCCAGCGGCAACACCTGTCCCCGCAGGGCCATTAGGCGGCGGGATAAGGTGGGTTGTGGTAGTCCCGATACCGCGCAGAGTTCACTGGCAGTTGCTGTCCCGCGAGCAAGGCGACTCAGAATTTCTTGGCTCATCTCAACATTCGTGAATAGAAAATAATATGGAGATTATATAATATATAATATTATAATCATATACATAGTAAAATTAATAGTTGCTTCATGAATAGATACTTATGACTATATCGGAATTTAATGCTGAATGCTGCAAGATTCAACTACCTAATTAAGGAGAATTGACTAAATTCTCCTATGTGTTAGCGACTCCACGTCAGAGGGATATGTCGCTGATTTTCGATTCTGTTGACATAACGGCTTTGAGAGACGAGTTGCCCGAAAGTATCTTCAGTGCGCACAGTTCGGGCATAATTGCGCGCAGGCCATAGCAGGATAACGGGCTGCTCCCAAGATATAGTATTAGAGTAAAAAGCGGGTATCAGAGCGGGTATTCTACACATTGTAAAGAATATTTTTATATTTTTATCAAAAGGATATATTACAATTGTTGCTGATGATCGACAATTACGATTCCTTCACCTATAACCTGGTTCAGTACCTGGGTGAGCTGGGCGCCGAGGTGAGGGTCGTGCGCAATGACCAGATCGGGCTCGATGAGATCGCCGCGCTGGCCCCTGAGCGTATCGTGATCTCGCCCGGACCCTGCACGCCGAACGAGGCGGGGGTGTCGCTGGAGGTGATCAGGACCTTTGCCGGGCGCGTCCCGTTGCTGGGCGTCTGCCTCGGCCACCAGGCGATCGGCCAGGCCTTCGGCGGCAGGGTGGTGCATGCGCGCAGCGTGATGCACGGCAAGACTTCGCTGATACACCACACCGGCGCCGGGGTATTCCGCGGACTGCCCAACCCGTTCGAGGCGACGCGTTACCATTCACTGGTGGTCGAGCGCGCCAGCCTGCCCGACTGCCTCGAGGTGACCGCCTGGACGCAGACGGAGGCGGGCGAATTCGACGAGATCATGGGGATGCGCCACCGGGAGTTCGCGCTCGAGGGCGTACAGTTCCATCCTGAATCCATACTGACGCAGGTGGGACACGAACTGCTGAAGAATTTCCTCGAAACACGCTGATCAGAACCGCAGGACTGAACATGGACATGCCCTCTGCAATTCGCGCAGTCACCGAGCGCCGCGATCTGTCCGGCGCGGAGATGGGCGCGGTGATGCGCCTGATCATGACCGGCCAGGCCACCCCGGCTCAGATCGGCGGATTCCTCATCGGCCTGCGCATGAAGGGCGAGACGATCGACGAGATCGCGGCGGCCGCCCAGGTCATGCGCGACCTGGCCGAGAAGGTGGAGCTGGCCCCGGACCGCCTGGTGGATACCTGCGGCACCGGAGGCGACGGGGCGCGCACCTTCAATATCTCGACGGCCAGCGCCTTCGTGGTTGCCGCCGCGGGCGGCCGCGTGGCAAAGCACGGCAATCGCTCGGTATCGAGCCGCTGCGGCAGCGCAGACGTGCTCGAGGCGGCGGGCGTGAAGCTCGATCTCACCCCGGCCCAGGTTGCGCGCTGCGTCGACGAGGTCGGCGTAGGATTCATGTTTGCCCCGCGCCACCACGGCGCGATGAAGCACGCCATCGGTCCGCGCCGCGAGATGGGGGTGCGTACCCTGTTCAATCTGCTCGGCCCCCTGACCAATCCGGCGGGGGCGCCGAACCAGGTGATCGGCGTGTTTGCCCGCGAGTGGCTGCAACCGCTGGCGCGCGTGCTCGGCAATCTGGGCAGCCGCCACGTCCTGGTGGTTCATTCCGAGGACGGCATGGACGAGATCAGCCTCGGCGCGCCCACGCATATCGCCGAGCTGCGGAATAACGATGTCGTCCTGTACACGATCACTCCGCAGCAGTTCGGGCTGGCGCCCGCCGCGACGTCGGCCCTGGTCGTGGAGGATGCCGCGCACAG
The DNA here is from genome assembly GCA_016712635.1 of Gammaproteobacteria bacterium. Classification (NCBI taxonomy): domain Bacteria; kingdom Pseudomonadati; phylum Pseudomonadota; class Gammaproteobacteria; species Gammaproteobacteria bacterium. Next base: position 280,561 of record JADJQS010000001.1, on the reverse strand, counting down.
CCTCGCCGTGGTGAAGGACGTGCTGGACGGCAAGCCCGGCGCCGCGAGCGACGTCGTCGCCCTCAACGCCGGCGCCGCCATCTATGTGGCCGGGTTGACACGGACCCTCGCCGAGGGCGTCGAGAAGGCGCGCGCGGTGCTCGCGAGCGGCAAGGCGCGCATCAGGCTGGACGAGCTGGTGCGGCTGACGAACTCCTTTGGTGAGGCGTGAGGCGTGAAGAGTGAGGCGCAGATAGAATCCTTGGCCGAGGTGCTTCACTCCTCACCCCTCACCCTTCCCGCCTCACATGACGAATACATCTGACATCCTGCAGCGCATCCTGCGCCGCAAGGCCGAAGAGGTGGTCGAACGCCGAGCGCGCGTGTCGCTCGAGGAACTGCGCGCGCGTGTCGATGGTCTGCCCCCGCAACGCGGCTTCACGGCCGCGCTGCGCCGCCGTATCGATGCCGGACAACCCGCCGTGATTGCAGAGGTCAAGAAGGCATCGCCGAGCCGCGGCGTGCTGCGCGCCGATTTCCGTCCCGCCGACATCGCCGCCTCGTACGAGGCGGGCGGCGCCGCCTGTCTCTCCGTGCTGACCGACCGCGACTTCTTCCAGGGTGACGACCGCTACCTGGCCGAGGCGCGCGCCGCCTGCGGTCTCCCGGTGCTGCGCAAGGATTTCGTGGTCGATGCCTATCAGGTCTACGAGTCGCGCCATCTCGGCGCCGACTGCATACTGCTGATCGCCGCCGCGCTCGAGGATGACCGTATGCATGAATACGCCGGGCTCGCCGCGCAACTCGGATTGGACGTCCTCGTCGAAGTGCACGACGCCGGCGAACTTGCGCGGGCGCTGGCGCTCGCTACCCCGCTGCTGGGGATCAACAACCGCGACCTGCGCAGCTTCGAAACCCGCATCGAGACGACGCTGGAGCTGCTGGACGGGATACCGCGGGAACGCCTGGTGGTGACCGAGAGCGGCATCCATACCGTTGGGGACGTGCGGCGCCTGCGTGCACACGGCGTCAACGCATTCCTGGTCGGCGAAGCCTTCATGCGCGCCCCGGATCCCGGCGCCGAACTGAGAAAACTGTTCGGCTGACGCGGCCCCGTTCACCCTGGCCATCGGCCGTCCGGCTAAAGTCTGCCGGGACAAAGTCGATACGCTGACAGGCGCTTTACCGGCCCGTTCCCCCTTCCTGCTTCACGCCCCGCATCGAGTCATACGGCAGGAGGCCGGGGTGCGCCGGCGTTCACCAGACGAGAGGAACCGATCGCATGTCCAGAAGGAAATCGATTCAGTGGGCCGGCACGTTCGTCATGGCGGCGGCGGCGACCGGTTCGGGTGCGGCTCCGTTCAGTTCATTCGATGCGCGCAGCTACGCCATGGGCGGTGCGGGTGTGGCTGCCGGCACCGGTGCGAATGCCGTCTTCCTCAATCCCGCGTTGCTGGCGCCGTCGGCGGGGGATGAATCCTATCGGCTGGAACTGCCCGTGATCGGCGGCCGGGTCGCTGATCCGGGCGGGCTGGCGGACGACATCGACGAGTTCAACGAGATCGAGCCGGTCGGCACGTTTCAGGATGCCGTCAACGCCTATATCGCCGCACCCGGCGCGGGAACAGCGGCCGGGGTGCAAAGTGCCGGCGGACTGCTCATCGATCGGTTGGAGAGCATATCCGACAAGGCGTTGTCCGCCGAGGCGGATTTCGCCGTCGTTGTGGGTGTTCCGCATCCGAAATACGGCATGTCGGTCTTCATGAACGTGAACGTGCTCGGTGGAACGGTCGGTGATGTCAGCGACGCCGATATCGCGGCGATCGAGCAGACGATCGACGATGCGATCAACCTCCAGCCCGTGACCGATCCCACTGATGCCCTTACGTCATCGGTGAGCGCGCGCTTCATCCGCGTCACCGAAATTGGTGTCGCCCTTGCGCGGGAGTACGACTTCCTCGGCGGAGTCTCCCTCGGCCTCACGCCCAAGTTCGTCGGGGTGCGAAGCTTTGATTTCCGCTTCGTCGGCAGCGAGATCGATACCGCCGAGGTCAGCCTGAGCGAGAGCCAGCAGGACGATGCGGGCGTGAACCTGGATGCCGGGATGGTCAAGGGGTTCGACAACGGCTGGATGCTGGGTCTGGCGGTGAAGAACCTGATCGCGCAGGAATATGAAACGGCGCTCGATAACGAGTTCAGTCTCGATCCCATGGCGCGTCTCGGCATCGCCTACACCAACTCCTGCCTGACCGCGGCGGCGGATCTCGACCTGACCGAGAACGATCCCGGCGGCTACGAACCCAGGACCCGCTATGCCGCCCTCGGCGTCGAGCTCTACCTGTTCGAGATCGCGCGACTGCGCCTCGGTTACCGCCATAACCTGAGCGACATACCCGCCGGGATCGAGACGGACATCATGACCGCGGGACTCGGATTCACGTCGTTCGGCGCGCAGGTCGATCTGGCCGTTGCCGGCAACGGTGACGAGTCCGGCGCCGCCCTACAACTCGGATTCAGGTTCTAGGTGACGGACGTACAGCCCGTCACCATAAATGAAACTGGACAGATTCATTTAATCTGTCCAGTATTCACTATTCTTCCATTCTGATGCGCGCTGCTTCAAGTTCGCATCCGCGTCAGTCGATTCAACAGCTTGACTGTCACCAATGCTTCGCATGTCTGCATGCGCGCAGGCTCATCGCCCGGTGTCCGGTTGCGTTTATCACTACCCTGTCCAACAGCAGACGACTACGAGGAGATATCGATGCGCGGTAAAAAATTCATCATGGGTGCAGCTGCGCTGGGGCTGTTGTCGCTTGGGGCCAGAGCCGGCGCCGTACCATTCAGCTCTTTCGATCCGCGCTCATTCGGCATGGGCGGGGTCGGCGTGGCCGCCGGATCGAGCGCCAATGCCGTCTTCACGAATCCCGCCCTGCTGGCAGTGGCGAGTGAAGACGAGGATTTCAGCCTGGAGCTGCCCATCGTCGGTGGGCGCATCTCCGATCCGGATGAGCTGATAGACGCAATCGATGAGTTCAGTGGCCAGGATCCGATCGGCGATTTTTCCGCTGCCGTCGATGCGTACACCGCGACGCCGGGTGCGACAACGTCAGCGGCCGTTGAGGCCGCCGGCGACGCCCTGATCGGACAGTTGCGGAATCTGTCGGATAAGGCGCTGACGGGCGAGGGCGATGCCGCTGTCGTTATCGGGATCCCGGGGCGGAAATTTGGCGTCTCGGTATTCGCCAATGCCTATGTGGTTGGCGGCGCTACCGACGAGATCACCGATACCGATCTTGCCGTGATACAGCAGACTGTCGACGACGCGCTGAATTCCCAGCCCGTGACCGACCCGGCCGACTCCCTGACCTCCTCCGTGAGTGCGCGCTTCGCCTTCCTGAGCGAGGTCGGCGTTTCGATAGCGCGGGAGTTCGACGTTCTGGGCGGGATTGCGGTCGGCCTCACGCCCAAATACGTCAGTGCCAGAACCTACGATTATCGCTTCATCGGCAGCGAGATCGACGATGCCGAAGTCGATCTCGACCAAGGTGAGCGGAAGGATTCGGGGTTCAACGTCGACGTCGGCTTCGCCAAGGATCACGGTGACGGCTGGAAGACGGCGCTGACGATCAGAAACCTGATCTCTCGCGAGTACGAGACGGCGCTCGGAAACACATTCAGGATCGAGCCGATGGCGCGCCTGGGCGTCGCACGCCAGAACGACTGGGTGACCGTCGCGGCGGACATCGACCTGACGGAGAACGAGCCGGCCGGATTTGATTCGAAAACCCAGTATGCGGCGGTCGGCATCGAGTTCGATCTGTTCGATACCGCCCAACTGCGGTTGGGCTATCGCCATAACATGAGCGATGTGCCGGCGGGCGTCGAGCAGGGTGTGGCGGCGGCGGGGATCGGGTTCTCGCCCTTTGGCGTGCACTTCGATCTGGGCGTGGCCGGCAATGCCGACGAAATCGGGGCGGCGATGCAGCTCGGGTTCAGGTTTTGAAACAGAGAGGGGACGGATTTAAATCCGTCCCCTCTCTGTTTCAACGGGACAGATTTCAAATCTGTCCCGTTTCTGTTTTTTATTGTTTGTCTTGGGAGTATTACTCATTCCTGAACGCTTGTCCTTAGTCCTGTTCTTACCGCGTCCCGAACACTACGATGGTCTTGCCCTTGGCGGTGATCAGGTTCTGCTGTTCCAGGTTCTTCAGCACACGGCCGACCATTTCGCGTGAACAGCCGACGATGCGGCCCAGCTCCTGGCGCGTGATGCGGATCTGCATCCCGTCGGGGTGGGTGATGGCGTCCGGCTGCTGGCACAGCTCCAGCAGCGTGCGGGCGACGCGCCCGGCGACGTCCATGAAGGCGAGCCGGCCGACCATGCTGCTGGTGCGGCGCAGGCGCATGGCCATCTGGCTGGCCAGTTCGAACAGGATGTCGGGATTCTGCGAGCCCAGCGTGCGGAACTTTTCGTAGTTTATCTCCGCCAGCTCGCATTGCGTGCGGGCGCGCACCCAGGCGCTGCGCCTGGGATTTTCCTTGTCGAACAGTCCCATCTCGCCGAAGAAATCGCCCGCGTTCAGATACGCCAGCACGATTTCGTGGCCGTCGTCATCCTCGTGCAGCACCGTGACCGAGCCTTCGATGATGTAATACAGGGCGTCCGGCGCATCGCTGGCGTAGATGATCACGCCCTTGGCGGGGTAGCGTCGGCGATGGCAGTGGCCCAGGAATCGTTCGATGGTGGTGTTGGTGATTTTTCGTCGCAATTGCGTCATGATGGACCCTCGCATGCCCAGCCCGGGTGGCGCACAGCGGCTGTGGCGGTCAACTTATTATTTCGTATGACTTATCGGTAAGGGCGGGAAGAAGTTTAATGAAGGCCAGGATCAAGTGGACGGAGCAGGCGCAGTTCGTCGGCAACAGCGACAGCGGCCATGCCGTGGTGATGGACGGCCCGGTGGACGGCGGAGGGCGCAATCTCGGGCTGCGCCCCATGGAGATGGTGCTGCTGGGGACGGGCGGGTGCACCGCCTACGATGTGGTCGACATCCTGAAGAAGTCCCGCCAGCCGATACAGGATTGCGTGGTCGAGATAGACGCCGAGCGGGCGGAAGAGGCCCCCAAGGTGTTCACGCGCATCCACATCCGCTTCATTGTCACCGGCAAGGGACTGAGCGAGTCGGCCGTCAAGCGCGCGGTGGACCTTTCCGCCGAGAAATACTGCTCGGCCTCGATCATGCTCCGGCGCGCCGGGGTCGACATCAGTCATGACTACCAGATCGTCGAAGGTCCCTGAGGCGGCTTCCGCCGGGGCCGCGGATTTGCAGCGCCCCGCGCCGACGGCGGGCCTGCGGCACGTGGCGCTATACGTGCGGGACTTCGCCGCGGTCGAGCGCTTCTACGTCGAGCTGCTCGGGATGACCGTCGAATGGCGTCCGGACCCGGACAACGTCTACCTCACCTCCGGCGGGGACAACCTGGCCTTGCACCGGGCGCCCGCGGATTTCACTCCGTTGAAGCCGCAACGCCTTGATCACATAGGATTTATCATCCGGACGCCGGAACAGGTGGACGAGTGGCACGAATTCCTGCGCCGGCACGATGTGCCGATCAAGGCGCCGCCGCGCACCCATCGGGACGGCGCGCGCAGCTTTTATTGCGCGGACCCGGACGGCAATATCGTGCAGATGATCCACCATCCGCCGATCGCGGGGAAGCCGCTGTAGCGGGCAGGGCGTCTGGCGGCGGCAGAATGTGTTAGCATACTCCGCTTTCAACTTGACCGAGAGGTGTTACGTGAGATGTCGAAAGATCAGAAACTGAGGTTGCACGGCTTCAACAATCTGACCAAGAGCCTGAGCTTCAACATCTACGATATCTGTTACGCCAAGACAGACAAACACCGGCGGGAGTATATCGAGTACATCGACGAGGCCTACAACGCCGAGCGGCTTACGCAGATCCTCACCAACGTCTCCGAGATCATCGGGGCGAGCATCCTCAACATCGCGCGCCAGGATTACGATCCCCAGGGCGCGAGCGTCACGATGCTGATCGCGGAAGAGTCCATTGTACCGCTGCAGATATTCGAGGACATCGAGGCGCCCGGCCCGCTGCCGGAGGCGGTCGTCGCCCACCTGGACAAGAGCCACCTCACGGTGCACACCTATCCCGAGAGCCATCCCGATAATGGCATCAGCAGCTTCCGCGTCGACATCGACGTGTCGACCTGCGGCCGCGTCTCGCCGCTGAAGGCGCTCAATTACCTGATCCACAGCTTCGAGTCGGACATCGTCATCATGGATTACCGCGTGCGCGGCTTTACCCGCGACGTCAAGGGCAAGAAGCTCTACATCGACCACAAGATCAACTCGATCCAGAATTACCTTTCCAAGGACACGCTGGACCGTTACCAGACCATCGACGTCAACGTGTACCAGGAAAATATCTTCCATACCAAGATGATCCTGAAGGAATTCGGACTCGACACCTACCTGTTCGGCACCGGTGAGAAAGACCTGGACGAGGCCGAGAAGCGCCAGATCAAGCGCCAGCTGCAGCAGGAGATGGCGGAAATCTTTTACGGCCAGAACATCCATAAGATGTGACTGGCAGTAACGGCGGCGGTGCCCGCCGCCGTTACTGCGCGGGAGATTCAGTACATGAGCGCGCGACACTATTCCCCATTTGATCGCCTTCTCATCAATGTCGACCGCGGCCTGCGCACGGTGTTCGGCCGGCCGGAGACGTCGGGGCGGCCGGACCCGGCCGATGCCTGTGCCGAGGCCGATCTCGGTGCGCGGGAGCGGAACGAGGCCGCGCGTCTCATGCGCGTGAATCACTCCGGCGAGGTCTCCGCGCAGGCCCTCTACCAGGGGCAGGCGCTGACCGCGCGCCTGCCGCAGGTGCGCGAGAAGATGGAGCAGGCGGCGCTGGAGGAGAACGACCACCTCGAGTGGTGCGCGCGCCGCACCCGCGAGCTGGGCGGCCGCACCAGCCTGCTGAATCCGTTCTGGTACACGGGCTCGCTCGCGATCGGCGCGGCCGCCGGCTGGGCCGGCGACAAATGGAGCCTGGGATTCATCGTCGAGACGGAGCGCCAGGTGGTGCGCCATCTCGAGGACCACCTGCGCCGGCTGTCGCCGCGCGATAGCAAGAGCCGCGCCATCCTCGAGCAGATGAAGATCGACGAGTCCCACCACGCCACCACCGCGCTCAACGCCGGCGGTGCGCCGCTGCCCGCGCCCGTCCGCGGCCTGATGGCGCTCACCTCGAAGGTAATGACGAAGACGGCGTACTGGATCTGAGTTAAGTGCAGGGGCGGCACGAGGTTGCACTCGTGAGCCCCCTTTAGCCGCGGACCTGCCTCTCCAGCAACACAACCGGATGAACCACTTCCACCTCTGAACCCTGTGCGCGCAGTCCGGCGGCCAGATGGATCGCGCAGCCGATGTTCGAGGTCACCAGCAACTCCGCCCCGCAGCCTTGCAGCGCCACCAGCTTGTCGGCGCGCAGCGCGGCGGACATCTCCGGCTGCTCTAGCATATAGGCGCCCGCCGCGCCGCAGCACAGCTCGTTGCCCGGCAGCGCGATGATCTCGAGGCCGGGGATGCGCCCCAGCAGGCGATAGGGAGGTGTCGTGTCCCGCAGCACGTTGCGCTGCAGGCAGGGATCCTGGATCGCCGCCCGGCGCGCGAGGGGCGCGAGCGGGACATCCGCCGGCCATTCGAGGTCGGCGAGAAACCGCGTGACGTCCATCACCGGGGCGGTGAACGCGCCGGGGGCGCCGTTCGCACGACCGGATCCGGCGGGGTACTCCCACAGGGTGACACCGCAGCCGCTTGCGGTATACAGCACCGCGTCGACCGCCAGGGCGTTGAAGGCATCCAGGTTGCGCCGCGCCATCTCTCCCGCCCGTGCCAGCTCCCCCGCGTGCAGGTGCAGCGCGCCGCAGCAGCCCTGTCCCGGCGGAAGGTGGACGCCGAAGCCGGCGCGCCTGAGGAGGCGGATGGAGGCGTCGAGGACGGACGGGCTGAAGGTGTCCGACATGCAGCCGGTGAACAGCGCGACCCGTCCGAGCTCGCGACCTGCGGGGGGATAGAAATCGTGGCGCGGGCGCGGCGCGGCCGCAGCATCGGGCAGCAGGTCGTCCAGGCGGCCAAGCCCGGGCAGGTGGCCCAAGAGGCCGCTGCGACGGACCATCCGGCGCAGACCGCTGGTCCGGTAGAGCCGAAGGGCGCGACCGGCGGTGCGGATCCGTCCGGGGCTGGCCACCATCCGGTTTAGCAGCCTCGGCAGCCATGACCTGTCCCGTCGGGAGGCGTCCCCCGTTTCCTGCAGCGCGCGCGCGGAGTCTATCAGCGTGCCGTAGCGCACGCCGGAGGGACAGGCGCGTTCACAGGCGCGGCAGGCCAGGCAGCGGTCCAGGTGGTACGCCAGCCGCCCCGCGGCCGGCAGGCGCTCCTCGGCCAATGCCTGCATCAGGGCGATGCGGCCGCGCGGTGAATCCCCCTCATCCAGCGTCTCGCGGTAGGTGGGGCACTGCGGCAGGCACAGCCCGCATTTGACGCACTGGTCGGCTTCTTGTTTGATCAGCGTGCGGAGGTCCACGGGTGTCTCGAGGTCTAAGTTGCGAAGAGTAAAGAGGAAAGAGTAAAGAGAAATCGGCGGCGTGGAAAGGGCGCACGCCTCAGGCACGCCCGCGCCGTTTCGGCAGACCATGCCCTGCTTCGCACCCTTTCCCCTTTCCTGACGGATCTTGTATCGTGTGCCCATGTTCTATCAGCGCCATCTTTTTTTCTGCACCAACCGGCGGGAGGACGGCCGCGCCGCCTGCGGCGATCACCATGCCGAGGATCTGCGCGACTATGCCAAGGATCGGGCAAAGTCGCTCGGTCTCACCGTGCCCGGCGGGGTGCGCGTCAACAGCGCCGGCTGTCTGGGGCGCTGCGCGCAAGGGCCGACCATGGTGGTATACCCGGAGGGGGTCTGGTACACCTACCGCAGCGAGCGGGACCTGGATGAGATCATCGAGGAACACCTGCTGCACGGCCGTGTGGTCGATCGGCTCAGGATCTGAGCCTGCCGGCCGGGACCAGCCCCGGTAATCGCCCGGATTCGGCCGGCGCGGCGGTCCGGCTTGCCGCTGGGGCGGTAATTGGGTAGAATCCTCGCTTTTTACGGCTGGGCATCAGACGGGCAATCGGCCCGCATTTTTTTCGCGAGATCGAGGTTCTTGGGAATATGAAAACCTTTAGCGCAAAACACGAGACCGTGAAGCGGGACTGGTACGTCATCGACGCGGCCGGCAAGACGGTGGGACGACTCTGCACCGAGATCGCCAACCGCCTGCGCGGCAAGCACAAGGCGGTATACACCCCGCATGTCGATACCGGCGACTATATCGTCGTGGTCAACGCCGCCAAGGTCCGCATGACGGGCAACAAGGCGAAGGACAAGGTGTATCACCACCACACCGGCTATGTCGGCAACCTGAAGTCCGCCACTTTCGAAGAGATGCTGGCCAAGCACCCGGAGCGGGTGATCGAGATCGCCGTCAAGGGCATGATGCCGAAGAATCCGCTCGGGCGCGCCATGTTCCGCAAGCTCCACGTGTATGCTGGGGATTCCCACCTGCACGCGGCGCAGCAGCCGAAACCCCTTGAGATCTAACCCAGGCAGGTCACCCCAATGAGAGCAAGCCAATCCATCTGTACCACCGGCCGCCGCAAGAGCTCCACGGCGCGCGCGTTCCTGTCGCGCGGCAACGGCGCCATCGTGGTGAACGATCGTTCACTGGACAAGTATTTCGGCCGTGAGACGGCCCGCATGGTAGTGCGCCAGCCGCTCGAGGCCACCGGTCTCATCAGCGGCGTCGATGTCAGCGTCACCGTGCGCGGCGGCGGTACCACCGGCCAGGCCGGCGCGATCCGCCACGCCATCGCCCGCGCCATTCTCGCCTACGACGAGACGCAGAAGAAAACCCTGCGCCAGGGCGGGTTCCTGACCCGCGATGCTCGCATCGTGGAGCGCAAGAAGGTCGGCCTGCACAAGGCGCGCAAGCGTCCGCAGTACTCGAAGCGCTGACGCGTTCCGGATCGAAAGACGTCATACGGAAGCATTGCCGCTTATCGGAACCTGCCGCCTGATGGCACGCCGAGCCGGGTCTGCATGACCACAGTGGTCGCGCCTGGTGGATTCGGACGGCCGGTTCCGATTATCCTTCATTCCCTTGTAGCTGCACTTCTGGGGGATCGTCCAACGGCAGGACAGCGGACTCTGACTCCGCTAATCTAGGTTCGAATCCTAGTCCCCCAGCCATTCCCCGCCCGCTTCCTTGATTCCCGCTCCGGTGCGCCGTGGCTCACGACCACGGCGGTTTACCTCACCGTGGAGGAAAACCGGCTCGAGTCCGTCGCCCTGCGCGGGCCCATGGCGCTCAGCCTGCCCGACCGGGTGTTGATGCGGAAGGCCGAGACATTATTTCCGCCGTTCAGCGGTCGCCACGTAGGCGAATCTTCCCGCGGGATCCATCGAGATGGAGATCGGAATCCCGCCCGCGGCGACGGGTGGCCCGGCGGCCTTCAATGCCCCCGTGGCGGCGTCGATGCGGTACACGGAGACGTTGTCGGAGCTGTAATTCGTCACGTAGGCGAAGCGGCCGCCGGGATCCACGCTGATGAACTGGGGATCGGCCCCCGCCGCCGCCGGACTCCCCGTGGCGGTCAATGCACCGCTGGCGGCGTCGATGCGGTAGCTCGACACGGAGTTCGCGCCGGAATTGGCGACATAGGCGAACCTGCCTGCCGGATCCATGGTGATCGAGAAGGGGTATGCCCCGGTCGCGACCGGGGTCCCCGCGAGGCTCAGCCCGCCGTTTCCGGCGTCGACGCGGTAGACCGAGACGGTGTCGGAGCCGTAATTGACGACGTAGGCGTGGCGGCCGGCGGGATCCAGGGTGACGAAGATCGGGAATGCCCCGGCCGCAACCGGTGCGCCCGCGGCGGTCAGCGCCCCGCTTGCGGGGTCCACGCGGTATACGCCCACGCTGTTGGAGCCGGAATTCGCCACATAGGCGAAGACGCCGGCCGGGTCGAGCGCGATGGAGATGGGGTAGGCGCCCAGCGTTATGGGCGCGCCGGCCGCCGTCAGCGCTCCCGTGGCGCGATCGATGCGGTATACCAGGATGTCATTGGAACCGTAATTCGCCACGTAGGCGAAGCGCCCGAGCGGATCGATGGTGAGCGAGAGGGGATCCTGTCCGGCGGGAACCGGTGCGCCCGTTGCCGTCAGCGCGCCGTTCGCGGCGTCGATGCGGAAGGTGAAGATGCTCTTCGCGGCGCTGTCCAGCACATAGGCGAAGCCCAGGGCGTTCGTCCTGCACGTCACGGCGATCCGGGTGACATTGTCGATGCCGACACGGCCAGCGCCGTTGCCGACGGCGCAGACCGACTGATCGGGTTGGGTAACGATCGTCACGCTGTAGGCGCTGCCGGCCGGCTGTGCGGCCGGAAAGGCAAAGCCGCCATCGGCGTCGACTGCAATCGTCTCCTTCCCGTTGTTGCGCAGGCTCAGCCCTGCCCCGAGCAATCCTGCAACGGTCCCGCCTATCGTATGGGCGGGGATGCAGTCTACCTTCACCAGTACGGTGCGGTCTGCCGCCAGCCTGCCGCGGTTTTCCGTGGCGTTGCAGAGGGATCCGGCCGGCTGGGCGAGGATCGTGATCTCGTAGTCGCCGCCCGCGGGTCCCGCGTCGAAGCTGAAGGCGCCGTTCGCGTCGATCGGCAGGGTGGCGCCGCCATTATATTGAAGTACCAGCCCGGGTCCGCTCAGGCCGGAGACCGTCCCCTTGACCGCCAGCGCCTCGGCGGGGAGTTCGGCCGCAGCGTGGCTTGCAGGCGGGAGAGCCAGGCCGAGGGTGGCGAGCAGGAAGGCCCGGTATGTCTGTCTCATATTCCTCTTGATCTCTTGGTCGGTGTGTTGCGGTGGTTCATGCCGCCGGCACGATATGACGGCCGCACGGGCGGTCAGGCCATGGCGTGATGTGGACCTTCCGGTCCCGGCATGGCGCCAGAGTATAAATCCAATTCCGCGGGGCGGCAGTCCCCATGGACAGGAATTCCCGTGCGGCGGCCCCCGGAGACTCTATTGGATGTCGCCGTGATCCCGGATACGCGCCAGGAGCGCCTCGATGCGTTCGCTGTCCAGGGGAGGGTCGAGCCGCTCGAAGAAACGCGCGCGCTCGTCGAAGACGAAGAGACCGGCGTCGTGGTTCACCGCGTAGTCGCGTGCGGGCTGGCGGTTCACATCGTGGATCAGGCGACCGCTGCCGGCGTCCGTGTAGCTGTAGTTCGCGCCCAGTTGCAAGGCGAGCCGCTTCAGGTCCGCGGGCTGGCCGGTCGTGGCGAGGAAGCGCGGATTGAAGAAGGCGATGTAATCTGCCAGCACGGCCGGCGTGTCGCGGAACGGATCGACCGAGACGAACACCACCTGCACGCGCGCGGCCAGGGCGGGATCTCCCTGCTCCAGCCCCTGCAGCGCGCGGTTGAGGGTCAGCAGGGTCGCGGGGCAGTAGTCCGGACAATGGGTGTAGCCGAGCATCAGCAGGGTCCATCGGCCGAGCAGGCGGTCCCCGGTAAAGGGCCGTCCCTGTTGGTCGACCAGATTCAGCGCCGGCACCGTCAGCCCCGTCCGCGGCACGACCAGGCCGTCATGCGTTTCACGATGCAGGGGGGGCGTGAACTCGGCGGTGCCGGAGACCTTCTGCGGAGCGGAGGAGCAGGCCTGCCGCAAGGGCCAGCAGTCCGGTGGCGAGGCAGGGCAGGAGGAGTTGAGGCCGGCGGAGCGTCCCTCGAGGGTCCGCCAACGCCGGGGCCGGAAGGTGGCGCCTGCATCATGATGCGACGGTAGACACAGTACCGGGCTTCCGTCCCATAGGCTTTCCCCGCTGGATGGGCCGGGCATCCGGTGTTTCCCCGGAAAAGGTCCTGGAACCGCACCCTGCCCAGTGTCTTTGTCTTACAGCAATACCAATGTATTAAATGTTATAGTCTTTGGCGGTTCATAGTTCCTGGTTCTTGCAGCACCCCGCCATCATTTCGACGTTGTGTTTATGAGACATATTTTGCAAATACAGGAGATTTTTGAAAAAATACTGTTGCATTGCTGCAAATCCTGCGATATAAAAATGCGTCGTTGCCCGCCATGGGCCAACGGAACCAACAGTTTGATCAGACTAGGAGAGAGACAATGAAGAAGAAATTAATTGCAATAGCTGTTGCTGGCGCCGTCATGGGCAGCACGGCAGCGATGGCCGAAGATATGAACAGCCATGTCAACGTCGAAGGATGGGCGGACGTAATCTGGAAGCTCGCCGGTGAGACGGATATCGGTGGTACCAGCACCGACGATCTGGACGAGGGCCAGTTCTCCGTGCCTTCTGCCGAGGTCAATTTCTCCACGGATTACCTGGTGGTCGATAGCCATGCCTCCGATCTGGACGATCTCAGCCTGGGGTCCTGACGGGCCTTGCCGTCGCCGGCAACGTCGGTCCGGCGATGCTGACGGTCGCCTATGCGAACGATGAAAGCATCAACGCGGGCGAGGAAGGAAAGAACTCGGTCATGGCCCTGCTGAACGCGATGCCGATGGAAGGCCTGAATCTGGAACTCGGCCTGCTGACCCAGGAAGACGATCCGGACCACCACCCCGGGAGCAGTGGGTAACCTGGTGGACCTCAACGGCACCTACGCGATCAACGGCTTCACCGTCGGCGCAGATTTCATGACCACAGGTGACCCCGAGGACGGCGAGCCGGATACCGGCTACAGCTTCTGGGCCGGTTATACGACTTGGCAACGGCTTCAATGTCAAAGGCCGCATCGAGAACGTGAGCCTTCGAAGCCGATGGCGATGATCTCGAGGCGACCGAACTCTATGCCAGCTACGCCCTGTCCGATAACCTGTTGGTCGCGCTGGACTCTACGCAGGACCTGGACGACGGACTCGGACTCGACACCAACTCGATCGAGTTCGTGGCCACGTTCTAAGCACGTAACAGCTTTTTTGCAGTCACTCGAAGCCGGGCCTCGTGCCCGGCTTTTTTTTTTCGGGTCTTTTGCAGGTACGGACGGATTACGGTAGAGTGCGCGGAGGTTTTTTTCCGTGAGGCGTGAGATGTTGGGCGTCAGGCAGTAACTGGCGGTAACAGGGCTGGATTTCCGCCTCACGCGCAGTACACCCCTCATCACGCCTCACCTCTGTGAGAGAGTCTGTTGCGCATGTACAAGTCATACTGGCTGCCATTGACGGCCGCGCTGCTGCTGCCTCCCGCCGCCCATGCCGCCGGCGAGGTCTACGGCGTCGCCCATGTCTCGCTGGATCACGTCGGCAACGACGATCCCGATCCCGCCAATGAAGACCGCAGCCTTTCCCTCACCAGCGAACACTCCTATCTCGGCCTGCGCGGGCGCGAGGTGTTGAGCAACCAGATGGCGGTCCTCTGGCAGGCCGAGAACACGGTCGATATCGACGCCGGCGGCTGGGGCCCCGGGCGCGACACCTTCGCCGGTCTGGAGATGCGCTTCGGCAGCCTGCTGATCGGCAAGCACGCCACGCCGTATCGCATGAGCACCGAGAGTCTCGACCTCTTCGCCGACACCCGCGCCGACTATAACGCCGTCATCGGCAGCGTCGGCGGCGAAAGCCTGTTCAACAACCGCGCGGACAACGCCCTGCTGTATCTCACGCCGCGGGACAAGCGCCTGCGCTTCGCGCTCGCGTATTCGACGCGCGTCGCGGGGGAGGATGACCTGCCGCTGACCACCGCGGAGTCGCGGCAGGAGGCCTGGAGCGCGGCCCTCGAGTTCGCCAGCGGACCGCTGTATCTCGGATTTGCGTACGAAACCCTGGGCGAGCTGACGGGTCCCGGGCTCGGCGACGGCAAGGCGAAAAAACTCGGTCTGGGCTGGGATTTCGGCCAGGGGACGCGAATGAGTTTCATCTGGGAGGACGCCCGCACCGGCGAGTTCAGCGGTGGCGGGGAGGCGGCGCGCGACGCCTATTACCTGAACCTGGCGCACATCCAGGGCAACCTGACCTGCAAGCTGGCGTACGGGCTGGCGGGTGAGATCGACGGCGCGATCGACAGCGGCGCGCACTTCGCCGCGCTCGGCGGCACGTATGCGCTGTCGGCGCGCACCGAGGTCTATCTGCTCTACAGCGCGGTGATGAACGACGACGCGGGGAGTTACGGCCTGCAGCCCGACCACGACGGCAGCGGAGCCGTCGCGGCCGCGGGCGACACGGCCGATGCGCTCTCCCTCGGAGTGATGCATCGCTTTGCCGTCGGGTTCTGATCGCCGGCGCACGGCGCGGTCCGTGCGCGCCCGGCGGCGAGCCGGTCCCCGCGTTCTCCACCGATGTCTGTGCCGATGATCGCGTGTCCGCGCCGGCGCCGTCCCCATCGAAAAGTATTAATCGATATGCTAAAGTTCCGACTCATTCATAGACCAGCGTGATCGGCCGGCGGCTCCGGTCATGGGGGATAAGAAGGACACTATAATGCGACGGCAACACCCTATCCGCGCACAGGGATGGTCGAAGTTGCTCTTGGGAGGGGCCTTGTTCTCGCTGGTGTCGCTGGCGAGTGCGGGCATATTCAACACCAAACACAATCTCGGCAGCACCGGCATCAACGCCGCGAGCAATTTCAGCGGCACGTCCGAGATCTGTGTCTTCTGCCATACGCCGCACGGCGCGGATGCGTCCGCCGCGGTGCCGCTGTGGAACCGCAACCTCGGTCCCGTCGCCGGCGGTTTTTCCACCTATGACCAGATGGGCACCACGACGCTGGACGCGCAGATCGAGCCGATCGGCTCGGTGTCCATCGCGTGCCTGTCCTGCCACGACGGCACCCAGGCGATGGATTCGCTCATCAACGAGCCCGGTTCGGGCGCCGACGTGTGGGCGTTCAGCGCCGGCCGCTGGAGCGGTCAGGCCGCGAGCGTCAATGGACGCCTCGGACCGCCGACGGTGATCACCAACCTCGGCAAGGACCTGACCAACGACCATCCGATCTCGGTGCAGTTCGCCGGCGGCGGCTATTCGATCTCCAATCCGTTCGGGCCGGGACGCGATACCGATTTCAACCAGGCAAACAGCAAGATCGTCGGCGCCACGCGGGTATGGTGGGTCAATACGAGCACCGAAGGCGGCTCCTCGGATTTCGAAAAGACCGATATGAAGCTCTACACCCGTACGGCGACCCGCGGCGCCTTCGTCGGTGAACAGCAGCCGTATGTGGAGTGCGCCTCCTGCCACGATCCCCATGTGGACTACAATCCGACGTTTCTGCGCATCGACCCTGCCGGCAGCGCGGTGTGCCTGACCTGTCATAACAAATAGAGTCACGCCCGGCGCGGGCAGGGCGCGGCGCGGTGACCGGAATGGCTTGTGCGATGACATGGCGTAATGTTGCGGGCGCAGTCCTGATCGCGGCGGCGGCTGCTGCGGGCGCGGCCCCGGTGGACGGGTCGGAGGCGGCGGAGCCGGGCGCCGGTGTGCTTGCGATCGTGGGTGACACGGTCATCACGGCGGAGGAGTACCAGGCCAACCTGCAGGCTGGCATACGCCAGCGCTATTTTCACGGCCAGGTGCCGGCCGACGAGCTCGCCGCGCTGCGGCGCGAGGTGGCCCAGTCGCTGGTCGATCGCGTGCTGCTGGCGGAGGAGGGGCGCCGGCGCGGCATCAAGCCCGAACCGGGCTGGGTCGACGCCAGGCTCGATGAGCTGGATGCACGCCTCGCGGCCGATCCGCGCTGGCTGTCCATACGCGACGGATCGCTCCGGGAGGGGCGCAGGCAACTGGATGACGACAGCGTGATCCGGCAGCTCCGGCAGCAAGTGGAGGCGGTGCCCTTACCGGATGTCGCGGCGGTGCGGGAATACTACCGCTCCCACCCCGACAAGTTCACCACCCCGGAGCGCGTGCGCGTTTCCATTATATTGCTCAAGGTCGAGCCCTGGGCGCCGGGGGAGAGCTGGGCGGCGGCGCAGGATGAGGCGTCGCGCCTGCTGGAGCGATTGCGTGGCGGCGCCGATTTCGCTGATCTGGCCCGCCTGCACTCCGCCGACGCCTCGGCGGAGCGCGGCGGCGATCTCGGTTACGTGCATCGGGGCATGTTCTCGGAGGAGACGCAGCGGGTAATCGACGAGCTGGCGCCCGGCGCACTGTCCGCCCCGGTACGCTTGTTGCAGGGATTCGCGGTGTTCCGCCTCGACGAGCGCGTCCCGCCGCGCCTGAACGAATTCGCCCTGGCGGAGGAACGCGCGCGGGGCCTGTTGCAGCGCGAACGGCAGGAGGCCGCGTGGGAGGGGATGCTGGCGGGCCTGCGCAGCGCCGTCAGCATCAAGATCAACGAGACGGTGTTGAGTGCGGGGGATTAGCCGGCGATGAGACTGCAGCGTGAACGCCGCAGCGCAGGATGTCGAACCTTGCCGGCCGGGCTCCGCCCGCCGTGCATTGCGGCGACCGAAATACGCAAAGACCTGATACATGCCGGTGGCGAGGCCTGAATTGAGACGCATGGTGGCGGGAGTGGCTGCGGCGCTGTGGACGCTGCCGTCCTTTGCCGCCGTGGAGCTGCTCGACCTCTCTGGCAGCGTCGGCTATGCCCTGCGCACCCTGCGCGGCAGTTCCAGCCTCGATACCACCAGCAATCAGCTGCGCGGCGTCGTGAACGCACGCAGTTACATCTGGCAGCCGTGGTTCGCCACCGCCGACGCAAGCCTGCGCTTCACCCAGGACAGCAGCGACTACGACGGCGGAGCATCCTCGACCGACACCTCCATCGTGAGCGGCGACCTCGACCTGAACGTCCTGTCGCAGAGCCGCACCCCGTTCTCCCTGACCTACAACGCCAGCGACAGCCGCGTCGACGTGATCTCCCTGGCCAGCCCGCTTACCACGCTGGGCAGCCAGGAGTTCCAAACCCGGCGCCTGGCGCTGAAACAGAGTTACTTCACCGAACAGGGGGACCGCTTCCAGGCGCGCTATGACCGCAACAAATGGTCCGCGCGCGACGGCGATTCTTACGAGGACTACCTATTCGGCGTCGAGATGGACCTGCGTCGGCAGCGGCACACGCTGACCGCCAAGACCAGCTACCAGGAGACCGAGCGCAATGTGCTCGACCAGAACACCGAGACCACGGTGTTCAACGTGGACCATTTCTATCATCCGGGGCGGGCGCTGCGCGTCGATTCGATGGCGAGCTATTACGGCACCGATACCGCCTCCGATCAGCCGCTCAACAGCACCAACCAGGGCGACAGCTCGGACGAACGACAACGGCGAGGATTCGGTGACCGCCTCCAGGGAGCGCATGGGGGCGCTGTTCCAGTCGGACATCCGCGAGATATTCTCCCGCTACACCTACCAGTGGCATACCTCGGGCTCGTTCCAGAACCAGGACACCGGGGAGGAGGCCGTGCAGACGGCGCAGGTCAGGCTCGGCCACGACGCCCAGCGGCTGTGGCTGACGGAGGGCCGCGGCACGTTCCGCCTCAGCCTGACCCAGGCGGTGAGCGGAAGCCGGCTGGCGGGCGACGCCGACGCCACGAGCGAACGGCTTGACCACTCCGGCAGCCTGTCCTGGGACCAGTATGACGCCTTCAGCACGACCATGGTTCAGCTTACCCTGGCCGATTCCCGCGCCTTCGGCGACCAGGAGGACAGCCAGCAGTTCGCCAACGCCCAGCTCCTGCGCAGCCAGACGCTCACAGACCGCAGCACGCTGTCCGGCAACCTCACCGTCCAGTCGGTGCGCCGGGACTTCAACGATCTGGGCGATGATGATACAGTAACGGCCACGGGACAACTGAACTACCAGCAGACCGGGCTTTTCACCCTGCCCCGCCTGCGGTTCCTATCCGATCTGCGGCTCTCCCAGGCGGCCACTGACGAAGGGGTCGACCGCACCGAGTGGGAAAACCGCCTGGACTATGCAATCGGACTGCTGGATACGAGCCTCAGCTGGCGTTGGATTGATCTGAACGGCGATGAGGACTTCAATATTATCTATTTTCAGGTGAACCGGCGCTTCTGAAGTCGCGCAGACCGAACTCAAAACAACAAGACAGTGTACGCAACACAAGTAAGGAGAGGTTCGTTATGTCACCAACTATCGAGCGGAAACACACCCGGAACGCGCTCATTCTGGGGTTCCTGATCAGTCTGGGCCTGTGGATCGCACCGCAGGAATCCAAGGCCGAATATGCCGATGTCGTGATCAACAACTATGCCGATGCGGCCGGCATGCGCCCCGCCGTGTTCCCGCACTGGTTCCATCGCATCCGCTTCCGCTGCAAGGTCTGCCACGCCGACCTGGGATTCCAGTTCAAGGCGGGCGGCAACCAGATCACCATGGCGAAGATCATCGAAGGCCAGTTCTGCGGCGCCTGCCATAACGGCGAGATTGCATGGTCGGTGGAAAACTGCGCCATGTGCCACTCCGGCATTCCCGGCACACCTACGCACTTCCACGGCAGCACGCTCCAGCGTCTGATCGCGCCCGCGTACAAGCCGCTGGATCCCAAGGAAACCGCCGGTGTGAAGTACGAGAATAAATAGAAGCGAGTGGGGGGAGAGCCATGAACATCATAGCGATTCTGAATGCACGGGGGCTGCCGATCCTGCTGGCGGGGGCCGTAGTACTGGGCGGCATGCCGCTGCTTGTCGCCACCGAGGCCGAGGCCGCCGCTCCCGCTCCGGCCGTGTCCGATGCCAACATTTTCAACCGCAATCTCAAGGCCGGGGTGGATCCGAACCTGCCGCCGTGGGAGGACGGCATCCACGATCCCGAGAACGAGGCGACGCACGCCCTGCAGCCGCCGAAGGAGGCCTACGTCGGCCTGCCGAAGAGCAGCTACGGCAACCACGTGGACTGGGTCAAGGCGCTCGACGACGGGATGATCAAGCCGCGCTGGGACCGCATCAACTCCAACGAGGATCCCTTCGTGATGGACCTCGACATCGTGCGCCCGGTGAAGGCCTCGATGCCGGACGTGGTGTTCCCGCACCGCCAGCACACCGAGTGGCTGTTCTGCTCGAACTGTCACCCGGCCATTTTCGTGCCGCAGAAGGGCGCCAACCAGATCAACATGTCGGCCATCCTGCTCGGGCAGAAGTGCGGCGTGTGCCACGGCAAGGTGTCTTTCCCGATCACGACCGCCTCGTGCAAGAAGTGCCACTCCAAGCCGAAACCCGAGGGCTGGACGCCACCACTGAGCGATGCAACCGTCAAGAACCCGTGGAAGTGATCAGAGGTAGTATCTGATTGCCCGCGCATCTATGGTGTAAGGGATATATGCGTTCACGTACCGGGGGCTGGCTGGCGTCGGCCGTGGCGCTGCTGTTGTTGTCCGCCTGCGCTGGCGCGCCGCCGCAACAGGCAGGCGGGTCCGGCGAGGACGTCGCCGTGCCTTCGACGCCGCAGGCCGCGGCAGCGCGAGCCGAGCCGCCGGTGGCGGTTCCGGAAGATAACGCGGCGATGCGGTCCGAGGTCGCGACCGATAGTGGGGAGGGAGGGACCGGTGCGCCTGTACGGGCACCGGTATCTTCTGCGCCCGCGCCGGCCGCACATGCCCAGCATGCGCCCGCGCCGGCGGTGGAAATACCCGCCTCGCCTTTCGTCTTCGCGGTCACGGCGGCAGAGAAGGACACCACGCATCCCTTTTACGGTCTTGGCAGCAAGCACGGCTTCCTCGTCAACGGGGTGCAGGGCAAGCCGCTCGTCCTGGTGCGCGGCAAGACCTACACCTTCAAGGTGGATACCGGGGTTCAGCACGACTTCTATTTCTCCCTTTCCAGCGCGGGCTGGGGCAGCACGGCATATACCGACGGCGTGGAGGGGCAGTTCATCTACAAGGGCGTCGCCACTTTCACGCCGGGCGCGGAAACGCCGGACGTGGTGTACTACGCATGCCGTAACCACAAGAGCATGGGCGGGGCCATCTACGTGGTCGATCCGGGGCATGAAAACACCCCGCTGGCGGAGCTTGAGGCGCGTGTGAAATCTGCCGCCGCCGTTTCCGGCGGGGGCGCCGCACCGGCGCGCACGCAGACCACTGTCAGCAAGCAGCAGGTCGAGCAGAAGATCCAGTTCGCCGACATGTTCATCAACCAGTCGGATTCCGCCAGACGCATCAAGGACAGCGGCAATACCGCGGCGCTCGCCCTCTACGAATCCGCGCGCGGTCAGTTCGCCGCCGCGCGGCAGGCGTACGATCGCAGCGCATACGGCGAATCGGTCGGCCTGGTGGATGACGCCCTGCGCATCATGAGCGACGCCGCGCGTGCGATCCCGAAGGAGGCGCAGATGGAGGGGCAGCGCCAGCGCTTCGACGAGCTGCTGCGCGGTACGCGGGATTACGAGGCCTCCTACCAGCGCAACTTCGAGCATGTCACGGCGAAGAAGGGCAAGGGCAACATCCAGGCCATCGACCTCGACCAGATCCACCAGGCCATGGATCAGGCCCAGACGCTGGCGAATGACGGCCAGTATCCGCAGGCGATCGGCATCCTGACCGAGGCCCAGAACACGCTCACCACGGCGTTGACGCACCTGCTCGACGACGAGTCCATTACCTACGAGCTCGTCTTCGAGACGCCCAAGGACGAGTACGAGCACGAGCTGTCGCGGTATCTCAGCTACGAGGAGCTGGTCCCGCTCGCCATCGAGCAGAAGCAGCCGCCCAAGGAGACCGTGGACATGATGAATCAGTTCGTGAACCGCGCGAAGGAGATCAGGAAACTGTCCGAGCCCGAGGCTGCCAAGGGCAATTATCAGGAGGCCATCCTGATGCTGCAGGGCGCGACGGATCATGTCCAGCGCGCACTGCGGGTGATCGGGGTCCGGTGAGCGGGCCGCGTTTCGGCCGGGAGCTGCGCAGATGACCACAGCCGCATCCCATCGTATCCTGGCCCTGCTCGCGGCATGCGCGGCGCTTCTGCTCGCCGCACCCGCCGTGACGGCGCAGGACGGTGCTGCCGCCGCCGCCTTTCCGGCCGGACAGGACGCGCCCTACTGGATCCGCGGCAATCATTTCCAGCTGACCGGCGAGGTGGTCCCGGTGGCGGAGGACGGCATCCACGATCCCGCGGTGGCCTCGGTGCAGGTACTGCAGCAGCCCTTCGAGGCCATGGCCAATTTCCCGCGCGACGGCCAGGGCGTCATCGACTGGGTCAAGACCCTGGAGACCGGCCTGATCGATCCGCGCAAGTCGCTCGACGGCACCGGCGAGATGTTCCCGGTCGACTTCGACATCATCTTCAAGAACACCCAGTCGATGCCCTACGTGCGCTTCCCGCACCGCCAGCATACCGAATGGCTGACCTGCGCCAACTGTCATCCGCTGATCTTCATCCCCCAGAAAGGCGCCAACCCGGTGTCGATGTCGTCGATCATCCAGGGGGAATACTGCGGCGTCTGCCACGGCAAGGTGGCATTCCCTCCCACGATGAACTGCGGCCGATGCCATTCCGTAGCCAAAGACGCCACCTTGCTGCGCTGATCCTCGCCGGCGCCGCGCTCGGGCTGAACGCCTGCGCGCTGCCCGGCCGGGATGCGCCGCCGCCCGCGAACGCCGCCGTGTCCGCGCCCGACGCCGGAATTCCGGCCGCGGAGGCGTCGTCAGCGGGAGGCACATCCGAACGCGTGCTCGTATGGAGGGAGATCGACGGCGGCGTCCTCAGCGACAGCATGCTGACCGGCCCCGACTTTGTGCGCTTCATGCGGCCGGTGGCGGTCGCTGCGCGCGACCCGCTGGTCTACATCGTGGACGCCGGCCTCAGCCGCGTGTTCAGCTACGACACCGCGCTCGACCGCCTCCGCGTGGTGATGGAGCTGAAGGGTGTTGCGCGAGGCGAGGTGTCCGATATCTTCGTCGCGCCCGATCTCTCGTTCTACCTCGCCGACACCGATGGCGGCCGTGTGCTGCACTTCGATCGCGAGGGCAGGCTGATCAAGACCCTGCAGGATCCGGTCAACATCGGGCGACCGGTGGCGGTCGCGGTCAACGACCAGACCGGCTACATCTTCGTCGCCGACGGGTTCAACGACGACGTACTGGTGTACAACCCCGCCGGGCTGCTTACCGGCGCCATCGGCATCCGCGGCAGCGGCGCGGGCCAGTTCCGCGGCATCATGGCGCTCGCTCAGGGGCCCGACGGCTACTATGTCGCGACGCGCTACGGCGCCGCGCGTGTGCAGGTCATGGGATTCGACGGCAGCTATCTCTCCTCGTTCCAGCCGGACACCGTCACCTTCCCGACTGCGATCGCCGTGCGCGCCGACAACCACGCCTACGTCAGCGACTACCTCAGCGACGACATCAAGGTGTTCGCGGACGGCAGACTGGTGCATACCCTCGGCGGCCACGGCGGCGCGCCCGGCCTCTTCCGCCGCATCACCGACCTGTGGCTGGACGGGAATCTCCTCTACGTCGCCGACAGCCTGAACGGGCGCATCCAGATCCTGTCACTGACGTCGGAGGCACTGGCGCCGGCCGGGAATCCCTGATGGGACGCCGGTTGCGCGCGTTTTCGATCGTCGGCCTGCTCGCCCTCTGCGCGGGTTGCGCCTCCACGCCTTCGGTCATGAGTATCGAGAACACCGCCGCGCCGGAGGGCGAGGTGTGGCCGCCGGCGCCGGACGTGGCGCGCTACCGCCTGGTCGGGCAGCTTACCGGCGAGGCCAATTTCAGCAGGGATGACGCGGCGCAGGGCCTGGGCCGGCGCATGCTCGGCTGGCTGGCCGGCATGGTTACCGGCCGGGAGGTCCCGCGCGTGATGCAGCGTCCCCAGAGCGGTTTCACCGACGCCGAGGGGCGCGTCTATGTCACCGACGTGAGCCGCGCCGCGGTCTATGTATTCGACGCGCCGGCGGGCCGCATGCGGGTATGGCAGCAGGCCGACCAGCGCGCCCGCTTCGACACCCCGGTCGGGATCGCCCCGGGACGCGCCGGCGAGATCCTGGTGGCGGACGCCGAACTCAGGCGGATCGTGCGCCTCGACGCGGACGGACGCCCGCTCGGCGCTTTCGGCCAGGGTGAGCTGCTGCGGCCGGTGGGCCTGGCGCGTGACGCCGCGGGCGGACGCGTCTTCGTCGCGGACGCGCAGGCGGATACGGTGGTGATCTTCAATGACGCCGGCGAGCGCATCGGCGCCATCGGCCGGCGCGGCGAGGGACCGGGCGAGTTCAACT
Source organism: Gammaproteobacteria bacterium (assembly GCA_016712635.1). Lineage (NCBI taxonomy): Bacteria > Pseudomonadati > Pseudomonadota > Gammaproteobacteria > Gammaproteobacteria bacterium. The sequence goes on along the minus strand of JADJQS010000001.1, from coordinate 256,314 downwards.
CGCCGACCTATCTGAGCTACGCCGGCGGACAGCTGCTGGTCGCGGACACGCTCAACGCGCGCATCCAGATCTTTGACGCCGCGGGGGAATACGTCGCACAGTTCGGTCGCCGCGGCCTCTACGTCGGCGATTTCACGCGCCCGAAAGGCGTCGCCGCCGACAGTGACGGCAACATCTATGTGGTGGAATCGTATTACGATTATCTGCTAGTATTCAACGGTCGAGGCGAACTGCTGTTACCCATCGGAGGGACGGGCAGCGGGAACGGCGAGTTCTTTCTGCCTGCCGGCATCTGGATCGATGACCGCAACCAGGTCTATGTAGCCGATGCATTCAACGGCCGCATCATGGTATTTCAATACTTGGGTGGGACATGAGGCGTCAGTGGCCTAGTATTTCAGCGGCGGTCGTCGCGATATTGTGGCTGGCGTCGGGTCCGCTCGAGGCAGCCAAGATCTCCGACGTCAGCAATACCAAGCACAATTTTTCGGCCACCGTGTCACCCGCCGGAGTGGAACGCACGGCGTCCGCCACCAGCGAATCGCAGATCTGCGCCTTCTGCCACACGCCGCATGGGGCAACAGATTTCACTGAGGCGCCGAAGGCACCATTATGGAACCGCCGTCTGTCGCAGGCGACCTACATCCCCTACGACTCCACCTCGCTCGACGCCACCGACCTCGACCAGCCGGGCGGAAAGTCGAAGCTGTGCCTGTCCTGCCATGACGGCACCATCGCGCTCGGCACCGTCAACGTGCTGAACCGCACCGACCACCTGAGCCAGCCGATCTCCTTCCAGGGCACCAGCAACTCGCCCGCCGGCAGCATACCGGAAGGGCTTGGCTCCACCACCGGTTTCACGCGCCGGCTCGGCGTCGACCTGACCAACGACCATCCGATCTCGTTCACCTACGACAGCGCCCAGGCGGCGCGCGACGGCGAGCTGTACAATCCGACCGTCCCCCACCAGCGCGTCTACGAGCGTACGCGCATCAGCGCTCCGGAACCGCCGCAGCCGGCGATGCCGCAGGGCAATTACCTGCCGCTGGAGCGCGACGCGCTCGGCGCCGGCCCGAAGGTCGAGTGCATCAGCTGCCACGACCCGCACATCCGCTCGGACGTGCCCGGCGAGAACATCAAGTTCCTGCGCGCCAACCGCCTGCAGAGCGCCACCCCCGTCGAGACGCAGTTCGACGGCAACCGCGACATCATCTGCCTCGCCTGCCATGACAAGGCCGGCTGGATCGGTTCCGCGCACGCCCACCCCGCCGTCGCCGATGAACGCTACGCCGATGCCGCCGCGGACCTGCGCGAATTCCCGCGCGACACGCGCGTCTGGCAGGCGGCCTGCCTCAACTGCCACGACCCGCACACCGTGCAGGGTGCGCGCCGCATCCTGCGCGAGGGCACCGATGGACCGTTGCTGAGCGACCCCGTCACCGGCGCCCAGTACAGGCAGGGCGGCAATCCCGGCATCGAGTACGTGTGCTACTCCTGCCACGGCGATCCCGCCAACGGCCTGCCGACCCCGCAGACCCTGCAGGGCCAGATCAACCCGAGCAACAACACCGCCTTCGAGGTGCCGGACATCGAGACCGACTTCACCACCATGCTGCGCCACATGCCGATCTCGAGCGCGGACCAGATCGCCGGCGAGGAGGTGCACAGCATCGGCACCGGTGATCCGGCCACGCAGGGCGGCGGTGAGCTCGGCCAGGACTTCATCGAGTCGCGCGAGCTCCTCGGCCTCGGCACCGGCACCTTCAACCGCCACGCCGAATGCACCGACTGCCACAATCCCCACCGCGTCGCGAAGACCCGCCTGTTCAACGATGACAACACCGTGCCGGCCGAGGCCGGCACGCACCGCCACGAGGCCGGCGTGCCGCCCAGCAATCTCGCCTCCGGCGTGCTGCGCGGCATCTGGGGCGTGGAGCCGGTCTACAGCAACACCGCCTTCCTGTCGGAGCCGGTCACGTTCGAGGTCAAGCGCGGCGACCCCGGCACCGGCGGCAGCACCGACGTCAGCGCGCCGTACCTGACGCGGGAATACCAGCTGTGCCTGAAATGCCACAGCAACTACGCCTATGGCAGCACGCCGCCGCCGCTCGGCTATACCACGGGCCTGACCCCGGCGGGCACCAACTCGCTGTTCACCTATACCAACCAGGCGATGGAATACCAGTCGCCGGTCGACCACATGGGTGAGGGCACCCCCGCAACCCCGACCGGCGCCTACGATACCGGCGCGGCGTGCACCAGCACCACGCTGGACGGCAACGGCACGCCGCTGGTGATCACCGGGCGGCTCGACCCGCAGGGCAACTGCAGCGACTACGTCAACGACAATCACCGCTCCTGGCACCCCGTCATGCGCGAGACCGGCCGCACGCCCGCCGTGCGCAACGCCGACGCCAACGACTGGCGCGCGCCGTTCAACGCCGCGGTCGGCACCCAGACGATGTACTGCACCGACTGCCACGGCTCGCGCACCGACGGCAACACCGTGGTGCCGGTCAACGGCGAAAACGGCTATCCGTGGGGACCGCACGGCTCCAACGAGAACTTCCTGCTCAAGGGCCGCTGGACCGACCAGACCGGTGAAAACACCGTCAACTTCGCCAACGAGGCGGACCCGAACAACGACCTGTGCTTCCGCTGCCACGATCCCAAGCAGTACGCGCGCACGGCGATCTCGCCCGACCCGCAGGTGCTGCCGAGCGGTTTCCGCCGCCAGGTCGGCGGCGGCGGCTGCCTGCAGTTCATGGGGCTCAACCTGCATGTCGGCCACGCCTCGGTGGTGAACAACTTCCGCTGCACCTACTGCCACGTGGCGATCCCGCACGGCTGGAAGAACAAGGTCTTTCTCGCCAATCTGAACGACGTCGGCCTGGAGGCCGCGCTCCCGGCCGGCACCCAGGTGCGCTATTCCGGCTTCGCGCCGTCCGGCACCGGGCGCTATTACCAGGGTCCGTACTACAACGGCGCCGCGCTCAAGGTGCGCAAGTTCGCACGCAGCGGCGAGTGGCTGGACGTCAACTGCGGCTCGGCCGGCCCCCCCGGCAACGGCGTGTCCGGCGTCACCTGGATGAACAACAGCGGCGAGGCCTGCGTGAACATGCCATGATGAAGCGCCTGCGCCAACTCGCCTCGCTGCGCCTGACGCTGGTCGGGATGGGGCTGCTCGGCCTCGGCGCGGCCCTGTCCTATGACAACCCGGTGGGGACGCCGGTGTGGGTGCTGGTCGTCCCGCTCGCCCTGCTCTCCGTCAACCTGTTCGCCGCGATACTCAGCAATCCGCACATCAACCGTCGCGGCGGCCTGCTGCTGTTCCACGTCGGCCTGCTGCTCATCGTCGTCCTCGCCGCCGTCGGGCGCCTCACGCGCATGGACGGCCGCATCGAGCTGACCGAGGGCAGCGCCTTTGCGGCCGAGGATCTGACCGAGGTCCAGCGTGGCCCGTGGCACACCGGCGCGCTCGATCGCGTGGAGTTCGTGCAGGGTCCCTATACGGTCGACTATACCGCCGGCATGGCGCGCGGCCCGACGCGCAGCACGGTGCTTATCCCCGACGGGCAGGGCGGCTGGGAGCAGCGCGTGGTCGGCGACGACAGGCCGCTGGTGCTGGAGAGTTACCGTCTCTACACCACCTTCAACAAGGGCTTCGCGCCGATCCTGACCTGGATCCCCGACCAGGGCGCGCCGGTGACCGGCTCGGTGCACATGCCGGCGTATCCGCTGTTCGAGCACCGGCAGGCAAACCGCTGGACGCCGTCCGGCGCGCAGGAGATCCGTTTCTGGCTGCAGCTTGAGACCGGCATGGATCCGCAGGCCGACTGGAGGCTCGATCCGGTGAATACGACCGGCGTCCTGGTGGTGCGCGCGGGCGAGCGCCGCGTCGAGCTCCGGCCGGGCGAGGCGCAGCGCCTCAACGGCGGCGTGGTGCGCTACGAGCGCCTGTCGAGCTGGATGGGCTACAAGCTGTTTTACGATCCGACGCTGCACTGGCTGTTCATCGCCTCGATGATTGCCGTGCTCGGACTCTCCGCGCACTTCTGGCGCAAGTTCGGCGCGGTGCAGGCCTATTCCGTGGCGCAGGAGGCCGCGAAGGGCAAGGCGCCGGATGATATGGGAGGCAAGGCTGCATGAACGAGAACGGGCTCGTTGCGGAACTGCCCTGGCTGTACGCCGGCCTGGCCGCCTATGCGCTGGCCACCCTGCTCAGCTTCACCGCGCTCGCTCGCGCGGGCGTGGCGTCCGCCATCAGCCGGACATACGAGCCCTATGTGCTCGGTCTGTCCGCCGCCGGCGTGATCCTGCTCGCCGTCGCGCTCGCCGAGCGCTGGCTGCGCATCGGCCACGGCCCGTTCGTGAACCTGTTCGAGCTGCTGATCAGCCAGCTGTTCAGCCTCGGCCTGGTGTACACCGTGGTGTACTGGCGTCTGCCGATATTGCGCACCACCGCGGTGGTGGTGTTCCCGGCGATCTGGGTGCTCGGGGTATGGGTCCTGCTGCTGGACCCGGCCGGCGCGCCCTATCCGCCGACCTACCACAACAAGTGGCTGTGGGCCCACGTCGGTTTCGGCAAGTTCTTCCTCGCCTTCTGCCTGGTCGGCAGCGGCCTCGCCGGCATCATCCTGCTGCGCGGCGTGCGCGCGCTGGCGCCGCTGTTCCGCCACATGCCGGCGGACAGCGTGCTCGATACGGTCGCCTGGCGCTTCATGCTGCTGGCGCTGGTGTTCGACAGCCTGATGCTGATCGCCGGCGCGGTGTGGGCGCAGGACGCCTGGGGCCGCTTCTGGGCGTGGGACGCGCTCGAGACCTCCGCCTTCCTCAACTGGCTGCTGCTCGGCGCGTCCATCCACGCGCGCAACACCTTCCGCATCCCGCTGCGCGTGACCTCCGCGCTCATCATCGCGATATTCGTGTTCGCCTTCATGACCTATTTCGGCACGCCGTTCTACAGCGAGGCGGCGCACAAGGGCGTGATATGAGGCGCCACAGCCACGAATCCGCCGTCGCCTCCCTCTCGCTTGTACTGGTGGGCGTGCTCGCGTGCGTGCTCGTCATGATGGCGGCGCAGCCGGACCTGATGCGCCTCAGCGCCTCCGCTTCCGCCGCGAGCGGCTGGATAGACTTCGGGGCGCGGGCCCGGCAGGCGGCCCTGCGCGACCCCCGCCTCGCCGAGATCGACCTGCGTTTCCAGCAGGGGGTGGTCATGCTGCACGCGAAGCGCTACGACGAGGCGGTCACCGCCTTCCACCAGGTGCTCAAGCTGTCCCCGCGCCTGGTCGACGCGCAGGTGAACATGGGCTACGCACTGCTCGGCCTGGGTCGCGACGAAGCCGCGCGCGATTTCTTCCAGGGCGCGATCGACCTCAGGCCCTACCAGGGCAACGCCTACTGGGGACTGGCGACGGCGCTGGAGAACTTGGGCGACATCCCGGGTGCGCTCGGTGCGATGCGCACCTACATCCACCTCGCCCCGGCGGACGATCCCTATGTGCGGCGCGCGCGCGCGGCGTTGTGGGAGTGGGACACGCGGCTCGCGCGCGGCCCGCTGCCCGAGGCCGAGGCCGAATGGATGCTCCGGCGCGGCGAGGAATGGGACGCGCGCAACCGCCCGGATGCCGATGCTCCGGCGCGGGACGAGCGCCAGCGCATCCCGGTGCGGGACATGAATTGAAACCCCTGAAGGGGGTGAGGTCTCGGCGCTCCGGCGGTTGAATTGACGAGATTGTCCGCGACGAACCGTTACACCGTTGCCCGGTATGTCTATCCTTGGGTCTTTCTTAGGTTGACTGTCATGAAAATGATGCGTGTGTTCCTGATTGCGGCCGCATTGCTGTCGGGGTCCTCCGGGGTTCCGGCGCAGGACCACGGCAGCAAGGCGGGGATCAACCACAAGGTGATCACCACGCCGCAGCCGACCGCGGCCCCGGCCGGCAAGGTCGAGGTGATCGAATTCCTGTGGTACGACTGCCAGACCTGTTACGTCATGCAGCCGCTGCTGGAGCGCTGGCTGGCCGAAAACCGCGACCGCGTGGCGTACAGTCGCGTCCCGGCTGTGACCGGGGACAATATGGTCTATTTTGCCCGCGTGTTCTACGCCGCGAATGCCCTCGGGGTGCTGGACCAGGCCACCCCGGCGCTGTTCGCCGCCATCCACCGCTATGCCCGCCCGCTCGACAGCGATGACAGGCTGGTCGAGTTCTTCGGCGACCTCGGCGTGGAACGCGCGCGCTTCCTCAGCGTGTTCCGCAACAGCGCCACCATGGCCAGGGTACGCGAGGCGCAGGTGATGAACCGGCGCTATGACGTGCAGGGCGCGCCGACACTCGTCGTCAACGGCAAGTACCGCGTCGATCCCACCATGGTGGCGAGCCCCGAGGCGATGATCGAGGAAGTGAATTTACTCGTCGAGCGGGAGTTGAAGGGCGGTAAGTAAACCCGGGGACAGATTTAAAATCTGTCCCCTTGCCTGGTGACGTTAAAGTCTGTCCCCGTTCTCGATGTCAGCGAGGTACAGCGCCGGGAATTCCTTGCGCAGGGCGCGCACCTTGGGCGCGTCGTGCATCACGATGTAGGGATCGTCGGGGTGACGCTCGGCGTAGTCCTGGTGATGCGGCTCGGCGACGTAATAGGCCTCGAGCGGCGTCACCTGGGTCACGATCCGGCGCGGGAAGGCCTCGACGGCGTGGAGCTGATCGATGTAGGCCCGTGCGACGCGCTGCTGGTCCGCGCTGGTATAGAAGATGGCGGAACGGTACTGCGTGCCGCGATCCGGTCCCTGCCGGTTGAGCTGTGTCGGATCATGGGCCACCGAGAAATAGATCTGCAGCAGCGAGCCGAAGCTCACCTGCGCGGGATCGAAGGTGATCTCGACCGCCTCGGCATGTTCCGTGCGGCCCGAGCTGACCATGCGGTAGGTGGCGGTCTCCGCCGTGCCGCCCGAATAGCCCGCGCTGACGTCGATCACGCCCTTGACGTGCCGGTACACCGACTGCATCCCCCAGAAGCAGCCGCCGGCGAGCACGGCGGTCTCCCGGCCGGGTGACGTCGCGGGGATGTCGACGACGGGCGCCGGCAGCGGCGCGGCCTGCGCGCAGGCGAGCAGGGCGGCCATGGGTAGCGATGCCAGGAAAGGTATCAGTCTGTTCAGCGCGGCATGTGTCATGGTGGTGGCTCCTGTCTTTATGGGGACAGATTTGAAATCTGTCCCCGATCGAAGTTCAGCGCCACCGAGTTGATGCAGTAGCGCAGTCCGGTCGGCTTCGGGCCGTCGTCGAAAACATGGCCCAGATGCGCGTCGCAGCGCCGGCACGAGACGGCGGTACGGAGCATGCCGAAGCTGCGGTCGGCCGACTCGACGATGTTCTGCGCCGCAACCGGCTCCCAGAAACTCGGCCAGCCGGTGCGCGAATCGAACTTGGTCGCCGAGGAGAACAGCGCGGTATCGCAGCAGATGCAGCGGTAGATCCCCTTGTCGTGCAGCTTCGTATATGCCCCGCTGTATGCGCGCTCGGTGCCGTCGTGGCGCGTGACCTCGTAGGCGAGCTTCGACAACTGCCTGCGCCATTCGGAATCGCTCTTCACTACCTTCCCGACGCGCTCCTGCGCCAGCGCCTGGCCGGCGGCGGAGACCGGGACGATCCACACCCAGGCATCATCACCGTCGTGTGCCTCCCTGTCCGCGGCGAGCAGGCCGCGCGGCCGGTAGCCGGCCACCGCGGCCAGTGCAACGCCGACGGCCGCGAGCAGCACGCGGCGGCGGGTGCAGGTGCGTGCGGTGGTGGTACGTTCAACAGGTGTGTGCGGCATGATCAACTCCCGTGGCTCAGCCGAAGGTGAAGGCGTAGGCACGTACGCCCGGGTCGAGGAACTCGATCTCGAAGGTGCGGTCGCCGATCTCGTCCCTGGTCTGCCGTACGAGCTGGTACAGGCGGTGCTCGCTGACGGCGCCGGCGCCCTGCGCGTCGATATCGACGCCGTGGTCCGCGCCCGGGGCCTGCCCGTCCAGCGTCACGCGGAAGCGCACCGGGCGGCCTGCGTCGCCCGGTCCGAGCACCAGGTGCAGGTCGCGCGCGTGGAAGCGGTAGACGATGCGTCCGGACGGCGCGAGCAGCGTCGCGGCCTGGGCGCCGACCTGCCATTCCCCCGCGAGGCCCCAGTCGTTGCGTTCGAGCGGGTCCGTGGTGGCGTAGATCCTGGGCTGATTCTTCGTAATCCCGCCCGCCGAGGCGAACTGCCGGGCGCGGGAGAATCCGATATAGGTCTCGGGCGAGCGTCCGGCGCGCTTGCCTGCGGCGGCCTCGGCCCCGGTTGCCTCGGGCTGCACGAAGGGCGCCGGCCTGAGCCTGCCGTCGCGCTCGGCGAGCAGCGTCTGGATCACGGCCTCGGACTCCATGTAGTCGCCCTCGCCGAAGTGCTGATGGCGCAGCTGCCCCGTCGCGTCGAAGAAATAGTGCGCCGGCCAGTAGCGGTTGTTGAAGGAGCGCCACACGGCATAATCGTTGTCCAGCGCGACCGGGTAGGCGATGCCGAGGTCGCGCAGCGCCTTCTTCACATTTCCGAGGTCCTTCTCGAAGGCGAACTCCGGCGTGTGCACGCCGATGACGACGAAGCCGCGGTCCTGGTACTTGTCGGCCCAGGCGCGCACGTAGGGCAGCGTGCGCAGGCAGTTGATGCAGGAGTAGGTCCAGAAATCGACCAGCACCACCTTGTCCCGCAGCGCGGCCGCGTCCAGCGGCGCCGAATTGAGCCAGGTGGTCGCGCCGGTGAAGTTGAGCAGCGGGTTCAGTCCGTCCTCCCGCTCGGCCACGGGCCTGGTGTCGGAGGCCGGTCCGCTGGCCACGCCGGACTCCGGAGCCGCGCCGCCGCCAGGAGAGTGGAAGCGATCGAGCAGCCATTGCTCGAGCTGCGTGGTGCTGGCGAGCGATACCTCGGTAAGGATGCCGCGGTCGGCGCCCAGTCCGATTGCCGCCACCCCGGCGAGCACCGCGACGCCGAGCGCGCGCCGGATCCACGCCTCCGCGCCGAGGGCGCGCTTCATGGCCTGGAACGCGCGCCCGCCCGCGAGCAGGGCGACCGCAAGCGAGGTCGCGGCGCCGGCGGCATAGGCGAGCAGCAGCAGGCTGGTCTGCACATTGGCGCCCTGCAGCGCGGCGCCTGTCAGAACGAGACCGAGGATCGGCCCGGCGCACGGCGCCCACAGCAGTCCGGTGGCGATGCCGAGCACGAAGGAGCGCGAAGCGCCGGAACCGGTGCCGGCGGATTCCGACAGTCGGCCGCCGAGGCGCACCAGCGGCCGCGTCAGGCGTTCCGCGAGTCCGTCCCACAGCAGCGTCAGGCCGAGCACGGCCAGCACGACGAGCGCCGCGAGGCGCCCGTACTGATTCGCCTGCACGGCCCAGTTGCCACCCACCGTCGCGATTGTGGCGACGCCCGCGAAGGTGATGCCCATGCCGGCCAGCAGGGGCAGCCCGCTGGTCCGGAACGGCTCGCCCGCGCGCGCGAACACGAAGGGCAGCACGGGCAGGATGCAGGGACTCGCGATGGTGATCAGGCCGCCAAGGTAGGAAAGAATGAGGAAGGTCATCCGGGTATGCTCCTGAATTGCCGCGCCAATCGTTGAACTACAGGTTAGTCGCGGCGGGACGGCGTACCTTACATTGGAACACAAACCGCCGCGCCGGGTTCCGTCTCATGGCGATCGGTGCAGTCGAAGGATCCCGTATCAATTGACGGTCATTTGGTGTGCGGGTTTTTCACTGATAGATGCGCCCGTCATGCCTGATCCAGCCGTCCTGGTGGCTGCCGTCGGGATCGTGGTGCGTCCAGTGGATAACGCCGCCCTTCTGGTTCCACTCGTATTCGCCATGGAAGGCAACCCGGTCGCCTTGCCCGAGATCGTCGATGCGGGGCGCGAGATCGATATTGTGCGCAATCAGCAGGCTCTGCCCGGAATCGAGCCGGAGGATGAAACGCTGGTGCCGGCTGCCGTCGGCATCGTCCGGCAGGATCCTGGTGACCGTGCCCTGTCCCTCGACCTGGATATTGCTGCGGCGGTATTCGAAGGCGCGCGCGATGGAGTTACCGTCGTGCGCTGCGGACGTGACATCGGTGGTGGCGGACGGCGGCGCTGACGGATCATTGCGCGACAGGCCGTAAACAGCGGCGGCTGCGATTGCGACAATCAGGATGAGCTTTTTCATCGTCGAGGGATGATCTATTGCCGTTTGACCGGCCTGAAAACTTGCGGCGACCAATCATCCGGGGATGAATCGTCCACAGGGCGCCGGTCGCGCGCACCGCTGATCGCACGCGCTACGAGCTTCCGGATCTCGGTTTCGTCAACAGCGCTGGAGGGCTGATAGCACAGGTGCTGCACGGCCCGCACCGCCGCGCGCAGCTCCTGATCCGCTCCATAATGGCGTTCCCACTCTCGCAAGCCCTGTTCCAGGGTGCGCGCACCTCCCAGTGCGGCGAGCAGTTTCTGCTTCAAAGGATGTCCCGCTGAGTCGGGCCCGGAGGCTGTTTCTCCCCGTCGAAGGCGGCGGCCCTCCGGTCGTCTCCACCACAGGCCGAGGGTGATCAGCCAGGCGAGAAGAAATATGGCGGCGGCGGACTGCCAGACGGTCAGCGCGGCGATTCCATTGCCCGCAGCGCTTGGCACGGGTGCGGGCGTTTCGGGTATTGAAACGGTGGTCTCTGGTGCGGGTGATTCCCCCGCCGCGACCTGCAGCGCCTGTCCCGGCAGCACGGCGAGCTCCACCGTGCCGCGTTCTGCGTCGTAATAAGGAAGCTCAAGCGCCGGCGCGGTGAAGGCGCCCGCGGTGAGCGGCATGAGGTAACCACTATAGACTGCGATGCTGTCGACGCCGCCGTCCGCCCGGGTCTCCAGCCGGCGTTCCGGCGGGTCGAAGTAGAGCTTGAAATCTCCCGGCGCGGGCGCGAATGGCAGTTGCTCCGGCAGTGTGTTGAGTCCGGCGGCGGCCTGCAGCGTAATCTGCCAGGGCACGATGCGTCCGGCGACCGCAGTTTCGAATGCGGTTTGCGCGAGAAGCGGCCGCGCGGCGAGTGTCCCGGCCGGAACATCCGCCGGGAGTGGCCGCACCGTGAGCCTCTGCACCTCCGCGGGCAGGCGCCACTTTTTCCCCGCGCGGGTCTCGATCCACAGCGCGGGCAGATGGAAGGTGACCGGCGCATCCGACTGCGGGCTCACGGCCCACGCGCTGCGCGTCACGCTGTATTCCAGGCCGCCGACATCCTCGCTGCGCTCCGCGACCGGCAGGGCATGCGCCTCGATCTGCAGCGGTTCGGTCTCGAGCCCGGCACCGAACTCGGCCGTCTTCAGGCTGGTGCGGTAATACAGGTCGAGATAGAGCTGGGTCTGTTCACCGACGTACAGGGTGCGCCGGGTGATGCCGCTGCGTGTGAACACCTCAGGCCCGGCGTCGGCGGGCAGCGGGAGCACCTTCAGGGCGATCGGCTGCGTGCTCAGGCCGTCCACGGTGAACGCGGGGATGATCAGGTTTCCGCTGCGCCGCGGAAACAGTTCAACCGTCAGCTCCGAGGTCGAGCGCCGCTCGGCGCGTGCGATGTTGAAGCGGAAGTCGCTGCGCGGCACGCCGAGTTCGAACAGACCGGTCAGCAGGGTGAGGTCGATGTTGGGTGCCACGCCCTCGGCGCGCAGGCGGGTGTCGCTATCGGCGAGCGACAGCGTGAACACGACGTGCTCATTCTGGTACAGCTCCCTGCGGTCGACTGCGGCCGTGAAGCTGCCGCCCGCGGCGTGGCCCTCGGGTGCGGCGAGCAGGGTGCACAGCATCAGCAGCGCGAGTCTCACCATGCCTGTTCCTCCGCCACCAGCGGGTGCCCGGTATCCTGCACCAGGAAGCGATGGCGCAGGATCTCGTCCGGACGGTCGCGCAGGTCGGCGAGGTCGCCGAGGCTGCGTGTCAGCCGTGCGTCCGGCGACATCGACGCGTCTCCCGCCACCCGTTTGCCGCTGCCGGCTGTCGGCGATGCGGCGTTGTTGCCGCGTGCGGCGGCATTCCGGTTTGTCGCATCGGGGGCGCTGGTGATGCGCTCCGCGGAATCGCTCCGGCGCGCCGTCCCCGACGCGGGCGCGTGCGGCGGCTTCGTACCGGCGCGCCTGACGAGGTTCAGGTTGAGTTGCGCGCGCGGGTGGTTCGGCCGCAGTTGCAGGGAGTGTGCGAGCGCGCGTTCCGCCTCGGCGTAACGGCCCAGGCGGGCGAGCGTGGTGCCCTGGTTATACAGCGCGATCGCGCGCTCCTCGTCGTCGCCGGCCTGCTCGACCGCGGCGGCGAAGGCGGCAAGCGCCGGTACCCACTGCTGCTGCCGGTAATGGGCGGCGCCGCGCCCGAGCCAGCCGGCGTAATTGTCGAGCGCCTGATAGCGTGTCGCGGCCGCGGCGTTCTCGCCTCGCATCAAGGCGTCGTAGGCGGCCTGCTCCTGCCACGGCGCGGCGTGCCCGGCCTGCGGCGCCAGGCTGCCGGCGACGAGGAGCAGGCACAGCGGGGCTGTTGCGGCGCGGGGGCGGCGCACGCCACTCCACACGAGCAGCGCGAACGCGGCGGCAAGCAGCCAGGGGTGCAGCGGATAGCCCGTGTGCGGTCGGGGCGGCGGCAGGGAACTGCGGCGCAGGGATTCGAGGCCGGGAAGGAGTTCGTCCCAGTCGCGGTCGTCGGCGCGCGCGTCGGCATAGACACCGCCGCTGCGCCGCGCGACTTCGGCGAGCAGCGTGCGGTCCAGGCGCGAGACCACGAGGCCGTCGGCCGTGCGCAGGAAGCCGCTCGCGCCGGGGACGGGCGCGCCGGCCGCGCTGCCGATGCCGAGCGCGTAGACCGGGATGCCGCGCGCCTTCAACCGGTCCGCCGCGGCGAGTGTGCCGGCACGGTCGGCGGTCTCGCCGTCGCTCAGCAGCACCACCGCCCGCCCGCGCGTACGCTCGTCGCCGAGCGCCTGCCCGGCGTACTCCAGTGCCTGCGCCAGGTTGCTGCCATGGCGGCGGGTGAGTTCGGGGGCCAGCGCCCCGGCGTAGTAATCGAGCAGCGTGAGGTCGTGCGTCAGAGGCAGGATGCGGTAGGCATAGGCCGAGTAGACGACCAGCGCGGCGCGGTCGTCGCCGAGGCGGCCGACGAGGTCGTGCAGCTCCAGCGCGGCACGCCTGAGCCGCGTGGGTTCGGCATCATCCGCCGCCATCGAGGGCGAGATATCGATAACCACCGCGAGGTCCATGCCGATGCGACGCGCAGTCTCGCCCGCCTGCGGCAGGTAGGGGCCGCTCGCGGCGATGACGATCAGCAGCCAGACCAGACGGATGAGATTGGATCCGGCCGCATGCGCGGAACCGATGAGCAGCCACTGCAGCAGGTGCGGGTCGGCGAAGTTCCGGTAACGACCGGGATCCTTTTTCATCATTCCCGCGAAAGCGGGAAGCCAGCGGTTTTCCATGACCGCATCAGCAGCGCTTCCGGAGGCCCGTCTTCGCTGGAATGACAGAAAATGCTTCAGCCTCTTCCAGGGATGGGAGTCCGTCCCTGCCAGCCACGGCAGCGGCAGGAGCAGCAGCCACCACGGTGCACGCAGCGCGATGGGCAGCCAGTCGTTCACGCGGGGACCCCCTCGCGGCGCCGGCGCTGCTCGGCGAGCAGCAGGATGATGAGCGCGGCCGCGGCCGGCAGCCAGTACCATTCGTGGACGGCGGCGCGGCGCGCGGCGGGTATGCGCGCCTGCTCCAGGCGTTCGATCTCGGCCAGCACGCCGGACAGGGTTTCCGCGTCGGCGGCCTCGAAATAGGCGCCGCCGGTCGCCGCGGCGAGGCGCTGCAGCTGGGCCTCGTCGGGCGGGAGTTCGGCGCTCATCGGCGCCTCCACCGGGCTGCCGGGGAAGGCGACCTTGCCCGCACGGCCGAAGCCGACCGTGTAGAGGCGAACGCCCGAAGCGCGCGCGATCACCGCCGCGGCGTCGGGAGTGATCAGTCCCCCGGTGGCGCTGCCGTCGGTGAGCAGCACCAGCACGCGCACGGGATCGTCGACGGCCTGCAGGCGTTTCACCCCCAGCGCGATGGCGTCGCCGAGCGCGGTCTTCTCGCCGGCCAGGCTGTTGTCGATCTCGGCGACCAGCTCGCGCGCGAGCGCGAGGTCGGCGGTGAGCGGGAGCAGGGTCATGGCGTCGTCGGCGAACACCACGGCGCCGACGCGCACGCCGTGCGCCAGCGCGAGGAACTCCCGCAGCGCGCGCTTGAGTGCGTCGAGGCGGCTGGCCGGGCGGCCGTCGATGACATAGTCGAGCGCGCGCATCGAGCCTGACACATCAATGGCGAACATCACGTTGTGACCGGGTTCGAGTCCGGGCGCACGCGCGTCGAGCCACTGCGGCCGCGCCAGCGCGAGCAGCAGCAGCGTGCAGGAAATCAGCCAGAACCAGGGCGCCCGGAGCAGGCGCGTGCTTCTGCCCTGCAGCTCGGCGAGCAGTTCCGCCTGTGGATGCAGCAGCGCACCGGCCCGGTTCGGGGCGCGGCGCCGGGTGAGCCACCATGCGAGCGGTGCCAGCGGGAGCAGCAGCAGCCAGAGCGGCGCGGCGAATTCAAACATCGCGCACCGCTCCTCCGGGTTCATGCGTGCTGAGCCAGTGCCGTGCGCGCGTGAATGTCTCGGGCGTCAGTGTCTGTGCCGGCGCCGGGGCGTAGCGCAGTTCGTGCAGCAGCGCCAGCGTATTCCGCCAAAGCTCCGTGTCGAGGCCGGTGGGCGGCGCGGCGGGATGGAGCTGAGGCAGGCCGAGGCCGAGACGCAGCAGTGTGGCCAGCCGGTAGGCGGCCGCGTGCGCATCGAGCGCGCCTGATGCCCATTCCTGTTGCAACTGCTCCAGTCGCCCCAGGGCCTCGCGGGCGCTGTCGTCGCCGCTTGCCGGCGCGACGGCGGCAGAATGTGTCTGTCTCCTCGTTGCCGTACGAAACAGGATTGCTCCGGCCACGACCAGCAGCGCCGCCGCTAGCGTGATCAGCGGCCACCAGTCCGGCGGCGCGGGCAGTTCGATGTCGGCGAGCGTCGCGAGGGTGTCGGCCGGGTTCACAGCAGCGGTTCCAGTTGCGGCAGCAGGTCGTGCCGGCTGCTGACGGTGTGCAGCGGGACGTGGTGGCGTGCGCAGGCGTCGCGCAGCGCGGCCTCGCGCGCCGCCATGCGTTCGCGGTAACGCCGGCGCAACGCGGGATCGGACGTGTCGATCAGCGCCGGCGGCCCCCCCGCCGGCGCGGCGAGGCGCACCAGGCCGGCCGCGGGCAGCTCCTGTTCCGCGGTGTCGACGATGCGGATCGCGACTGCCTGGATCCGGTCCGCCGGCGGCAGGTAGTCGGCGAGCGTGGCCTGGCCGTCTGCGACGTCGGCAAAATCGCCGATCAGGTAGATCAGCGCGCCCGCGGCGGACTGGCGCACGGCGGCGGACCGCATCGCTTCGCGCGGTGACGCCGGCGCATGGCCGGCGGCGACCGCCGCTGGCGGCGGCGCGGCGGCGGCATGCTGCAGCAGGGGCAGCACGCCTTCCGGGGTGTGCGCAGGCGCATGATGGCGGACGTCTTCCCCGAACACGAGGCCGGCGACGGGTTCTCTTTCCGCCAGCGCGGTGAAGGCAAGCAGCGCGGCGACGCGGGCGGCGGTGGCCGCCTTGAGTTCGCGCCGGGTGCCGAACATCATGCCGGGGCGGCGGTCGATGAACAGGAACAGGCGGCGTGAGTGCTCCTCGACGAAGACCCTGGTGGTCGGCCGGCCGCTGCGCGCGGTGGCGCGCCAGTCCATGCTGCGGATGTCGTCGCCCGCCTGGTACGGGCGCACGTCATACAGCTCCATGCCCTGGCCGCGCGCGAGCGCCTGGTGCCTGCCCGGGCCGGGCGCCTGGCGGGCGCGCCCGCTGCGGCTGCGGTATTGCAGCGCGAGCTGCTGCAGACGCTCCAGCTCCGCCGGTGCCAGCAGCGGAGCGGCCGGAACGGGTTGCTTCAGGGGACCGGCACGCATGCAACGATACGCTCGATCACCCCGTCCGCCGAGACGCCGGCGGCGCGCGCGGCAAAGCTGATGCCGATGCGGTGATTGAGCACATCGGGCGCGAGCTGGAGGATGTCGTCGGGCTCGACGAAGTCACGTCCGGCGAGCAGGGCCTGTGCGCGCGCGGTGTGCGCCAGCGCGAGCGAGGCGCGCGGCGAGGCGCCGCGCGTCAGCCAGTCCGCCAGCTCCGCGTCCCAGCGCGCCGGTTCGCGCGTCGCACCGACCAGCGCGACGATGTAGCGTTCAAGCATTTCGTCGAGATAGACGGCGTTGACGGTGCGGCGCAGTTCCAGCACCTCGGCCGCCGCCAGCGCGGGATCCGCCGGAGCCGCCTGCGCCGATCCGGCCATCCGTCCGCGTTCGAGATGCAGGATCCTCAGCTCGTCTTCGGCGGAGGGATAACCGAGGCGCACCTTCATCTGGAAGCGGTCGAGCTGGGCCTCCGGCAGCGGATAGGTGCCTTCCTGCTCGATCGGGTTCTGCGTCGCGATCACCATGAAGATCCCGGGCAGCGCGCGCGTCGTCCCGCCTACGGTCACCTGGCGTTCCTGCATCGCCTCGAGCAGGGCGGACTGCACCTTGGGCGGCGCGCGGTTGATCTCGTCGGCGAGGATGATCTCGTTGAAGACCGGGCCGGGGATGAACTGGAACTGGCCGTCCTGCGGCAGGAAGATGTCGCTGCCGGTGATGTCGCCGGGGATCATGTCGGGCGTGAACTGGATGCGCTGGAAGCCCAGCGCCATGCCGCCGGCGAGCGCACGCACGGCGGTGGTCTTGGCAAGCCCGGGCAGTCCTTCGAGCAGCACGTGCCCGCCGGTCAGCACGGCGATGAGCAGGCGGTCGATCAGGCGCGCCTGGCCGATGACACTGTGCTGGAGACGGGCACGGAACTGTGCGATGCCTTTCATAATATTTACACCGATGGAGTGCGTTGTCCTGGCAGGGCGCGGCGGCGGCCGCGAAACCACAATACTATACCAAGACGCCGCGCCATAGCCGGCCGCACGGAAGCCCGCGCCGATTCCCGTTACTACTTTCGGGGTATGACGACGCCGCGGACGGTTTGATTGAGCGTAACGCCGATCTATGACACACTTAACGGCCGCTTGAAACGGGCGCGCCAGGCTCCGCATTTGCGCCGTTTTGCGGGATTATTTACCCGCGCCTCATCCCAGGGTTCAGATGGCACTATGTTAAGATACCGTGGCATTAGCGGCCGGGGCCGAGACTGAAGCATGCTGCAAGGCAATGCCCTGGCGGCGGTACGCGGCGACCGCCGGCTGTTCGCCGGTCTGGACTTTGCCCTGGATGCCGGCGAACTGCTCTATGTGAACGGTCCCAACGGCAGCGGCAAGACCACGCTGTTGCGCATGATCTGCGGCCTGGTGGCGCCTGCGGAGGGGTCGATCCACTGGAATGGCGAGGATATCCGCACGGCGGGTGACGCCTATCGCGCGGAGGTGGTGTATCTCGGCCACCTGAGTGGCGTAAAGGACGACCTCGACGGTCTGGAGAATCTCCGCATCAACTGCCGGATCGCCGGCCACGACCCGTCCGGAACGGAGCTGGTGCGGGCGCTTGGCGAGATGGGCCTGGGCGGGCTCGAGACCCTGCCGGCGAAGGTGCTGTCACAGGGCCAGAGGCGCCGCGTGTGCCTCGCCCGACTGCTGCTCACGCGCGCGCACCTGTGGATCCTTGACGAACCGTATGTCGCGCTGGACAGTGCCGCGGTGGAATTGCTGCAGGCGGTGATCCGCAATCACCTCGCGCAAGGCGGCCTGGTGGTCCTGACGACCCACCAGCAGGTGGCGATCGACGCGGGCGCCGTGAAGCAGCTGAGATTAGGTTAGGGGACGGACTTAAGTCCGTCCCCATATGGATGCGGGGGACAGATTTCCAATCTGTCCCCCTACTGGTTAGATAGATATGAGCGGCACCGGACTGCTGAGCGGCACCCGCAACATCCTGGCGCGCGATCTTACGATTGCAGGCCGGCGCGTGACCGACGTCCTGACGACGCTGTTCTTTTTTGTGATCGTGGTGAGCCTGTTCCCGCTCGGCGTCGGTCCGGAGATGGCGACCCTGCGCATGATTGCGCCCGGCATCCTGTGGGTGGCCGCGCTGCTGGCGACGATGCTGTCGCTGGGGCGTCTGTTCACCGCCGACCACATGGACGGCACGCTGGAGCAGATGCTGTTGAGCCCGCATCCGCTGTCGCTGATCGTGCTCGGCAAGGTGGCCGCGCACTGGCTGACGACCGGTGCGCCGCTGGTGCTCATGTCGCCGCTGCTCGGCCTGCAGTTCGGCCTGAGCGGGCCCCTGCTCGGGGTGCTGATGCTGACGCTGCTTATCGGCACGCCGGTGCTGAGCCTGGTCGGGGCCATGGGCGCGGCGCTGACGCTGGGATTACGCGGTGGCGGCGCGCTGATATCATTGCTCGTTCTGCCCCTGTACATCCCGGTGCTGATCTTCGGGGCGGGGGCGGTGGAGGCGGTGGCGAGCGGCCTCGAGGCGGGCGCCCACCTGTCCCTGCTGGGGGCGCTGCTGGTGCTGGCCCTGTGTTTCGGTCCGTGGGTGACGGCGGCGGCGCTGCGAATCTCGCTCGAATGAGGCGGGTGACGGTACTTTGGCGATGACATCACGGATAAAACGGGTATAGCAGGACGCATGGCTCCCAACTGGTTCAAGTATTCCTCCCCGGTCAGCTTCTATCCGCTGGCGGGGCGTCTCGTCCCCTGGTTCGGCGTGGCCGCCGCGCTGCTGACCCTGGCCGGGCTGTACCTCGGCTTTGTCGTCGCGCCGACGGACTACAAGCAGGGCGAGGCCTACCGCATCATCTTCATCCACGTGCCGGCGGCCTGGATGTCGATGTTCATCTATCTGGTGATGGCGTTCTATGCCGGGCTCGGCCTTGTCTTCAATACGCGCCTGTCGGCCTTCATGGCGCGGGCGCTAGCGCCGACCGGCGCCCTGTTCACCTTCATCGCGCTGTGGACCGGCGCGCTGTGGGGCAAGCCCATGTGGGGCGCGTGGTGGGTGTGGGACGCGCGGCTCACCTCGGAGCTGATCCTGCTGTTCCTCTACCTCGGTTTCATGTCGCTGCAGGCGGCGATCGACGAACCGCGCCGGGCGGCGCGCGCGAGCGGCCTGCTGGCGCTGATCGGTGCGGTCAACGTACCCATCATCTATTTCTCCGTACAGTGGTGGAATACCCTGCACCAGGGCGCCTCGATCAGCCTGGACAAGGGCTCGACCATGGCGGCGACGATGCTGACCGCCATGCTGGTGATGACGCTGGCCTTCTGGATGTATACCATCGCAGTGGTGCTGGCGCGTGTGCGCTGCGAGATCCTCGAGCGCGAGCGCCACAGCGAGTGGGTGGCCGAGGTCGCCGCACGGGAGGTACCATGAACCCGGCCGAGTTTTTCAGCATGGGAGGCTATGCCTTCTATGTGTGGGGATCCTACGCGGTGACGGCCGTGCTGATGCTGCTCGAGGTGGCGCTGGTGATGCGGCGGCGGCGGACTCTTCTGGGCCGCCTGGGTCGAATTCACGGAGATGCACAGAGGGGCGGGGGAGCGCAGACGGGCAATGAAACCCAGGCATAAACGATTGGCCTTTATCGTGATCGGACTCGCCGGTATCGCCGTCGCCGCGGGGCTGGTGTTGAATTCTTTCAGCGGCAACCTGGTGTTCTTCTTCAGCCCGTCCCAGGTGGTAGCGAACGAGGCCCCGGTCGGCAAGACCTTCCGCCTCGGCGGGATGGTGGTGGACGGCAGCGTCCAGCGCGAATCCGACGGCCTGACGGTGCGCTTCGAGGTGACCGACACCGCGAAGGTGGTCCCGGTGGTGTTTTCCGGCATCCTGCCCGACCTGTTCAGCGAGGGTCAGGGCGCGGTTGCCCAGGGACGGCTCGGCGAAGACGGCGTGTTCTACGCCGACGAGGTGCTGGCCAAGCACGACGAAACCTACATGCCGCCCGAGGTCGCCGACGCCCTCGAGCAGGCCAAATCCGCCAACAGTCCGGCCGCCATGCCCGGCGCGTCGAGCCTCGTGGAATAGTGCCCGATGGATAGCAGAGGAGTGTGCCCATGATACCGGAGATCGGACATTTCGCCCTGATACTGGCCCTCGCCATGGCGCTGACGCAGAGCACGCTTCCGCTGATCGGCGCGGCACGCGGCAAGGCGGCGTGGATCCGCGTGGCGCGGCCCGCGGCCCAGGCGCAATTCGTGTATGTCGCGATCGCGTATCTGTGCCTGACCTACACCTTCATCACCAGCGACTTCTCGGTGCTCTATGCGGCGGAGCATTCCAACACCCTGCTGCCGCTGCCTTACCGCATTGCCGCGGTATGGGGCGGCCATGAGGGCTCCATGCTGCTGTGGATGCTGATCCTGAGCGGCTGGACCTGCGCGGTCACGCTGTTCAGCCGCAACCTGCCGGATGACATCGTGGCGCGCGTGATCGGTGTGCTCGGCCTGGTCGCGATCGGCTTCCTGCTGTTCATCCTGCTGACCTCGAACCCGTTCGAGCGGCTGGTTCCGGCGCCGCTCGAAGGCAACGACCTCAATCCGCTGCTGCAGGATCCGGGCCTGGTGCTGCACCCGCCCATGCTGTACATGGGCTACGTCGGGTTCTCGGTCGCCTTCGCCTTCGCCATCGCGGCCCTCCTCAGCGGCCGGCTGGACGCGGCGTGGGCGCGCTGGTCGCGGCCGTGGACCACGGTGGCGTGGATGTTTCTCACCCTGGGCATCGCGCTCGGCAGCTGGTGGGCCTATTACGAGCTGGGCTGGGGCGGCTGGTGGTTCTGGGATCCGGTCGAAAACGCCTCCTTCATGCCGTGGCTGGTGGGCACCGCGCTGATACATTCCCTCGCGGTGACGGAGAAGCGCGGCGCGTTCAAGAACTGGACCGTGCTGCTCGCGATCATCGCCTTCTCGCTCAGCCTGCTCGGGACCTTCCTGGTGCGCTCGGGCGTGCTGACTTCGGTGCATTCCTTCGCCAACGACCCGCGCCGCGGCGTGTTCATACTGATACTGCTCGCGCTGGTGGTCGGCGGCTCGCTGCTGGTGTACGCGCTGCGCGCGCCGCGCGTCAGCACCAGCGGCGGTATCACGGTCGTCTCGCGCGAGTCCCTCCTGCTGATGAACAACGTGATGCTGGTGACCGCCTGCGGCACCGTCCTGCTCGGCACGCTCTATCCGCTGTTCCTGGACTCGCTCAACCTCGGCAAGATTTCCGTGGGACCGCCCTACTTCGAGTCGGTGTTCGTGCCGCTGATGGCGCCGATGGTGTTCCTGATGGGAATCGGGCCCATCGCGCGCTGGCGGAAGGCTGAACTGCCCGAACTCGCGCTGCGGCTGCGCTGGGCCTTCCTCAGCGCCGTCCTGGTCGCGCTGGCGCTGCCCTTCGCGCTCGGCAAGTGGACGCCGATGATCAGCCTCGGACTGCTGCTCGCGGCCTGGCTGATCGTCACCATCGGACTCAACATCGGGCGCCGCATGCAGCGCGCGCGCGCGGCCGGCACGCCTCCGTTCGCGGGCCTGTCGCGCAGCTACTGGGGCATGCAGCTCGCCCACTTCGGCGTTGCGGTCTTCATCATCGGCGTCACGCTGGTGCAGGGTTTAGAGGTGGAAAAGGACCTGCGCATGGGCGTCGGCGATTCCACCACCATCGCCGGATACACCTTCCGCTTTGACGGCGTGGTGGAGAGCAAGGGAGCCAACTTCGTTGCCGAGCGCGGTTATGTGCAGGTGAGCCGGGACGGGCGCGACATCGTGCTGATGCATCCCGAGAAGCGCGTCTACACCGTGCAGACCATGCCGATGACCGAGGCGGCGATCGATACCGGGCTGCTGCGTGACCTCTACGTCTCGCTCGGCGAACCCCTCGAAGGCGGCGCCTGGAGCGTACGCATCTATTACAAGCCCTTCGTCGACTGGATCTGGGGCGGCTGCCTGCTGATGGCGCTGGGCGGCCTGCTGGCGGTCAGTGACCGGCGTTACCGCCTCGCGCGTGCCAGCGCCCGTGACGAGGACGTCGCCGGCCCGGCAGGCGAGGGCGGCACCGCGCCGGCGCTGCCGATGGAGGCCAAGTCTTGAGGTTGCGACTGCTGTTGCCGCTGGCGGTATTCGCGCTGCTGGTGGTCTTTCTGGGCAAGGGGCTGGTGCTGAATCCGAGCGAGGTGCCGTCGCCGCTGATCGACAAGGCGGCGCCGGATTTCAGCCTGCCGCGCCTGCATGACGCCGCCGCGCAGATCTCCAACAGGGACATGGCGGGCAAGGTATGGATGCTGAACGTGTGGGCCTCCTGGTGCGTCTCCTGCCGGCAGGAACATCCGCTGCTGGTCGAGTTGTCGCGGCGCGGGATCGTGCCGATCTACGGCCTCAACTACAAGGACACGCGCGACGAGGCCGTCACCTGGCTGCGGCAGCTGGGCAATCCCTACCTCGAGAGCGCCTTCGACGCGGACGGCCGCGTCGGCCTGGATTACGGCGTCTACGGCGTGCCGGAGACCTATGTGATCGACGCGCGCGGCGTGATCCGCTACAAGCAGATCGGGCCGATCAACGTGGACGCGCTGCAGAACCGGATCCTGCCGCTGATCCGCGAGCTGCAGGGGCAGGCCTGATGCGCCCCCGTGGAGCGGTGCGGCGGCGGCTCGGTGCGGCGGCGTGGCTGCTGGCCGTCCTGATCGGCGCGTGGGGCATGGCCCCGCTGTCGATCGCGGGCGAGGCGGAATCGATGCTGGACCCCGCCCTGGAGGCGCGCATCAAGAACCTCGAGGCGGAATTGCGCTGCCTGGTGTGCCAGGGGCAGTCGATTGCGGAGTCCGACTCCGGGTTCGCGCAGGACATCCGCGCCGAGATCGAGGGCATGATGCGGGCGGGCAAGTCCGATCAGGAGATCACCGAGTTCCTGGTGCAGCGCTATGGCGATTTCATCCTGTTCCGCCCGCCCGTCAAGTCCACTACGGCGCTGCTGTGGGCCGGGCCGCTGATCCTGCTGACAGCGGGGGCGGTGCTGCTGGTGGTGATGACCCTGCGCCAGCGCCGCGCGCCGCGGCGGGAACTCAGCGCGGAAGAGGTCCGGCAGGCAGAGTCCCTGCTGGGTGTCAAAGAGACGAAGGATAAAGGCGGTTCATGACCCTGTTCATCATCGTGGCCGTGCTGTTGCTGGGCGCGGCCCTGCTGTTCATTGTGCCCCCCCTGCTCAAGCGCGAGGCGGCTGACCAGGCCGTCGAGCGCAAGGCGCTCAACATCACGGTCTACCGTGACCAGCTTGCCGAGATGGGGCGCGACCTGCAGAACGACGTGCTGACGCAGGATCAGTACCGGCAGGGACGCGAGGAGCTCGAGCGGCGTCTGCTCGAGGACGTCGCCGAGGCGCCGGGGCCCGCCGCACCGCCGCATCGCGCCGCGCGCGCCAGCGCGGCTGTGCTGGCGGTGCTGGTGCCGCTGCTGACGGTCGGCGCCTACGTCCTGCTGGGCGCGCCCGGTCTGTTGGCGCCGCAGCCGGCGACGATGGCCGCCGCGGGTGGCGGCGAGGGGGACATGGCACACCAGATCAACCAGATGGTGGAGCGGCTGGAGCAGCGCCTGGCCGCCGAGCCGGAAAACGCCGAAGGCTGGGCCATGCTGGGACGTTCTTACCTGGTGCTGGAGCGCTTCGACGACGCGCGCGCCGCGCTCGAAAAGGCGGTGGCGCTGAACCTGCAGACCCCGGACCTGCTGGTGGATTACGCCGACGCGCTGGCGATGGCGAGCGGTCAATCGCTCGAGGGGCGCCCGCTGGAACTGATCAACCAGGCGCTCGCATTCGACCCGAACAACCACAAGGGCCTGTGGCTGGCCGGCACCGCGGCCTACGAACGCGCCGACTACCGCGCCGCGCTCGACTACTGGCGCCGGCTCTACGCCATGGTGCCGAAGGATTCCGAGGCGGCGCGGGCGATGGAGGGCAATATCGCCGAGGCGGAAAGCCTGCTGGGCGAGGCCGGGGGAACGCCGTCCGTTTCCGCGCCGCAGACGGCGGCGGCCGCCGCCCTGAAGGGTACCGTGCGCCTGGACCAGGCGCTGCGCGGCCGCGTGCAGGACACCGATACGGTGTTCGTCTTCGCCCAGGCGCCGAACGGACCGCGCATGCCGCTTGCGGTGCTGCGCGCGCAGGCGGGTGACCTGCCGCTGCAGTACGCCCTGGACGACTCCATGGCGATGGATCCGTCGCTGAACCTGTCGCGCTTCGCCGAGGTGGTGGTGGTCGCGCGCGTTTCCAGGGACGGCAGCGCCATGCCCAAGAGCGGTGATCTGCAGGGCCGCAGCGCGGTCGTGCGCACCGCCGCCGCCGCGCCCGTGGACGTGGTGATCAGCGAGGTACTGCCCTGAGCAACGCGGCGCAGTGCCGCGCGCGCTGACGGGCGCCGCCATGCGCGCGTTTGCCGCCTCCCTGTGCATGGCCGCGGCGCTCATGTCCTGCAGCCAGGCGCCGCCCCCCGATGCCCTTGTCGAAGGACGCCGTTTTCCCGCGCTGACGCTGAGCAATTTCGACGGCAGCCGCGAGTCCCTGGAACAGTATCGCGGCAGGCTGGTGGTGCTGAATGTGTGGGCGACCTGGTGCGCGCCCTGCCGCCAGGAACTGCCCGGCCTGGAGCGCCTGCATCAGACGCTGGATCCGGCGCGTTTCGCCGTCATCGGCCTGTCCGTCGATGCGGAGCGCGATATCGCGCAGGAATTCCTGCGCGAGAGGGGCGTGACCTTCAAGAGCTACCTGGACAAGGAAGCCGCGCTCGTGCGGCGCGTGCTCGAGATCCGGGTCTACCCGGACACTTTCATCATCTCGCCCGAGGGCGTGCTGCTGAAGCGCATCGTCGGCGAGCGCGACTGGGGCCGGCCCGAACTGCCCGCCATTCTCGAGGCGGCCGCCGGCGGGAGCCTGGACCGGCTGCAGGATGTATAATGGCGCCCACACCCGGCGCGTTCACTGCCGGGGAGCAGGGTGCCGACGGGGTGAAGGGGGGATGATGACCGGATTTCATGCGTACATTCGCGGGCTGCGCATGCTGGCGCTCGCGGCGGGGATGGCGGGACTCTGGCAGCCGGCCATGGCGGCCGACCCGCTCCAGGGCCGCAAGATTTACAAGACCCATTGCGAGAACTGCCATGGCTCCAGCGGCGTCGGGCAGATCCCGGGGGCGCCTGATTTCATGCGCGGCGACACCCTGATGAAACCGGACCTCGAACTGATGCGCACCCTGAAGTCCGGGCGCGGGATGATGCCGGCCTATCAGGGCATGTTCACCGAAACCGAACTCCTCGACGTCATCGCCTATCTGAGAACCCTGCGCCTGAATCGATGAAGCGTTCGTTCTGCGGCGCAGCGATCCTGCTGGCGGCGGCGCTGGGAGCCTGCTCCAGGGACGGGCAGGAGCAGGCGGCGGCGACTGCGCCACCGGAGCCGGTACCGGCGCCCGCCAGGATTCTGGAGACATTCGAGGTCGGCCAGGACGTCTATGTGCGCGCCCTGGCGGCGGATCCTGACGCCGGCGCGCTGTGGGTGGGGACCTCGCTCGGGGTGCATGAGATCGATCTTGATACGCGCGAGGTACGCAAGACGTATACCCGCGGCGACGGGCTGGCCAATGAATACGTGTTTTCCGTCCTGGTCGACAGCGCGGGGGACAAGTGGTTCGGCACCAACGGCGGCGGGGTGACGCGCCTGCGCGGCGCGGAGTGGAAGACCTGGTTTCCGATGCACGGCCTGGCAGACTACTGGGTGTACGCATTGGCGGAGGATCCCGGCGCCGGGATCTGGATCGGCACCTGGGCCGGCGTCAACCGCCTGCCGGCGGAAGGCGGCGCATTCGAGACCTATCACGACGAGCTGGTCAACGAGTGGGTCTACGGTATCGGGGTGGATTCCAGGCGCCGCGCGTGGTTCGGCACCGAGGGCGGCGTCTCGATGTTCGACGGGGAGCGCTGGCGCGAATGGACCCATGCCGACGGACTCGGCGCCCCGAACCGTGACAAGCTCCCGCTCAGCAGCAACACCGGCCTCGGCACGCGGGCGCGTCACGATCTGAGCGTCCTGGTTGACGGCCAGGCGAGCTACAACCCGAACTACGTGTTCTGCATCCATGTCGGCAAGGACGACCGCGTATGGGCCGGCACCTGGGGCGGCGGGGTGAGCCGCTTCGATGGCGAGCGCTGGAGCAACCTGAGCACGGCCGACGGGCTGGCCGGCAATATCGTGTTCGCCGTCGCCGAGGACGCGCGCGGCAATCTCTGGTTCGGGACCGACCAGGGCCTGTCACGCTATGACGGCAGCGCATGGCAGACCTTCCGCCGCGCCGACGGACTGCCGGGCGAGGCGGTGTACGCGCTGGAGGCGACCGCCGCCGGCGAGGTTTGGGCGGGGACGCGGGGCGGCGTGGCGCGGATCGGTGACTGAGGCGGTACATCGGAAAATGGGGACAGATTTATTTTTCTCATGCAAAGGGGACAGATTTAAAATCTGTCCCCGGCCCGTAATAAATAAATCTGTCCCCACTTGTTGCGGGAGCGGACGACCGAGATGAAATTCGATCATAAAACCTGGGCCTTGCTCATCGTGCTGGCGGGCGTCTTCGTGGTGGGCGGCTACCTCCTCGGCGCCAACCAGGGCAAACGCGGCACCGGGCAGGAGATCCGCGCGCCGCTCGACGAGGTCGATCCCGCCGCGCCGCTGCCGGCCGGACATCCGACGCTGCCGCCGTCCGGTGATGGCGCTGTAACCGCGCCGGGCATGGGCGCGGGTGACCGGCGTTTCACCCACTTCCGCGTCGGCAACCGCAACGTCAAGGGTCTCATGGTGGAGTCGAACGTGGCCTGGATTGGCACCTCGGGCGGGGTGATCCGCTACGACGCCGCGACGGACAGCCACAGCATCTTCGACAACCAGGTCCCGGGCATCCTGTCGAACGGCATCTTCCATATCAGCCGGCTCGACGACAGGATCGCGGTGGGCACCTACGGCGGCGGCCTGTCCCTGCTGGACCCGGCGACCGGACAGTGGAAAAACTACAATATTCCGCAGGGGCTCGCCGACCAGTTTGTCTACGATGTCCAGAAGGCGCGCAACGGCGACGTGTGGATTGCGACCTGGTCCGGCGTCAATCGCATCCGTAGCGGGGCGCTCGACGATCCCGCCCGCTGGGAGACGTTCACAATGGAGAACACCTCCGGCGGATTGCCCAATCCCTGGGTCTACAATCTGGCGGAGGGCGCCGACGGCGATATGTGGTTTGCGACCGAGGAAGGCCTGGCGCGTTATCGGGACGGCGCCTGGAAGCACTGGAAGCACGGCGACGGACTCGGGGCGCCCTATGAGCTGGTGCGTGACGCGATCCAGTTCACCAGCGATCCGGCCGCAGCCTCCCAGCACCACGCGCAGCAGAAGGCGGAGCAGGGTATCGAGGACCTCAAGGTCGCCTACAATCCGAATTACGTCATCTCGCTCGACGTCGACCGCGACGGCACCGTATGGTGCGGCACCTGGGGCGCCGGCCTCGCCCGCTTCGACGGCACGACCTGGAAGAATTTCACCACCGCGGACGGACTCCCCGCCAACCACATCTTCATGCTGTACCGGGACCGCGGCGGCCGGCTCTGGATCGGCACCAGCCAGGGACTGGCCCGGCTCAATGACGATGGCGCCTCCTTCAGCGTGATGACCACGGCGGACGGCCTGTTCGCGAACAATGTCTTTTCGATGGCGCAGGCCGACGACGGCACCCTGTGGGTGGGCAGCTTCGGCGGCGTCGCCCGCATCGCGGGAGGCGGATGATCCGCGCCTGTCCGCCGCCGACCGGTTCCGCATGAAAACACCGGGTTCCCGCGCCGCGCTGCTGATCGCCGGCCTGGCGCTGGCGCTGCTCGCGGCGGGCGCCAGCGTCGATGCGTTGTTCCCGGGTGTCATGCCCGGCGGCACAGCCGGGGCGTGGTTCGCACTGGCGCTGGCCGTGACGTTCGTCTTCGGACTGTGGCGCCTCGCCCACCACGGCGTCGTGCGTCCGCTCGACCGCATGGAGGAGCAGGTCGCAGTGTCGGAGCACCGCATCCGCGCCGTGCTGGACCATATCGTGGACGCCGTCGTCTACGTGAACGAATACGGCGTGATCGAATCCTCCAACCCCGCCGCCGAGCGCCTCTTCGGCTTCGGCGCCGACGAGCTGCGCGGCAAGGGAATCGCCGAACTGCTGCCCCCGCCGCCGGGCATCGGCGCGGCGGCGGGGGAAGGACTCCCCGCGCATCTCGCCGGCATGGACGGCGAGATGCGCGAGGCGAGCGGGCGCCACAAAAGCGGTGCACTGTTCCCGCTCGAGCTGACCGTAAGCCGCATGACGATCCATGGCCGGCCGCACTACGTCGGCATCCTGCGTGATATCACCCAGCGCCGCGCACAGCTGGCGGCACTGCGCCACCAGGCTCTGCACGACGCCCTCACCGGCCTGCCCAACCGCGCGCTGCTGTTCGACCGCATCGAGCACACCATCCGCGGGGCGCGCCGCAGCCACCAGCCGCTCGCCCTGATGATCACCGACCTGGATCACTTCAAGGAGATCAACGACACGCTGGGGCATCCCTTCGGCGACCTCATCCTGCAGGAGACGGCGCGCCGCATGGGCGCGGCGATGCGCAGCTCGGATACCGTGGCCAGGCTCGGTGGAGACGAGTTCGCCCTGCTGCTGCCGGCCACCGATGCCGGCGACGCGGTGCGCATCGCCGACAAGGTGATGCGCGAGATCGAGCGGCCGTTCGAGCTGGAGGGGCACAATTTCATGCTCGGCGCGAGCATCGGCATCGCTATGTTTCCCGATCACGGCGATGATGCCAGCACGCTGATGCGCCACGCCGACGTGGCGATGTACGCGGCGAAGCGCGAGCACTGCGGCCACGCCGTGTACCGGTCCGAGCTGGACCGGCACAGCCTGGAGTACCTCGCGCTCAAGTCCGAGTTGCACACGGCGCTGGAGAGCGACCAGCTGAAGCTGTGCTACCAGCCGGTGATCGATCTGCAGAGCGGCCAGGTGACCGGGGTGGAGGCACTGGTGCGCTGGAATCACCCGACCCGCGGACTGCTCGCCCCGGATGAATTCATCCCGCTCGCCGAACGCACCGGCCTGATCCGGGGGCTCACCCTGTGGGTGCTGAATACGGCCGCGCAGCACAGCCGCACCTGGGCGGCACACGGACTGGAGCTGCGCATCGCGGTCAATCTCTCGGTGCACAACCTGCACGACGGCGGCCTGCCGGAGACCATCCGCGGGATCATCGGCGGCGGCGGGCAGCCCCTGCAGCTCAGGCTGGAGATCACCGAGACCGCGATCATGCCCGGATCGACGCAGGCCCTCGAGGTGCTGAACCGCCTGAGCGCGCAGGGCGTCCGGATCTCCATCGACGACTTCGGCACCGGCTACTCGTCGCTGGCCTACCTGAAGCGCCTGCCGGTGGACGAGGTGAAGATCGACAAGTCATTCGTGTCCGCCATGGCGCTCGACAACGACGACGCGGTGATCGTGCGTTCGACCATCGACCTGGCGCACAACATCGGGTTGCGCGTGGTGGCGGAAGGCGTGGAGGACCGTGCGACCTACGATCTGCTCGCCGGCATGCGCTGCGACTCGGTGCAGGGCTTCTACATCAGCCGGCCGCTGGAGGCGGACGCCGTGCTTGCCTGGCTGCGGGATTCCGCCTGGCGCCCCGCCGCCGTGGGCGCGCGTTAACAGCATCGGGGACAGATTTGTAACCTGTCCCTGTTTCCCCCTAGGGTAGTTCCGCGTCTGCCGCAGCGACCGGCGCGCCTGGGTCCGGAGAGACCGGACGGTAGATGTCGACCTTGCGGAAGAACTGGTCGACGACATAGATGCGCCCGTCGCCGTCCACGTCGATCCCCGCCGGCAGCATGTATTTCCCGGGATAACCCGATTGCCCGCGCTCGCCGATGAACATGAGCAACTGCCCCGCGGGGTCGAAGATCTGGATGTTGCCGAAGGCCGTGTCCACCACGTAGACGTTGCCGGCGGCGTCGGTGGCGATGCCCTTCGGGCGGGCGAACTGCCCGGGAAAGCGCCCCGCCGAGCCGAAGCTGAAGCGGAAGCCGCCGTCGCCGTCGAAGGCCTCGACACGGAAGTTGCCGCTGTCGACCACGTACAGGGTGCCGTCCGCGGCGACGGACGCCTGCAGCGGCAGGTTGAACTCGCCCTCCGCCGCGCCGCGCGCGCCGATGCGGCCGACCGCCTCGCCGCTGCGCGCATCGAAGACGTGCACGGCGTGGTCCATGGAATCCACTCCGCCGGTGTCGACCACGTAGAGGCGCGTCCCGTCGGGGGCGATAGCCACGTCGGCCGGGCGCTGCAGCAGTTCCCCGCCGCCGATGGCGCGCTGGAACACGCCGTCCGCGTCGTAGACCATCACGCGGCGTTCCGTGATGTCGGCGACATAGAGCGTGCCGTCGGCGCCGATGTCGATGCCCATCGGCTTGGACAGCCGGCCCGGCTTCTCGGCGCCGATCTGGAAGAAGCGCTTGCCGGGGATGTCGAACACCATGACGGCGCGCTGTACCGTATCGGTGACATAGACGCGACCCGCGCGTACCGCGACGTCGAACGGCTTGACCAGTCCCATCAGCTTGCGCGCCTCGCCCAGCGCGAACTGCTTGAAACGCATACCGGAGCTGACTTCCTCGACGTCCTCGTTATAGAGCAGCGTGCGTTCGTAGACGAAGCGCGGCTCGGCGGGCGGCGGCGGATAGACCGGGGGGATGAACTCGCGCTCGGCCTCGGGGGTGCCGGCGCAGGAGGCGAGCAGGCAGATGGCGATGACGAGGGTGAGGCGTGAGGCGTGAGGCGTGAGGCGAGGCCTGCGGGGCAGCGCTCGGATGAAATTATTCAAAGCTATCTTTTCACGCCTCACCCTTCACGCCTCACCGTCATTTGATGTGGCAGGTCTCGCACAGCCGGTCGGCGCGGTCGCGCAGCAGCAGGGTGACGTCGGGGTCGTGCACGTTGTGGCAGGTGGCGCATTCGACGCGGTTATCGTAGAGCTTGACGCCGTTGTCAAAGCCGTAGGGTCCGTCGGGGAGGCGGAAGTCGGGGTCCTTGTGGTTGAGTCCGGCATAGGTCATCGAGATCGGATGATCATTGCTGAGATCGGTGTCGAGATGCTTGATGGCGATGCTGTGGGCCACCCTGCCGTTGTGGCACTTGCCGCAGCTCCACAGGTCGTCCGCCTTGTTGATGCGCAGGTGCAGCGCGGCGTCCTCGCTGCTGCGAAAGCCGTTGGGCTTGAACACTGTCATGTCGACCGCCATGGTGCCGTCGTGGCAGGACAGGCAGAGCAGGCTGATCGGGCTCGGCGTGCGGACCTTGTTGTCGAGGGTGAAGCTGTCGTAGAGGTTGTAGGCATCGGAGGCGGGAGTGAAGCGGTTCCAGCCCGAGATGCCGCCCGCCGCGGCGCTGTCGCCGCCCTGTTGCTCCGGCGGAATGTGGCAGTACACGCAGGGCGAGCCGTAGTCGGAGAAGGCGACGCCCGACATTGCCTGCACGCCTGCGCGCTGGTTCAGGCCGGTGAAGTCGTGCTTGCTGCCCAGGATGGTGCCGCCGGCGGCGGTCAGGGTCCACAGCGCGCTTCCCAGCACCAGGACCGTATGCAGGATGGAGCTGCCGATGATCCGTCTCATTGTTGTTTTCCTCGGATGCCTGTTGGGGACGCGCGCCGGTCCGATGCCTGGTCCGCAGGTGGCTGACATTATAATGCAAATGCGGCTATCATTGTCAGGACGCCGCCCGTACGCCGGAATCGCCTATCACTCATGCCGTTGTCTTTCCGTTATGCGCGCCGCGCCGGCGTGATCGCCGCCTGCCTGTCGCTGTTCGCCGCGGCGGCGTCCGCATCGGAGCCGCAGCGCCTGTACAGCCATAACTGCGCCGCCTGCCACGGCGAGCACGGCGACGGGAAGAGCCGCGCCCAGTTCGGCCTGAATCCCCCGCCGCGCGATTTCACGGCGGCGGCGGCATGGCAGGAATTGAGCCGCGAACGCATGATCCTCTCGGTGACCCACGGCCGGCCCGGGACCGCCATGGTCGGCTGGGGAGACCGCCTCAGCGAGGGCGAGATCACCGGCGTCGTCGACTACATCCGCGCAAGCTTCATGCAGGCGCCGGCCGGGCCGCAGCGAAACACGGGCCAGCAGCTCTACAAGCGCCACTGCGCGGCCTGCCACGGCGACCGTGGCAACGGGGCCACCTGGGCGCATAACAGCCTCAATCCGCCACCGCGCGACTTCACCGATTCGGCTATCCGCCGTGAACTCACGCGCGAACGCATGATCCTCTCGGTGACCCACGGCCGGCCGGGCACCGCCATGATGCCCTTCAGCGGCCAGATGAGCGCGCAGGATATTGCGGCGGTGGTCGATTATGTGCGCGTGAGTTTCATGGCGGGTGCGGACGAACCCGCCGCCGCGGCTGCCCCGGAACCGGCCACGACGAACGCGTCCGTGCCGCGGCCCGCGGCGGACATGTCCGCCGCGCTGCCGCGCGGCCTGCGCGGTGACGCCGGCAAGGGGCGCCGTTTCTACCTCGGCAACTGTTACGTCTGCCACGGCGAGCATGGCGACGGACAGGGGCCGCGGTCTTCATTCATCAAGCCGCCGCCGCGCAACTTTCTCGCACCGGAGTCGCGCCGCGTCTTGAACCGGCCGGCGCTGTTCGAGGCGATTTCCTCCGGCAAGCGCGGAACGGTCATGCCCGCCTGGGCGGGCGTGCTGAGCGAGCAGGAGATCGCGGACGTCGCCGAGTTCGTCTTCACGGCCTTTGTCGACCCTCCCGCCGGGGCGGCGGACGCGGCACGGAAAAAAAAAGCCCTGAACTGACGCCGGGTTCGGCGGGGCGCGGTCCTGCCGGCGACCGCACCGGCCGCGAGGTCTACAACAACCACTGTTATTTCTGCCACGGCTACGCCGGCGACGCCCGGACGGTGGCAAGCCGGTTCCTGACGCCGCCGCCGCGCGATTTCACCGCGCTCGATCCCGGCGAGCTGGACCGTGAAGACATCATCCGCGCGGTCTCCACGGGACGTTCGGGCAGCGCCATGATGGGCTTCGAGCATATCCTGAGCCGGGGCGAGATCGAGGCCGTGGCGGATTTCATCCTCGACTCCTTCGTCGAAGGCCGGCGGACGAACGTCCGCTACCATTCCGTGGAGAACGGCTGGCCGGATCACGAGCGCTACGCCGAGGCCTTCCCCTACGCCCTCGGCACGCTCGCACTGGATACGGCGGATGCGGATCTGACGCCGGCGCAGCGCCGGGGCAAGCGCCTGTTCCTCTCCACCTGCGTCGTGTGCCATGACCGCGCGCGCCTGATCGACGATCGCACGCTGTGGGACCGCAGGACGGTATCCTATCCGCGCGGCGGCTACTCGCATCGGGCGGACGGGACCGCCGACGCAGTATCGTCCGCGACCCTTTCGGCGTCGCACGATATCGCCCCGCAGCTGGCCGGCGCGAGCCCGCAACAGCAGCGCGGCGAGGAAATATTCCAGCGCAATTGCGCCTTCTGCCACGCGCGCGACGGCACCGGTCGCAACTGGATCGGCGGCTTTCTCCAGCCGCATCCGCGCGATCTGACCGCCGCGCCCGTCGCGGCGATGACGCATGAACGGCTGCGCGAGGTCATCGCGAAAGGCGTGCCCGGGAGCGCGATGCCGGCCTGGGCGACGGTGCTCGACGAGACGGAGATCGCCGCGGTGGCGGCCTACGTGGAGGCCGCCTTCATCCGGGGGGATGAGGTCGACGGAGAGCGCACGGACAGGGATTGAACGGCGCCCGGCGCGGCTTATCTGTTATATTGGGCAGCCGGCAGGAATGGGCTGCTCGATCAGGCAGGGGTGGCAATGGCGAGACTCAAGGTGGGGGTGGTTGGCGGCACCGGGTACACCGGTGTGGAACTGCTGCGCCTGCTCGCCCGGCACCCGGGGGTCGAGCTGGGCGTGGTGACCTCGCGCGAGCAGGCGGGGCGCGCGGTCGCGGACCTGTTTCAGAACCTGCGCGGGCAGGTCTCCCTGAAGTACACGGCGCCGGAACCGGCGGCCCTGGCGGCCTGCGACACGGTGTTCTTCGCGGCCCCCAACGGGACGGCCATGACCATGGCGCGCGAGCTGCTGGGCGCCGGCGTGCGCATCATCGACCTGGCGGCGGACTTCCGGCTGAAGGACCCGCAGGAATGGAGCCGCTGGTACGGCATGGAGCACGCCTGTCCCGAATTGCTGGCGGAGGCCGTGTACGGCCTGCCCGAGGTCAACCGCGAGGCCGTGCGCGCGGCGCGCCTGGTGGCCAATCCCGGCTGCTATCCCACCGCGGTCCAGCTCGGATTCCTGCCGCTGCTGGAGGCCGGCCTGATCGACCCCGGCCGGCTGATCGCTGACGCCAAGTCCGGCGTCAGCGGTGCCGGGCGCAAGGCCGAGGTCGGCATGCTGTTCAGCGAGGCGGCGGAAAACTTCAAGGCCTACGGTGTCGCCGGCCATCGCCACTGGCCGGAGATCCGCCAGGGTCTCGCGGCGTTCAGCGGGGGAGAGGCGGTCGGACTGACCTTCGTGCCGCACCTGGTGCCGATGATCCGCGGCATCCATGCGACGCTCTACGCGGAGCTGGCGGTGCCCGACGCGGATTTGCAGGCTCTGTACGAGCGGAGATATGCGGATGAGCCTTTCGTCGATGTGATGCCGGCGGGCGCGCTGCCCGAGACGCGCAGCGTGAAGGGCGCCAATGTGTGCCGCATTGCGCAGTACCGGCCGCTCAATCAGCGTACCGTCGTCATCCTGTCGGTGATCGACAATCTGGTCAAGGGCGCGGCGGGACAGGCGCTGCAGAATTTCAACATCATGCATGGTTTCGAGGAAGGGCTGGGACTCGAGGGGATCGCACTGCTGCCGTGACCCGGCGCCGCGCGAACGCGTGGCCGGAACTGCCTGGCGTGCCTCCGCGTTATTTATGTAATGGCGAATAAAACCACACACGTCATCGTGCAGGCCCGGCATCCGCTGCTCCGCCGGGCGCTGTACCTGCTGCTGAGCGTCGCGGTGCTGGCCGGCGGCTGGGTCCTGTTCGATTACGGCCGCGCGCGCGCGGGCTTCGACGCCCATGCGGCACGCGAGGCGCGCGACGCGCTCGCGCAGCGCGTCCTGGAACTGGAGGCGGAGAACAAGCGTCTGAGCGGACAGAACGCGGTGATCGAACAGGCGCAGCAAATCGACCGCCGGGCCTACGAGGAGGTCGATCTCAGCCTCGCCGCCCTGCAGGACGAATTGCTCGAGCTGAAGCAGGAGGCTGCCTTCTACCGCAGGCTCGTCAACACATCCGACGGCGAGAAGGGCCTGCAGATCGAGAGCTTCAAGCTGCAGCGGGACGGGGAGCCGCCGATATTCCGTTACCGTCTTGTGCTGACGCACTATGCCTCCCCGCCCGGCATAGTCCAGGGTGAGGTGCGCATGACGCTGAACGGCATGCGCAACGGGACCCAGGCCGAACTCTCGCATCAGGAACTGTTCAGTGGTGACAAGTCCGCCCTTACGTTCAGGTTCCGGCACTTTCAGGAACTTGACGGCAGCCTGAGCCTTCCCGCCGGTTTCATCCCGACGCGGCTGCAGCTCAGGGTGTCGCCGCGCGACGCCGCCAGGCCGCCGGTGGAGGCCAGCTACAGCTGGACCGAATTGTTTTCATAACGGAAAGGAGACGGGTCATGTGGAATGGAGCCAGGAAGCAGCGGGTCGACAAGGTCGATACCCTGATCGGCCAGCGCACCGAGGTGCACGGAGACATCGTGTTCAGCGGCGGGCTGCACATCGATGGGGCGATCAAGGGCAACATCGAGGCGGGCAACGACGCCGCCACCACCCTGATCCTGAGCGACAAGGGGTCCATTGAAGGCGAGGTGCGCGCCCCCCATATCATGATCAACGGGCAGGTGATCGGCGATATCTACGCCTCCGAGTCGGTCGAGCTCGCCCTCCACGCGCGCATCACCGGGAATGTCTATTACAAACGCATCGAGGTGGCCATGGGCGCGGAAGTGAACGGCAGCCTGGTGCACATGGACGACGCCGACCTGAAGGCGTCCCCCGCCGCCGAGGGGATAAAATACCTGAGTGAATCAGGCGGACATGTTGATTAAAGGCCCGGGGGGGGATTACACTAGTCCCCAACACAAGTAAGGAGATACCCTATGAATTTAGCCAGCTCCGAAGTCACCGCCGACGCCGCTGCGCCTCTGCTGGTGTTCACAAACGCCGCAGCCGCCAAGGTCAAGTCCCTGATCGATGAAGAGGCCAACGAGGCGCTGAAGCTGCGCGTCTTCATCACCGGCGGCGGGTGCTCCGGTTTTCAATACGGGTTTACCTTCGACGAGGCCGTCAACGACGGCGATACGGTGATCGAAAACGGCGGCGTCACGCTGCTGGTCGATCCGATGAGCTTCCAGTACCTGGCGGGGGCGGAGATCGATTATTCCGAAGGACTGGAGGGCGCGCACTTCGTCATCCGCAATCCCAACGCCACCACCACCTGCGGCTGCGGTTCCTCCTTCAGCGCCTGACCGACATCCAGTCAGTGTCGGGGACGGATTTCAAATCCGTCCCCTTGTTGTCTTCAAATCCGTTCCGTGGCTGCTGAGAAGCCGCCTCCATTTCCCCATCACCCCTTGCGGGCGGTCCGATAGATCCCGCCGAGCAGTACCGGCTTTGCCGCCCCGGTCACGCTGGTGAGGTTGCCGGCCTGCCCCGCGAGCGTCTCATGCGCCAGCCAGGCGAAGGCCATGGCCTCGATCCAGTCGGGCGGCAGTCCGTAATCCTCGGTGGATCTGAGCTGGATGTCTCCCAGCAGCGCCTGCAGGCGGAACATCAGGGCGAGGTTGTGGGCGCCCCCGCCGCAGACCAGGATCTCGCGCGTCGCGGGGGCGTGCTCATGCACGGCGCGGACGATGCTGGCGGCGGTCACCTCGCACAGCGTGGTCTGCACGTTCTTCTTGATCATGCGCCCCGTGTGGCGCTTCAGCGCCTTGTCCAGCCAATGGAGATTGAAGTAGTCCGTGCCGGTGGATTTCGGCGGCGGGGCGGCGAAATAGCGGTCGTCCAGCAGGCGCTCCAGCAGCCGCTCGTCGATGCGGCCGCTGGCCGCCCAGCAGCCGTCGCGGTCCATGGGCAGGCGGAGGTGACGCGCGGTCCATTGATCCATCAGCACGTTGCCGGGACCGGTGTCGAATCCGGTGACCGCCGCGCGCGCGTCGGCGGGCAGGATGGTCAGGTTGGCGATGCCGCCGATGTTCAGCACCACGCGGTCGCGCCCGCGCTGCCTGAACAGCAGGTTGTGGAAGGCCGGGACCAGCGGCGCGCCCTGGCCGCCCACGCTCATGTCGCGGCGGCGGAAGTCCGCCACCGTGGTGATGCCGGTCACCGTCGCGATGATGTTCGGATCCGCGATCTGCAGGCTGGACTTCGGCTCGTGCGCGGGATAGTGGCGCACGGTCTGGCCATGGCTGCCGATGGCGACCACCTCGCCCGGACGGATCCCTGCCTGCTTCAGGACGGCGAGCGCGGCCTCCGCGAAGAGGTGACCCAGCTCGGCGTCGAGCTGGGCGAATTTCTTCAGCTCATCGTGCGTCCCTTCGCACAGTTCCTTGAGCCTCTGTCGCAGCGCGGGCGCATAGGGATGGCTGGCGGTGTGCAGCAGCTGCGGGTGCCCGTGCAGGTCGACCAGCGCGGCATCGATGGCGTTCATGCTGGTGCCCGACATCAGGCCGATGTAGAGGTCAGACATGATCAGTGCAATCGCGGCATCAGCGTTTCGGCTGCCGCGCTGGCGGGTCAGGATTCTGCGGCGGGAGGTGTGCTGCCTTATTCCGCGGCATTCAGGGCGATCGAGGCGGGTTTGCCCGACTGCGCGACCAGCATCGCCTGCGTTCGGCTGAGCGCGTCGAGCCGCGCGAGATAGGGCTGCGCTTCGCGGCTGAACGCCGCCATGCGCTGCGCGGGCAGCGGCGCGGCGTCCGGCAGCGGTACGGTGAGCGGGTTGCGGTGCACGCCGTCGACATGGAATTCATAGTGCAGGTGCGGACCGGTGGCCAGGCCGGTCATGCCGACGTATCCGATGACCTGGCCTTGGGTCACCCGGCTGCCGGGGGCGAGGCCGCGCGCGAACTTGGAGAGATGGCCGTAGAGCGTGCTGTACCGGCTGCCGTGCTGGACGATGACCACGTTGCCATAGCCGCCCTTGACTCCCTTGAAGGCGATCTTGCCGTCGCCGGTCGACTTGACGGGTGTGCCGGTGGGCGCGGCATAGTCGACGCCTTTGTGCGAGCGGATCCGGTTCAGGATCGGGTGCATGCGGCCCAGGCTGAAGCCGGAACTCACCCGGGTGAAGGAAACGGGCGAACGCAGGAAGGCCTTGCGCATGCTGTTGCCCTCCGGGGTGTAATACTGCCCCCTGTCGCCGGATTCGGCGTAACGCACCGCGCGATGGACCTTGTCGCGGTTGATGAATTCGGCGGCCAGGATGGCGCCGTCGCGCAGCCTCTCCCCGTTTTTGTACACCTCTTCGTAGAGCACGGAGAAGCGGTCACCGGCGCGGATGTCGAGCGAAAAGTCGATGTCCCAGCCGAAGATCCCGGCCAGTTCCATGGTCAGGTTGTCGCTCAGTCCGGCGCGCTGCGAGGCCAGGAACAGCGAGTCGCTGATGACGCCGCTGGCCTGGGTCACCCGCTTTTCGAGCGGATGCTCGACCACCCGGACGGCAAAGCCGCCCGTGCCGCGCTCGAGCCACAGGGTGTGAGACTCGTCCATGTCGTAGCTGAGCGCAAGGAGTTCGCCGGCCT
This sequence comes from Gammaproteobacteria bacterium, assembly GCA_016712635.1. Classification (NCBI taxonomy): domain Bacteria; kingdom Pseudomonadati; phylum Pseudomonadota; class Gammaproteobacteria; species Gammaproteobacteria bacterium. The sequence continues at coordinate 217,347 of JADJQS010000001.1, read as the reverse complement.
CACCCGTCTGGACGCGGATCTCCTCGCCGGGATACAGGCGCTTCAGCGACTTCGTGTCGCCGCCGAGCTCGAGGATCGTGTGGAGTTCCTGCGCGCTCAGGCCGAGCCGACCGAAGATGAGCGAAAGGTTGTCGCCGTTTTCGACCCGGGCGGTTTTCCACTCGGGCGCGGGTACCGGCGCCGCGGTCTGCTCCGCGCCGGCCGCGTAGACGAAGGACTGCGCCGGAAGCCCGAGCGGCAGTGCGACACGATCGGCCCCGCCGGTCGCCGGGGACAGTGCGGGCAATGCCGTGACGTCAGGCACGCTGGCCGGCGCAACGACGGGATGCTCGCTGCGCATCGCGCCTGCTTCATACGGGGTGAGTCCGATGATGATGCCGATGCCGATCAGCGCGCCCGCAGCGGTGAGCAGGTGGTGATTGGCGTACAGCGGCTTTTTTACATTGTCACGGGGGGGCTGCTTGAAGTCCCGGTTTTTTATGCACAATCTGTCCATGGTGACATCCTTGTTATTTGCGCTAACCTTAGCTTGTGCATCGCCCGCGGTCAACAATCGCATCAGCGCGCGCCGCCAGTACCGCATCGACCGCGCCGGAAATCCGGATGGAGGTGTCATTTTTCCCTTCAAAGCAGGCATGAGTACGGTAATATATCGGCTATTTTTCAAGCGCCTTAAGCAGTTAAGGGAATTCTATGAGCGGTGTCGGTGATGTCCTGGCGGAAATCAAGCGCGGCGCGGAAGAGGTCCTGCTGGAAGGGGAGCTCGCGCAGCGGCTGGGCGCCGGGCGGCCGCTGCGGGTCAAGGCGGGTTTCGATCCGACCGCGCCCGATCTGCATCTCGGGCACACCGTCCTGCTGAACAAGCTGCGCCAGTTCCAGGAATACGGGCACGAATGCATCTTCCTGATCGGCGACTTCACCGGCATGATCGGCGACCCCACCGGCAAGAACGTCACCCGCCAGCCGCTCACGCGCGACGAGGTGATCGAGAACGCGCGCACCTACGAGGAACAGATCTTCAAGATCCTGGATCCGGGCAAGACGCTGGTGATGTTCAACTCGAGCTGGATGGGCGCGATGGGGGCGGGCGATCTGATCGCCCTGGCGGCGAAGCACACGGTGGCGCGGATGCTGGAGCGCGACGACTTCCAGAAGCGCTACTCGGCCGGGCAGGCGATCTCGATCCATGAATTTCTCTACCCGCTGATCCAGGGCTACGATTCGGTCGCCATCCGCGCCGACGTCGAACTCGGCGGCACGGACCAGAAGTTCAATCTCCTCGTCGGCCGCCAGCTGCAGGAGGCCTTCGGGCAGCCGCCCCAGGTGGTGTTGACCATGCCGATACTGGAGGGGCTGGACGGCGTGCAGAAGATGTCGAAATCGCTCGGCAACTACATCGGCATCAACGAAGCGCCGGACGAGATGTTCGGCAAGCTCATGTCCGTCTCCGATACGCTGATGTGGCGGTACTTCGAGCTGCTGTCGGCGCGCAGCGCGCGGGAGATCGCGGGGTTGAGGCAGCAGGCTGCGGAAGGCGCCAATCCGCGCGATATCAAGTTCCTGCTGGGCGTCGAGCTGGTCACCCGTTTCCACGGGGCGGCTGCCGCCGCACGGGCGCAGGAGCAGTTCGTCGCCCGCTTCCAGCGCGGGGCGCTGCCCGAGGACATCGAGACCGTCACGCTGTCCGCGGAGGCGGAGGACTATCCCATCGCGAGGCTGCTCAAGGATGCCGGCCTGGTGGCGAGCACCTCGGAGGCGCTGCGCATGATCCAGCAGGGCGCCGTGCGGCTCGACGGCGAACGCGTCGAGGACGGCCAGCGGAAGATCGCCCGCGGCGAGACCCATGTCGTCCAGGTGGGGAAGCGGCGCGTCGCCCGGGTGAGCGTCAACTGATGCGGGCGGTGGAGGCAGGGGGACGGGCCCATGGCTGAGTTCACATCGATATCCACTGAGCCGCCGCTGGTTTCGATCTGTATACCGGCCTACAAGGAACGCGACCTGAAGGTGGCGATCGGGAGCGCGCTGGCCCAGACCTATCAGAATATCGAGGTGATCGTCTCCGACGATGCGCCGACCCGCGCGGTGCGCGACGTGTGTGACCGGTTCGGCACGGCCGTGCGCTATGTCTGCAACGAGGATCGCGTCGGGCGCGGACGGGGCAATTACAGGAACCTGATCCGGGAAGCCCGGGGCAAATACCTCAAGTTCCTCCTCGACGACGATTTTCTGCATCCGTTCTGCGTGCGCGAGCTCGTCGGGCTCGCGGAACAGCCGGCCGCGCCGCGCCTGGTCGCGAGCCTGCGCCAGGAGGTCGATGAAGACGGTTCGCCTGTCAAGATCATCAATCCGTTCCAGCTCGAGGCGACGCTGCAGCGGGACGGCCGCGAGCTCATCCGGATCATGGGGCTGTACCTCTCCAACCCGATCGGAGAGTTTTCGACCGTGCTGATACGGCGCGAGGACATGCTGGAACCCTCGGGCGAACCCTGGGGGTTCGAGCTGGAAGGGGAGTTATGGAGGGGGCTGGACGATGTCGCCACCTGGATCAGGCTCGCATTGCTGGGGCCCGTCGCGATACATGCCACTCCGCTTTCCTTTTTCCGCCGCCATCCGAACGCGAACAGCAATCCGGCCTATAACCCCGAGTTCATCTACGCACTCACGGACTGGAGCCTGCTGCTCAGGTATGTCGTCAGGCATCGCTTCATCTCCGGCGATGAGATCGACCGCGCGCTCGCGCGCCTGCGGGAAATCTATGGCATGTGCGCCCACCTGTACCCCGAATTGACCGGCCTGTACGCGCAGACGGTCGCCGAGCTGAAGGGAGCCTAGGCCATGGGCGTACGTGAATGCCGGCTGATCGATCTTCCGAAGGTCCAGGACCCGCGCGGCAACCTCACCTTCATCGAGTCCGAGCGGCACATTCCGTTCAGGATCGAGCGGGTGTACTACCTGTACGACGTCCCGGGCGGGGCAAGCCGCGCCGGCCACGCGCACAAGGCGCTGCACCAGTTCCTGATCGCGATGTCGGGCAGTTTCGACATCCATCTCGATGACGGCAGGGAGAAGAAGACGTTCCATCTCAGCCGATCGTATTATGGTTTGTATATCGGACCCGGGGTCTGGCGCGAGATCGACAACTTCTCTTCCGGCGCGGTGTGCCTGGCGCTCGCGAGCGATATCTATCGTGAAGACGATTATTACAGGGAATACGAGGACTTCGTCCGGGAAGTCAATCGATAGCCGCACGGGAGATGATGATGGAGCGGGATATCGAACGCTATACCGAGGATTATCTCGCGCACTACGGTTTCGAACAGGTTCTGGTCGAGTATCGCCGGAGGGTGGTGCTCGATCAGCTGCGCGTGGTCGGACCGTCCGTCGTGCTGGAGATCGGCTGCGGATCGGAGCTGCTGTACCGGCATTACCTGCAGCACGCCGCGGCCGTCGAGCGCTGGGTGGTCATCGAGCCGGCGCGGGTGTTCTGCGCCGACGCCCGGCAGGCGGCGCTGCCGGGCATGACGGTCGTCGAGGGATTCCTCGAACAGTCGCTGCCCGCCGTGATCGATGCGCTTCCGCGCCCGCCGGACCTGGTGATCTGTTCCGGCGTGCTGCAGGAGGTGCCGTCGTCCGTGGAGATGCTGAACGCCATCCGGGCGACGATGGACGCGGGGTCGCTGCTGCACGTGAATGTCGCCAACGCCGCGAGCCTGCATCGCCGCCTGGCGCTGGCCATGGGGCTGATCCCGGCGCTGAACACCATGAGCGAACGCAACCGGATGCTGCAGCAGCATCGAGTCTACGATCCCGCGTCGCTGGCCGCGGATCTGGCGCAGGCGGGCTTTGCCGTACACGAATCCGGCGGATACCTGGTGAAGCCGTTCACCCATCGGCAGATGGAGGCGATCGCCCCGGCGCTCGGGGATGCCGTGCTGGACGGTCTGTTCGAACTCGGCAGGCGCGAGCCGGCCCTGGCGTGCGAGATCTATGTCAATGCGAAGATCGCATAGCCTTGTGCGAGACCGCCGCGCCGGCCGGGGATCATGCCGCCCGGGCCCAGGTCCGGCATAATCCCGGTTCAGGCGCATGCGCGACGGCGGCATAGGCATTCGGAGATATTCGGGGTCGGATTCGGCGGCATGGGACAGCCATGTCACGGGATCGAGAAACGGCACCTTCATCCACCGCCGTGCTTACATGGATTACCATGCCGGGCGTTTCCCCGACGCGTCCCTGATCGTTTCTGACGGCGGGAAGGTCATCGCCCTGCTGCCCGCAACGATCCGGGACGGCGAGCTGCATTCGCACAAAGGCCTGACGTACGGCGGCCTGATCGTCGGCCGGGATTTTCACGGCAGCCACGCACTGCCGGCATTCTCCGCCATCGCCGCATGGTGCACCGACCACGGGCTGGCAAGGCTTGTGTACAAGGCCATCCCCCACATCTATCACAGCATGCCGGCGGAAGAGGATCTGTACGCGCTGACGCGCCTGGGCGCGCGCCTGTATCGCCGGGATCTCTCCACCGCCATGTATCTCCCGGAACGCTACGCCTACAGCAAAGGTCGCCGGGCGTCCGTCTCGAAGGCGGGCAGGGACACGTTCACGGTCAGGCTCTCGGACGATTACGAGGCGTTCATGGGCATCGAGGCGGACCATCTGCGAGTGAAGCACGGCGTCGCCCCGACCCATAGCGCCGCCGAGATCGCGTTGCTCGCCGCGCGATTCCCCGGCAATATCCGCCTCGTGAGCGCCTACGACCAGGGCGCGCTGCTCGGGGGCGTCATCGTCTACATCACGGACTGCGTCTGCCACGCGCAATACATCGGCGCCACCGGCGAGGGCAAACGGCGGGGCGTCCTCGATGCATGCATCGACCATATCCTGACGCATCTGTGCACGGAGGTGCGCTGGTTCGATTTCGGGATCTCCACCAAGGATTCCGGACGCATGCTGGACGACGCGCTGCTGATGAACAAGGAATCCTGGGGAGGCCGCTCGGTTGTGTATGATCATTACGAACTGGTTTTCTGACCGGCATTCGTGTCACTGCGCATGATCCCGTTCCTGGATCTGAAGGCGCCCCACGCCGAGCTGCGCGATGAGCTGCGGGCGGCTGTCGGGCGCGTGCTCGATTCCGGCCGGTACGTGCTCGGCGGCGAGGTGGAAGACTTCGAGCGCGAGTTCGCCGGGTATTGCGGGGCCGCGCATTGCATCGGCGTCGGCAACGGCCTGGACGCGCTGCACCTGATCCTGCGCGCGTACGGCATCGGGGCAGGGGACGAGGTTATCGTGCCGTCCAATACCTTCATCGCCACCTGGCTCGCGGTCAGTCACGCGGGCGCCGTGCCGGTGCCGGTCGAGCCGGATGAGCGGACGTACAATCTCGATCCCCGGCGGATCGAGGCCGCGCTCACCGCGCGTACCCGGGCCGTCATCGCGGTGCATCTGTACGGCCAGCCGGCCGACATGGATGCCATCAACGCCATTGCCGCGCGACACCGCCTGAAGGTGATCGAGGATGCCGCGCAGGCGCATGGCGCCCTGTACAAGGGACGGCGCGCCGGGTCGCTGGGTGATGCGGCGGGTTTCAGCTTCTATCCGGGCAAGAACCTGGGCGCGCTCGGCGATGGCGGCGCGGTCACGACGAACGACGCCGGCCTGGCGGAAAGGATCCGCATGCTGCGCAACTACGGCTCCGTGCGCAAGTATCACCACGAGGCGATGGGATTCAACTCAAGGCTGGACGAGCTGCAGGCGGCGATCCTGCGCGTCAAGCTGAAGCGGCTCGATGCGTGGAACGACCGGCGCGGCAGGATCGCGGCGGCCTACCTGCATGCGCTGGAAAATGTCTGGCCCGGGCTGCCGCATGTCCCCGACTGGGCGCGCCCGGTGTGGCATCTGTTCGTGGTGCGGTCACGGCACAGGGATGCGCTGCAGAACTGGCTCTCGGGGCGCGGAATCGGCACGATGATCCACTATCCCGTGCCGCCGCACCGGCAGCCCGCCTATGCGTACATGGACATCGCAGCCGGCGCCTTGCCCGTAGCCGAGGCTGTTCACCGTGAGGTGATCAGCCTGCCGATGGGTCCGCACCTGGACGTCGATGACGCGCGCAGGGTGGCGGAGGCGATGAGGCAATTCGCCGCATCCGACCGTTAATGCGCCGGAATTCCGGCCGCTGCCGGCGTTAAACCTTGTGATCGCGGGATGTGCGGCGCCGGGGGTATTCAACGCGAAGCGGTCGATGAATTCCATTCGTACCCGCCGGTGACGAGGAGGACCGCTGACGGCAAACGACTGCTAGACCTGGGTAATAAGGCCGTTTATCCTTCCCGTAACCCGCCGTGCAGCCCGGACCGGCCCATTCCCTTCGAGTTCCGATGACCCCAGCCCAGCCCAGCGCGCAACCCATCTTCGTCGGCGGGACCGGCCGTTCCGGTACCTCGGTGATGGGCGATCTGCTGGGCTCGCACCCGGCGATCGTACTGCCGGCGCACGAGAACAAGCTGATTGTCGAGCAGGGCGGACTGATGGACCTGGTCGACCAGCTGGGCGGCCGGTACGACATGAAGCGCCACCACTACGCCGTCGCGAATTTCATCGGATGGGCGGCAAGGCTGCGGGTGATCGGGTTTGCCGACGCGGCGCTGAATGCCAGGGTGCGCGAGCTGATGGCCGCCGGCACCGGCCTGCACGAGGCCTTCGAGAGTGTCGGGCGCGGGCACCCGGGCGCCGGCTTCAGCATCCACGCGGTCGGTCAGTTCATCGGCATGGAGCACTATGATGCCTGCGTGAACGACTTTGTTCGCGGACTGATCGAAAGCGTATCGGCCGAGGGGATCGTTGATACCGAGGGCCTGATCCGGCCCTTCTTCACGCCGAAGGCGATGACCCGGGCCGAGGCCCTGGCCGCTTGCCGCGCCTTCCTCGGGCGGCTCTACTCCCTTCCGCTCCAGCGCGCCGGGGCCCAGCGCTGGTGCGACGATACGCCCGACAGCTGGCTCTATCTGGATTTCCTGCACGAGCTCTATCCGGGCATGCGCTTCATCCACATGATCCGCGACCCGCGCGATGTGGTGGGTTCATATATGAAACAGACCTGGGCCCCGTCCGATCCGAAGGCGATCGTGGCGGGCTTCAAGGCCCAGTTCGCCGCATACGAGGCCGTGAAGACGCGCGTTCCGGCGGAGTGCGTCAGGGAGATCCGGCTCGAGGACATCTCGGCCGACAAGGCGGCCGTGCTGGACGACCTCAGCGCGTTCCTGGGTGTGGAGAACCGCTTCGACGGTTCCATTTTCGCCGTCGAGAAGGCCGGGACCGGCAGTTACGCGGACAAGCTCGGGCCCGAGGTGACGGGCTGGATAGAGCGAGAGCTTTCCGACTGGATGGTCAGGCACCGGTACCTGGCCTGAGGCTGTTTCCTGCTAGAACAACTCAGCCTGCCTGAAGGCTGTACCCTGCCGGTCCTTGTCCGAGAGCACCGGCACGCCCGGGTAATGCCAGTCTATGGCGAGGTCCGCGTCGTCCCAGGCGATGCAGCGTTCATGCTCCGGCGCGTAATAATCCGTTGTCTTGTACAGCACTTCGGAGCAGTCGCTCAGGGTCACGAAGCCGTGGGCGAAGCCCTCCGGGATCCAGAGCTGGTGCCGGTTCCCGGCGGAAAGCACGGCGCCTGTCCAGCGGCCGAAGGTGGGCGATGCGCGGCGGAGGTCGACCGCGACGTCGTAGATCTCCCCCTGCACCACCCGCACCAGTTTCCCCTGCGCCATCGGCGGCAATTGGTAATGCAGTCCGCGCAAGACGCCTTTTTGCGAGCGCGAATGGTTGTCCTGCACGAATTGAGGGCTCAGTCCGGTCATCCCGGTGAACTGCCGCAGGTTGAAGCTCTCGAAGAAGAATCCGCGCGGGTCGGTGAACACCCGCGGGGTGAGCATGACGATGTCCGCGATCGGCAAGCGCTCGGCCTGCATCAGAACACCTTGCCGTCGATCAGCCTCAGCAGATATTCGCCGTAGGCGGATTTGGCCAGCGGGGCCGCGAGCCGCTGCAGCTGTCCGGCGTCGATCCAGCCGTTGCGGTAGCAGATCTCCTCCGGGCAGGCCACCTTCAGTCCCTGCCGTTTCTCGAGGGTGGCGACGTACTGTCCGGCCTCCAGCAGGCTTTCGTGGGTGCCGGTGTCGAGCCAGGCATAGCCGCGTCCCAGGATCAGGACCTTGAGCATCTGCCGGTCCAGGTACATCGCGTTGAGGTCGGTGATCTCCAGTTCGCCGCGCGCGGACGGTTTGATCTCGCGCGCGAAGTCCACCGCCTGGTGGTCGTAGAAGTAGAGCCCGGTGACCGCGTAATTCGACTTGGGCCGCGGCGGCTTTTCCTCCAGCGACAGGGCGCGGCCGGAGGCGTCGAACTCGACGACGCCGTAGCGCTGGGGATTCTGCACGTGGTAGGCGAAGACGGTGGCGCCTGCGGTCCGCTGCGCCGCGTCCCGCAGCAATGGCTGGAGATCGTGGCCGTAGAAGATGTTGTCGCCCAGCACCAGGGCCGACGGGTCGCGGCCGAGGAATCCTGCGCCGATGACGAAGGCCTGGGCCAGGCCGTCCGGGCGGTGCTGCACGGCATAGGAAAGATTCAGCCCCCACTGTCCGCCGTCGCCCAGCAGCCGGGCGAAGAGCGGCGCGTCCTCCGGTGTGGTGATCAGCAGGATGTCCCGGATGCCCGCCAGCAGCAGGATGCTGAGCGGGTAGTAGATCATCGGCTTGTCGTACACCGGCAGCAGCTGTTTCGACAGCGCCAGTGTGGTCGGGTACAGGCGGGTGCCGGAACCTCCGGCCAGGATGATGCCCTTTCTCGGCACTGGTGCCCCCGTTACGTCAGGATTTCTTGCAACACGCGCCGGACGCCGTGTTCCCACCCCGGCATCCGCAGCCCGAAGGCCGCTTCCAGCTTGCCGAGCGCGAGGCGGGAATTGCGCGGACGCGGCGCCGGCCTGGGATAGGCTTCGGAGGGCACGGCGCCGACCCGGTCTGCCGTGACCTTCAGCCCGGCGCCGGCGCGCTCGGCCTCGGCCAGCACCAGCCGCGCATACGCCCACCAGCTTGTCTCGCCGGCCGCCGCCAGGTGATAGATCCCGGCGCGGTCGGCGGAACCGGCGTCGCGCAACACCGCGGCGAGTGCGTGTGCGGTCACGTCCGCGATCAGCTCCGCGCCGGTGGGGGCGCCGAACTGGTCGTTCACGACGTCCAGAATATCACGGCTCCGGGCCAGCCGAAGTATGGAGCGGATGAAGTTCTGGCCGCGCGCGGCGTAGACCCATGAGGTGCGAAAGATCAGGGCGCGATCGGTGGCGGCGGTCACCGCCTCGTCGCCGGCCAGCTTGCTCCGGCCGTAGGCCGATACGGGCGCGGGCCGGTCTCCTTCCGACCACGGCCGGCTGCCGTCGCCGGAGTAGACGTAATCGCTGGAGTAATGCACCAGCCAGGCCCCGATCCGCGCCGCCTCCTCGGCCAGCACGCCCGGCGCCTCGGCATTGATCCGCATGGCCGCGGCCGGTTCGCCTTCCGCCTGGTCGACGGCGGTATAGGCCGCCGCGTTGACGATGACCTGCGGCGCGAGCCTGCGCACCGTGGCGGCCAGGCCCGCGAGATCGGCGAGGTCGCCGCACAGCTCCGCCGTCCCGCTGCGGTCGAGCGCGACGACCTCGCCGAGCGGCGCCAGCGCCCGCTGCAGCTCCCAGCCCAACTGGCCGTTCCTGCCGAGCAGCAGCAGCCTCACCGCATCCCCTCGCCGTAGTGGCGTCCGATCCATTCGCGATAGGCGCCGCTCTGCACGTGCGTTACCCAGTCCTGGTTCGACAGGTACCATTGCACCGTCTTGCGGATTCCCGTCGCGAAGGTTTCCGCCGGCCGCCAGCCCAGTTCGTGTTCGATCTTGCGCGCATCGATGGCGTAGCGCCGGTCATGGCCGGGCCGGTCGGCCACGAACGCGATCAGCCCGGCGTATTCCCGCACCGGATGTCCCTGCGCGTCGCGCACGCCGCGCGCGGGCGCCGGGGCCAGTTCGTCCAGCAGCGCGCACACCCCGCGGACGATGTCGATGTTGGCCAGCTCGTTCCAGCCGCCGATGTTGTAGGTCTCGCCCGGCCGGCCCGCCTGCAGCACGCGGCGGATCGCCGCGCAGTGGTCCCCGACATACAGCCAGTCGCGGATGTTGCGCCCGTCGCCGTACACCGGCAGCGGCCGGCCCGCAAGGGCGTTGACGATCATCAGCGGGATCAGCTTCTCCGGGAACTGATACGGCCCGTAGTTGTTCGAGCAGTTCGTGGTGACCGCGGGCAGGCCGTAGGTGTGGTGATAGGCGCGGACCAGGTGGTCGGCGGCCGCCTTGCTGGCGGCATAGGGGCTGTTCGGGGCGTAGGGCGTGGTCTCGCTGAACGGCGCATCGGCCGGGCCGAGCGACCCATAGACCTCGTCCGTGGATACATGGAGAAAGCGGAACGCCCGCCGTTCGCCGTCGTCGAGCTGCTGCCAGTACGCGCGCGCCGTCTCCAGCAGGTGAAAGGTGCCGGTGACATTGGTCTGGACGAAGGCCTCCGGGCCGTGGATCGAGCGGTCGACGTGGGTCTCGGCGGCGAAGTTGACCACCGCGCGCGGGCGGTGCTCGGCGAACAGCCGCTGCAGCAGGGCGGCGTCGGCGATGTCGCCGTGTACGAAGCGGTGGCGCGGGGAATCCGCCAGCGGGCGCAGCGATTCCAGGTTGCCCGCGTAGGTGAGCGCGTCCAGGTTCAGGACCGGTTCGTCGCTGGCGGCGCACCAGTGCAGGACGAAATTCGCGCCGATGAAACCGGCGCCGCCGGTGACCAGTATCATGCCGATTCATCCTGCGTCGGGTTCGGGCGCGGGTCCCGCGCCGGGGGCTGCATCATGAGGCGCACCATTTCCTCCACATATCCCGATACGCCTCCTCCAGCTGGCGCGTGAACCCGGCCTCGTCGCGCAGCGGCGAGGCCGCGAGGCGCGCGCGCATTCCGCTGCGCAGGGCCTCCAGCCGGCCAAGGTCCGCGGCCAGGGTCTCCGCGATGGAGATGTAGTCCGCCACGTCCCGTCCCGCCAGTTCGGCCAGGCCGATCGTCTTCAGCAGATGATAGCCGAAGCGGGCCGAAAAGCGGTCACCCGTCAGGCTGATCACCGGCAGGCCGAGATGCAGGACCTCGCAGGTCGTCGTGTTGCCGTTGAACGGCCAGGGGTCGAGCGCGATGTCGATGGTCGCGTGCAGGGCGCGGAATTCGCGCAGCGGGAGCTTGCGATGCAGCGTCAGGCGTCCCGGTTCGATCCCGCACGCGGCGAAGCGCTCCCGGATATGCCGCTGCGCCTCGCCCGCCGGCACCCCCGCCATGACCAGCCGTGAGCCGGGCACGCGCCGGAGCAGCTCCGACCAGGCGGACAGCGTCGCCTCCGACACCTTGGCAACCTTGTTCATCGAGCCAAAGGTGACGTGACCGTTCCGGCGCGCCGGCGTCGTCGCCTCGACCTCCGGCAGGTCGGCGGCCGGCCGGTAGCACCACAGATTGCGCGGCAGTCGATAGAGCCGTTCGCTGTTATAGCGCTGGTAACCTTCGGGGTCGGTGTCGAGATGACTCAGGCGCCAGTCCATGGACTCCAGACCGGTGCTCGCGACGTCCCCCAGGTAGGTGACCTGGACCGGCGCCGGCTTGCGCGCGAAGACCGGCAGGCGGTTCTTGTCGGTGTGGCCGGCGAGGTCGACCAGGATATCGATGCGGTCGGCGCGGATCTGTTCGGCCAGCTGTTCATCCGTCAGGCCCGGACACGGGATCCAGTGATCGACCAGCAGGGCCATCCGGTCGGTCCAGTCGTCACGCTCGTAATTGTTGTAGTAGCCATGCACCTCGACCCGGGCGCGGTCATGATGGGCGAGCACCGGCTCGATGAAGTTCGCCACCGGGTGGCGGCGGAAGTCGGGCGAGACGTAGCCGATGCGCAGCCGGCGCCCGGGGTCGCGGTCATTCGTGTGCGGGCGCCGGTGAGCTTTGAGCGGCGTCTCGCACTGCGCGGCGAAGAAGCGCTGGGCGGCGTACGAATCCTCCGCGCTGACCGAGGAGAGATTGTGCAGCGAGAAGAGCCGGGCGCTGTGTCCGGCCGCGGAGGCGGGATCGATGCGGAGGCCTTCCTCGTAACAGCGCATGCCTTCTTCGACCTTGCCCTGGGTGGTCAGCGCGGAGCCGAGATTGATGTGCGCCTCGGCATCGCCGGGTTTGAGCGCGATCGAGCGCCGGTAACTGGCCACGGCCTCGTCCAGCCTGTCCTGGCGGATGAAGATCTGCCCCAGATTGTTGTACGCGGCGGCGTAATCCGGTTTGAGCGCGATCGTCCTGCGGAAACATTCGCCCGCCTCATCGAGCCTTCCCCCGGAGAGATGGATGCCGCCCAGATTGAACCAGGCCTCGGCATACTCCGGTTTGTGCGTCACCGCCTGCCGGTAGCAGGCGGACGCCTCTTCCTGCCTGCCGAGCATGGAGTATGCATTGCCCAGGTTGAAGTGCGCCTCGGCGTACGACGGATTGAGCGCGAGCGCCTGCCGGAAGCAGGGCACGGCCTCGTCCCGCCGGCCCATGTTGTGGAGCGTCAGGCCCAGGTTGTTGCGGATCTGCGCGTTCTCCGGCTGCATGGCCGCCGCCTTCTGCAGGCAGCGCAGCGCCTCGTCCGGCCTGCCGAGGCCGCTGTAGGTCACGCCCAGGCCGGTATACGCCTCGACGAAATCCGGCTTGAGCGCGAGCGCGTCCAGATACCGCGCGGCCGCCTCCCCGAGCTTTCCCTGCCTGAACCGGGTCAGGCCCAGGTTGTAGTGGGCGGCGGTGAGTCCGGGATCGAGGGCCAGCGCCCGCTGGTAGCACTCCGCCGCCTCGTCCAGCCGGCCCTGGGCGAAACAGGCGTTGCCCAGCTTGCGATGCGCCTCGGCATGGCCGGGATCCATCGCGAGCGCGGCGCGGAAATGGACCGCCGCATCGGCGTAGCTGCCCTGCATGAAACAGCCGAGCCCCTGCTGCAGGAGTACTTCCACACGCGCCATGCCCGTCGTTGCCTGATCCGCAACCGCACGAACTTCCGGCGCGTGTTCGCACCAGCGCTGCCACATGTCGCGGCAGGCGGCCTCGAGGTCGCGGGTGAAGGCGGCCTCGTCGCGCAGGGGTGAGGCGTCGAAGCGCGCCGGCAGCTCGCGGCGCAGGCGGGCGAGGCGCCCGGGGTCGTGCGCGAGTTCGACGGCGATGCGGACATAGTCGGCCTCATCGCGCGCGGCGAGCCCCTCGAGCCCGACGGTCTTCAGCTGGGCGTAACCGGAGCGTGCGACGGAGGTCTGCCCGATGAGGGTCACGACCGGGATGCCGCGCCACAGGGTCTCGCAGGTGGTGGTGGTGCCGGTGTACGGAAACGGGTCGAGCGCGATGTCGATGCCGCGCTGGACCTGCTGGAAGTCCGCGAACGTCAGCCGCGGATGCGCGATCACCCGTTCAGGGGCGATGCCGTGGCTGAGGATGCGCTGCCTGAGCCGTTCGCGTGTGGAGCCTTCCGGCACGGCGGTCATCACCAGGCGCGCTGCGGGCAGGGCGTGCAGGATGTCCATCCAGACGGCGAAGGCCTCGGGCGAGATCTTCGTGTAGGTGTTCATGGAGCCGAAGGTGACCTGGCCGTTCCGCAGCGCGGGGGCGCCCGGATCGGGTTCGCGCGCGGCGAGGGGCCGGTAGCACCACAGCGTGCGCGGCAGACGATAGAGCGCCTCGCTGTGGAAGGCCTCCTGTCCGGGCGGATCGGTGTCGCTTGTGCATAGCCGGTAGTCCACGGCGTCGAGCCCGGTGGTGGCGGGGTAGCCGAGGTACGTCACCTGCACCGGCGCCGGCCGGCGCGCGAAGGTCAGCAGGCGGTTGCCGTCGGTGTGGCCGTTGAGATCCACCAGGATGTCGATGCCGTCCTGGCGGATGCGTGCGGCCAGTTGTTCATCTGTCAGGCCGGCGCAGGGGAGCCAGTGATCGGACAGTGCCGCCAGGGATTCGGTCACCGCGTCGCGCTCGACGTGGTTGTAGTAGCAATAGACCTCGAAGCGGGCGCGGTCGTGGCAGGCGAGCACCGGCTCGATGAAGTTGGCGACCGAGTGGCGGCGGAGGTCCGCGGAGACATAGCCGATCCTGAGCCGGCGTGCGGGGTCGCGCGTGTTGGCGTGGGCGCGCCGGTGCGGCCGGAGCGGCGCCTCGCAGCGCGCGGAGAAGTGTCGGTGCGCGGCCAGCGCGGTCTCCGGCGTGGTGTCCGCCAGGTACAGCAGCGCGGAGCATCGGGCGCTGAGCCCGGCGGCGGAGTCCGGGTCGAGTGCGAGCGCCCGGTCCAGCTCCGACAGGGCCTCGCGGCCCCTGCCCGTGTGTGCCAGCAGCGCGGAGCGGAAGATGTGCAGATTGGTGTTGTCCGGCTGCAGCGCGAGGGTCTTCTGCGTGCAGGCCAGCGCCTCGTCCATGCGGCCGAGGTCGTACTGGGCGAGGCAGAGCGTATGGTAGGCCTCGACGAGCCCCGGATCGAGCGCGATCGCCTGTTGCGACGCCTCCACCGACTCTTCCAGCCGGCCCAGGCGGAGGAGGGCGACGCCGAGATTCTGCTGCGCCGGGGCGAGGTCCGGTCTCAGCGTGATCGCCTTCTGGCAGGCGCCTGCCGCCTCGTCCGGGCGGCCGAGATCGAGACAGGTATGCGCGAGGTTGTTATACGCCTCGGCATAGTCGGGCTTGAGCATCAGCGCGCGCCGGTAGCTGGTTGCGGCCTCCTCCGGCCGGCCTTCCCGGTAGCGCGCCAGGCCCAGGTTGAAATGTACCGCGGCGAGGTCCGGGCGGGCGGCGAGCACCTTCAGATAGCTCTCGGCCGCCTCCGCGGGCCGGCCCCGGGAGAGCAGGATGTTGCCGAGGTTCAGGTGTGCCTCGGGGTGCGCGGGGTTGAGCGCGAGCACCTCCCTGAAACAGGCGGCGGCCTCGTCGACGCGGCCCTGGTTCGAGAGCGCAAGTCCCTGCCGCAGGGCGGACTGGATGAGCGATTCGTCCGTCATCCGCGCGGCTCCGCTTGCGCACGGCACCAGCGCCGCCACATGTCGCGGCAGGCCGCCTCGAGGTCGCGGGCGAAGGCGGCCTCGTCACGCAGGGGCGAGGCGTCGAAGCGCCGCGGCAGCTCCTGGCGCAGGCGGGCGAGGCGGCCGGCGTCGCGCGCGAGTTCGACGGCGCGGCGCACGTAGTCGGCGGCGTCGACCGCAACGAGCTCCTCCAGTCCGACCGTCTTCAGCAGTGCATGGCCCGAGCGCGCGACGGAGGACAGGCCGGACAGCGTTATCACCGGGATGCCCATCCACAAGGTCTCGCAGGTGGTGGTGGTGCCGTTGTACGGGAACGGATCGAGCGCGATGTCGATGCCGCCCAGGACCCCGCGGTATTCCGCCTCGGACAGGCGGGTATGCACGCGCACCCGTGCGGCCTCGATGCCGTGCGCGGCGACGCGCTCCGCCAGCGCCGCGCGCACGGAACCCTCCGGCACGCCGGTCATGACCAGGTGCGCCGCGGGCAGGGCGCGCAGCACGTCCATCCAGAGGGCGAAGGCCTCGGGAGAGATCTTGGGATAGGTGTTCATGGAGCCGAAGGTGACGCTGCCCGCCTGCAGCGGCGGCGAAGCCGCGCCGCCGGCCGGGCGCTCGCCGGGCGGCTGGTAGCACCACAGCGTGCGCGGCAGTCGATAGAGCGCCTCGCTGTGGAAGGCCTCCTGTCCGGGCGGATCGGTGTCCGCGGTGCACAGGCGGTAGTCCATGGCAGTGAGGCCGGTGGTGGCGGGGTAGCCGAGGTACGTCACCTGCACCGGCGCCGGCCGGCGCGCGAAGGTCAGCAGGCGGTTGCCGTCGGTGTGGCCGTTGAGGTCCACCAGGATATCGATGCCGTCCTGGCGGATGCGCTCCGCGAGATCATCGTCCTGCAGCCTCCCGCATTCAAGCCAGCGGTCGGCGAGCGCGCGCAGCCGCGCGGTGGTCTCGTCGCGAACGGTATGGTTGTAATAGCAGAACACCTCGACCTGCGCGCGGTCATGCCGCGCGAGCACCGGCTCCATGAAGCTGGCCACCGAGTGGCGGCGGAAATCCGAGGAGACATAGCCGATGCGGAGCCGCCGCTCCGCATCACGCACATTGGCATGCGCGCGCCAGCGCGGCCGGAGCGGCGCCTCGCAGCGCTCGGCGAACTGGCGATGCGCGGCAAAGCGCGCCTCGGGCGTGATGTCCGCCAGGCGGTTCATCGCGCACAGCCGGGAGCTGAGCGCGTTGGCGTAGTCCGGGTGCAGCCTGAGGGCCTCGTCGTAACAGTGCAGCGCCTCCCGCGTCCTGCCCTGGTAGGCGAGCGCGACCCCGAGGTTGTTTTGCGCCTTGACGAAATCCGGCTTCAGCGCCAGTGCGCGCCGGTTGCAGGCCACGGCCTCGTCGATGTCCCCCTGCCGGAAGCGGATCATGGCGAGGTTGTAATGCGGGATGGCGGAATCGGGCCGCAGTTCGATCGCCTTCTGGAAGCAGCCGGCCGCCAGCGCCAGGCGGCCCTGGTCCATATAGGCGGTGCCGAGGTTGTGACAGGCCTCGGCGGAATCCGGCCGCAGTGCGAGGGCCCGTTCGAACGCGGCGGTGCTCGCATCGAGCCGGCCCAGCCTGTAGAAGGCGATGCCCAGCGCGAGCAGATCCTCATGGGTGTCAGGCGTCAGCGCGTACGCCGCCTCGAAGCGGGAGGCCGCCGCGTCCATTCTGCCTTGCGCGAGTTGTTCGTTGCCTTCCCTCAGCAGCGCCGCGATGGCGTCCCGCCCGGTGTGGGCACGCTGTGCCGGCGCCTGTCCGCACCAGGCGCGCCACATGTCGCGGCAGGCGGCCTCGAGGTCGCGGGTGAAGGCGGCCTCGTCGCGCAGGGGCGAGGCGTCGAAGCGCGCCGGCAGCTCGCGGCGCAGGCGCGCGAGGCGCGGGATGTCGCGGGCGAGGTCGACGGCGATGCGGACATAATCGCCGGCATCGTGCGCGGCGAGTTCTTCAAGCCCGACCGCCTTCAGCAGGGCGTAACCGGAGCGCGCGACGGAGGTCTGCCCGGTCAGGGTTACGACCGGGATGCCCGTCCACAGCGTCTCGCAGGTGGTGGTGGTGCCGGCGTAGGGGAACGGGTCGAGCGCGATGTCGATGTCGCGCAGCAGGTTCCAGTATTCGGCGTAGGCAAGCTTGCCGTGCAGGTGCACGCGTCCGGCATCGACGTCGTGGGCGGCGAAGCGATCGCGCAGCGCCGCGCGCACCGTGCCCTCCGGCACGCTGGTCATGACGAGGTGCGAGCCGGGCACGGCGCGCAGGATTTCGGCCCAGCATTTCACGCTCCCGGGGGATATCTTGGCGAGGTTGTTCATCGAGCCGAAGGTGACCTGGCCGTTCCGCAGCGCGGGAGTGCCCGCATCAGGCGCGCGGCCGGCGAGGGGGCGGTAGCACCACAGCGTGCGCGGCAGGCGATAGAGCGCCTCGCTGTGGAAGGACTCCTGTCCGGGCGGGTCGGTGTCCGCGGTGCACAGGCGGTAGTCCATGGCGCTGAGCCCGGTGGTGGCGGGGTAGCCGAGATACGTCACCTGCACCGGCGCCGGCCGGCGCGCGAAGGTCAGCAGGCGATGGCCGCTGGTGTGACCGGCGAGGTCGACCAGGATGTCGATGCCGTCCGCGCGGATCTGTTCCGCGAGCCGCTCGTCGGTGTAGGCGGCGCAGGTGAGCCAATGGTCGGCGAGCGCGGCGATGCGCTCGGTGACCGCGTCGCGCTCGGTGTTGTTGTAATAGCAGAACACCTCGAAGCGGGCGCGGTCGTGGCGCGCGAGCACGGGCTCGATGAAGGTCGCGACCGAGTGGCGGCGGAAGTCGGGCGAGACGTAGCCGATGCGCAGCCGGCGTTCCGGGTCGCGCGGGTTGGCATGCGCGCGCCAGTGCGGCCGGAGCGGCGCCTCGCAGCGCGCGGCGAACTCCCGGTGCGCGGCGAACGACGCCGCCGGCGTCGTGTCCGGGAGGTACTGCATGGTGAACAGCCTGGCGCTGTGCGCGCCGTCGGAATCCGGATTGAGCCTGAGCGCCTCGTCAATGCTGCGCATGGCCTCGTCCGCGCGGCCGAGGTACGTCAGGGCAGTGCCCAGGTTCGCGTGGGCCTCGACATAATCGGGCTTGAGCGCGATGGCCGCACGATAGCTGGCCACCGCGTCGTCCAATCTGTGCTGCCTGAAGAAGACGAGGCCGAGATTGTAATGGGCGGCGGCGAATCCGGGTTCGAGGTCGATCGTCTTCCGGCAGCAGCGCAGGGCCTCGTCGAGGCGGCCCAGGTCGAGATAGGTGTTGGCGAGGTTGCTGTAGGCCTCCGCGAAATCCGGCTTGAGCGCGATCGCGCGTTCATTGCAGGCGGCGGATTCGTCCAGCCGGCCCTGGCTGTGCAGGACCCGGCCCAGGGTCAGCTGCGCCTCCGCGGAATCCGGTCTGAGCGCGACCGCCTTGCGGGCGGCGGCCAGCGCCTCGTCCAGCCGGCCCAGTTCGATCAGGGCGTTGGCCAGATTCAGGCAGGCCTCGGCGTGTTCCGGGTCGAGCGCGAGCGCGCGCTGGAGGCGCGCCGCCGCCTCGTCCGGTCGGCCGAGGTTCAGCAGGGTGAGGCCGAGGTTGTAGTGCGCGATGGCGTTATCCGGCAGCAGCGCCAGTGCCTGCTGCAGATAGTGGAGCGCCTCGTCCAGCCGGCCCTGGCTGCTGAGCGTGATGCCCAGATTGAGGTTCGCCTCGGCGAAATCCGGCTGCAGCGCGAGCACCGTGCGGTAGCATTCCGCGGCCTCATCCAGCCGGCCGGTCCTGAAACAGGCCAGGCCCAGGTTGTAGCGGGCCGCAGCCGAGGCGGGATCGCCCCGCAGTGCCCTGCGGTAGCATTCCGCGGCCTCATCCGGGCGCCCGCGCTGGAGCTGGAGGTTGCCGAGGCCGAGGTGCGCCTCGACATGGTCCGGCCTGAGTTCCAGTGCCCGCCCGAAGCACTCGATCGCCGCGTCGATCCGGCCCTGCACGGCATGGGATACGCCGAGGCCGTAGTGATAGTCGGGATCGGCGGGATTGACCCGGATCGCCCTGGCGATGAGATCGGCCGCGATGTCGTGGCGGCCGGCGGACTGGGCGAGGACGCCGAGCCGGTGCAGGGCCACGGGGTGCTCCGGCTGTTCCTGCAGCAGCTGCTGATAGACCGCCCGCGCCTGCGGGAACCGGCCGGCCTGCTGATGCTGCCAGGCGAGCTGCAGCGCCTCGTCCGCGTTCATGCCGCGGTCTCCGGCCGGGCGCACCAGCGCCGCCACATGTCGCGGTAGGCGGACTCGAGGTCGCGGGCGAGCCCGCGCTCGTCGCGCAGGGGCGAGGCGTCGAAGCGCCGGGGCAGTTCGCCGTGCAGCCGCGCCAGGCGCCCGGGATCGCGCGCGAGCGTCACGGCGATGCGCAGGTATTCCTCCGTGTCCGCCGCCGCCAGGTCCTCGATGCCGACCGCCTTCAGCAGGGCGTGGCTGGAACGCGCGACCGAGGTCGCGCCGCACAGCGTCACCACCGGGACGCCCATCCACAGCGTCTCGCAGGTGGTGGTGGTGCCGCTGTAGGGGAACGGGTCGAGCGCGATGTCGATGCGGCGCAACAACTGCCAGTAGTCGATGTAGTCCAGGCGGTCATGCATGATTACCCGCTCCGGCGCGATCCCGTGCCCGGCGCAGCGGCGCGCGATGGATTCGCGCACCGAGCCCTCGGGCACGCTGGTCATCACCAGCCGCGAGCCGGGCACCGCGTGCAGGATTTCCATCCACAGGTCCAGGGTCCCCGGCGAGATCTTGGAATAGCTGTTCATGGAGCCGAAGGTGATGCCGGGCTGTCCCGTCGCCCTGTCGCCCGCCGGCCGCTCGGCGAACGGCCGGTAGCACCACAGCGTGCGCGGCAGTCGATAGAGCGCCTCGCTGTGGAAGGCCTCCTGGCCGGGCGGGTCGGTATCGAGCGTGCACAGGCGGTAGTCCATCGCGTCGAGGCCGGTGGTGGCGGGGTAGCCGAGGTATGTTACCTGCACCGGCGCCGGCCGGCGCGCGAAGGCCATCAGGCGGTTGCCGCTGGTGTGCCCGGCAAGATCGACCAGGATGTCGATGCCGTCCGCGCGGATGCGCCCGGCGAGCTGCCCGGGATCGAGTCCGGCGCAGGCGATCCAGTGGTCGGCATGCGCGGCGATGCGGTCGGTCACCTCGTCGCGCCCGGGGCTGGTGTGATAGCAATGGATCTCCACCTCCGCGCGGTCGTGGCGGGCGAGCACGGGCTCGATGAAGTAGGCCACCGAGTGCCACAGGAAATCCGCGGAGACATATCCCACCTTGAGGCGGCGTCCCGGGTCGCGCGGGTTGGCATGGGCGCGCCACTGCGGCCTGAGCGGCGCCTCGCAGCGCGCGGCGAAGCGGCGATGCGCCGCCAGCGATTCGGCCGACGGCAGGTCCGGGAGATACAGCATCGAATACAGCCTGGCGCTGTGCGCCCCGGCCGAGTCCGGGTCGAGGCCGAGGCTCGTATCGAAGCTGTGCATCGACTCGTCGTTCCTCCCCAGGCAGGCCAGCACGAGCCCGATGTTCGCGTGCAGGGCGGCGAGTTCCGGTTTCAGCGCCAGGGCCTGCCGGTAGGCGGACAGCGCCTCGTCGAGCCTGCGCAGCCTGAACAGGGCATGACCGAGACTGGTACAGGCGTACTCATCCGGGCGCAGGGCGACGGCCTTGCGGCATGCGGACAGGGCCTCGTCGAGCCGCCCCTGGTCCAGGCAGGCGTTGCCGAGTTTGTACCAGGCCTCGGCGTGAGCGGGTTTCAGGGCCACGGCGTGCCGGTACGCGGCGGCCGCCTCCGCGGGATTGCCCAGCCTGGCCTGGACACCGCCCAGGTTGAACCAGGCATCGGCATAATCGGGATTGAGGCGGAGGGCATTCTGGAAGGAGTCGAGGGCGCAGTCGAGGCGGCCGAGGCGGAGGCAGGCGAGTCCGAGGTTGTAGTGGGCGACGGCGAAGCCGGGGAGGAGGGCGATCGCCGCACGGGCGGCCTGCTCGGCGGGTTCGAGCCGGTTCTGGTCGAGGTAGAGGTTGGCGAGGTTGTTGTGGGCCTCGGCATAGTCGGGCCGCAGCCGGAGGGCCTGTTTGAAGGCGTCCTCGGCCGGCTCCGGTCGGGCGAGCCGGTGCAGCGCGAGGCCGAGCATGAGGTGCGCCTCCGGGAGCCGGGGTGCGCGCGCACACGTCCCGGAACACGGCGGCGGCGTCCTCCAGGCGGTCCAGCTTGTAGAGCGCGAGGCCGAGGTTGTAGCGGGCCGGGACGTTGTGCGGCTGCAGGGCCAGCGCCTGGCGGAAGTGTCCGGCGGCGGCGTCGAGGTCCTCCTGCATGGCGCGGGTGACGCCGAGCTCGTAGTGGTGGTCGGGGAGTCCGGGCTCGGCCCGGACGGCCTTGCCGAGGAGGTCGGCCGCGAGGTCGGGGCGGCCGGCGGAACGGGCGAGGAGGCCGAGGAGGTGCAGGGCCTGGGGCTGCTCCGGATGTTCGTGCAGGATCTGCTGATAGAGGGCCTGGGCCTGCGGGAGGCGGCCGGCCTGCTGGTGCTGCAGGGCCAGCTGGAGGGGCCGCCTCGAGGTTCATGCGCCGGCCCCGGCGGCGCACCAGCGCTGCCACATGTCGCGGTAGGCGGCCTCGAGGTCGCGGGTGAAGGCGGCCTCGTCGCGCAGGGGGGAGGCGTCGAAGCGCGCCGGCAGCTCGCGGCGCAGGCGCGCGAGGCGGTCGGGGTCGTGCGCGAGTTCGACGGCGAGGCGGACATAGCCCTCCGTGTCCGCCGCCGCCAGTTCCTCGAGCCCGACGGTCTTCAGCAGGGCGTAACCGGAACGCGCGACGGAGGTCTGCCCGATGAGGGTCACGACCGGGATGCCCGTCCACAGGGTCTCGCAGGTGGTGGTGGTGCCGGTGTACGGGAACGGGTCCAGCGCGATGTCGATCCCGCGCAGCAGCTGCCAGTAGTCCTGTACGGGCAGCTTGTCGTGCAGATGCAGGCGCGCGGCCTCGATACCCTGCGCGGCGAAGCGCTGCGCGAGCCGCGTGCGCGCCGAGCCTTCGGGCACGCTGGTCATGACGAGGCGCGCGCCGGGCACGGCACTCAGGATCGCGGCCCAGCAGGCGATGCACTCGGGCGAGACCTTGGCGAAGTTGTTGAAGGAGCCGAAGGTGACATGACCGTTCCGCGCGGTGTGTGAGGACATGCCGGGCGTGCGCCCGGCGAGCGGCCGGTAGCACCACAGCGTGCGCGGCAGCCGATAGAGCGCCTCGCTGTGGAAGGCCTCCTGTCCGGGCGGATCGGTATCGAGGGTGCACAGGCGGTAATCCATGGCATCCAGTCCCGTGGTGGCGGGATAGCCGAGATACGTCACCTGCACCGGCGCCGGCTTGCGCGCGAAGGTGAGCAGGCGCCCGCTGCGCGTGTGTCCGGCAAGATCGACCAGGATGTCGATGCCGTCTTTGCTGATGCGCCCGGCGAGCTGATCATCGGTGAGGTTCGCGCAGTCCAGCCAGTGATCCGCCGCGGCCTGCAGGCGTTCAGTCCAGGCATCGTGCCTGACGCTGTTGAAATAGCAGAATACCTCAAGCTGCGAGCGGTCGTGCCGGGCGATCGCAGGCTCGATGAAGTAGGCCACCGGGTGGCCGAGGAAATCCGCGGAGACGTAACCGATGCGCAGCCGGCGGGCGGGCTCGCGGGTGTTGGTATGCGGCCGCCAGTGCGGCCTGAGCGGCGCCTCGCAGCGTGCGGCGAACTCGCGGTGCGCGGCGCAGGACTCCCGCGCGGTGATCGTGGCGAGGTAGTGCATCGAAAACAGTCTCGTGCCGTGTGCCTCCGGTGAATCCGGATTCAGCGCCAGGGCTTTGGTGAACCACTGCATTGCCTCTTCCTGCAGTCCTGCATTGGTCAGCGCCACGCCAAGGTTGTAACACGCCTCGACATAACCGGGATCGAGCGTGATGGCGGACTTGAACTGGCTGATCGCCTCGTCCACCCTGCGCATCCGGAAAAAGGCCAGGCCCAGGTTGTTGCGGGCAGGCGCGAATCCCGGTTCGATGGCGATGGACTTCTGACAGCATTGCAGGGCCTCGTCCAGCCTGTCCAGTTCAATGCAGGCATGGCCAAGATTGGAATAGGCTTCGGCAAAGTCCGGCTTCAGCCTGATGGCCGTCTGATAACTGGCGATCGCCTCGTCCAGCCGGCGCATCCTGAACTGAACCAGGGCCAGGTTGTAGTACGCGGGAGCGAATTCCGGTTTGAGGGCAACCGTCTTCTCGCAGCATTGCAGGGCTTCGTCCATCTGTCCCATGTCGTGACAGGCCTGGGCAAGATTGCTGTAGGCCTCGGCGTAGTCCGGCCTGAGCGTGATGGCCTTCCGGTAGCTCTCCGCGGACTCCCGCACCCTCCCCAGTGTGTGCAAGGCGATCCCGAGTGCCTGGTGCGCCTCGGCAAGGTCCGGCTGGAGTGCGAGCGCGGCGCGATAACTGGCGGCGGCTTCCTCGAGGAGGCCCTGTCTCGCATATGCGCGGCCGAGATTGAAATGCGCCGCCATCAGCGCGGGATCGACGGCCAGCGCCAGTCGGTAGCAGTCAACGGCCTCATCCATCCGGTTCTGTGCGAAGCAGACGTTGCCGAGCTTGCGGCGCGCCTCGGCGTGATCCGGCTGCAATGCGAGCGTCGCGCGGAAGAATCCGGCGGCATCGTCGAGCCGGCCCTGCAGGTAGCTGTCATGCCCTTGTTGCAATGCGTGTTCGGCGCGCTGCCGGGCATCCGGTGAGGACGACGGCGCCGGATCCGTCCGGCGGGTCTCCGGCACGTGTTCGCCCGCACTCGCACACCAGCGGCGCCACATGTCGCGGTAGGCGGCCTCGAGGTCGCGGGTAAAGGCGGCCTCATCGCGCAGGGGGGAGGCGTCGAAGCGCGCGGGCAGCTCGCGGCGCAGGCGGGCGAGGCGTTCGGGGTCGTGCGCGAGTTCGACGGCGAGGCGGACATAGTCCTCCGTGTCCGCCGCCGCCAGTTCCTCGAGCCCGACAGTCTTCAGCAGGGCGTAACCGGAACGTGCGACGGAGGTCTGCCCGATGAGGGTCACGACCGGGATGCCCGTCCACAGGGTCTCGCAGGTGGTGGTGGTGCCGGTGTACGGGAACGGATCGAGCGCGATGTCGATGCCCGACAGCAGGCGGTGGAAGTCGGGCTCCGGCAGCTTGTCATGCGCGACCACGCGTCCCGCCTCGATGCCGTGTGCGGCGACGCGCTCCGCCAGCGCCGCGCGCACGGAACCCTGCGGCACGCTGGTCATGACGAGGCGCGACCCGGGGACGGCCCGCAGGATATCCATCCAGGCGGCGAAGGCCGCGGGCGAGATCTTGGGGTAGAGGTTCATCGAGCCGAAGGTGACCTGGCCGTTCCGCAGTGCGGGAGTGCCCGCAGCGGGTGCGCGTCCGGCCGGCGGCCGGTAGCACCACAGCGTGCGCGGCAGGCGGTAGAGCGCCTCGCTGTGGAAGGCCTCCTGTCCGGGCGGATCGGTAGCGAGGGTGCACAGGCGGTAGTCCATCGCGTCGAGCCCGGTGGTGGCGGGGTAGCCGAGGTACGTCACCTGCACCGGCGCCGGCCGGTGCGCGAAGGCCGGCAGGCGTCCGTTGCGCGTATGCCCGGCGAGATCCACCAGGATGTCGATGCCGTCCGCGCGGATGCGCCCGGCGAGTTCATCGTCCGTCAGGTCGGCGCAGTCCAGCCAGCGATCCGCCGCGCCCTGCAGGCGCCCGGTGACCGCGTCGCGCTCGCTGTTGTTGTAATAGCAGCAGATCTCGAAACCGGCACGGTCGTGCGCGCCCATGACGGGTTCGAAGAAGTCGGCGATCGAGTGGCGGCGGAAGTCGGGCGAGACGTAGCCGATGCGCAGCCGGCGTTCCGGGTCGCGCGGATTGGCGTGGGCGCGCCAGTGCGGCCTGAGCGGCGCCTCGAAGCGCGCGGCGAATGCCCGGTGCGCGGCGAGGGATTCCGCCGCGGGGACACCCTCCACATAGAGGGTGGAATACAGCCTGGCGCTGTGCGTGGCGGCCGCATCCGGATCGATGGCGATGCTCGCATCGAAGCTGCGCGCGGCCTCCGCGGGCCGGCCCTGCCTGAAACAGACCAGGCCGAGGTTGTAGTGCGCGGCGGCATGCCGGGGTTTGAGGGCGATCGCCCGACGGCAGCAGTCCAGCGCCTCGTCGAGCGCGCCCTGGTGCATGGCGATCATGCCCAGGTTCGCATAGGCCTCCGCGGAGTCCGGCTGCAGCGCGATCGCCTGTTGAAACACGGCGCGCGCCTCGTCCCAGCGTCCCAGTTTGTAGCAGGCCAGGCCGAGCGTGACGTGCGCGGCGACCGATCCGGGCTTGAGGGCGAGCGCCTTGCGGCAGTGGTCCGCCGCCTCTTCCGGCCGGCCCAGGTACAGGCAGGCGGTGGCCAGGCTGCCGAGTGCCTCGGGATGATCCGGCTTCAACGCCAGGGCGCGCCGCGCGCTCGCGGCGGCCTCGTCGTAGCGGCCCTGCCCGGTGCAGATGACGGCGAGATTGTTATACGGCTCTGCTGCGGCGGGGTTCAGTTCGATGGCGCGTCGCGTGCTGGCGGCGGCGTCTTCCAGACGTCCCATCCGGTAGAGGCCGAGGCCCTTCATCATCTGCGCCTCGGCAGTGTCCGGCTGCAGGGCGATCGCACGGTCGAAACAGTTCACGGCCTCATCCAGCCGGTCCAGCCTGTAGAGCGTGAGCCCGAGGTTGTAATGTGCCGCGGCCGACTTCGGGTCGAGGGTGAGCGCTTCCCTGTAACAGGCGGCGGCGGCATCGTACGCGCCTTGCGTGAAATTCACCTGGCCCTGCTGCAGCAGGCGCAGCATGGGCGGTGCGGCCGTCATGCGCCGGCCCCGGCGGCGCACCAGCGCTGCCACATGTCGCGGTAGGCGGCCTCGAGGTCGCGGGTGAAGGCGGCCTCGTCGCGCAGGGGGGAGGCGTCGAAGCGCGCCGGCAGCTCGCGGCGCAGGCGCGCGAGGCGGTCGGGGTCGTGCGCGAGTTCGACGGCGAGGCGGACATAGTCCTCCGTGTCCGCCGCCGCCAGTTCCTCGAGCCCGACGGTCTTCAGCAGGGCGTAACCGGAGCGTGCGACGGAGGTCTGCCCGATGAGGGTCACGACCGGGATGCCCGTCCACAGGGTCTCGCAGGTGGTGGTGGTGCCGGTGTATGGAAACGGATCGAGCGCGATGTCGATCCCCTCGATGAGATTGAAGTACTGCGCCCCGGGCAGCTTTCCGTGCAGCTCGAGCCGCTGCGACGCGACACCGCCGGCGGTAAAACGCGCGCTGATCGCGTGTCGCGCGGCGCCGGTCGGGACCTGGGTCATCACCAGGCGTGCCGCGGGCAGCGCGCGCAGGATCTCCATCCATGCGGCCATGGATTCCTCTGATACCTTGGCGATGTTGTTGAGCGAACCGAAGGTGACCGCGCCCGTCCCCGCCGCGGGGCGGGCGGCGCCGGTGACGGCCGTCCTCTGCTGCGCCGGACGATAACACCACAGCGTGCGCGGCAGGCGATAGAGCGCCTCGCTGTGGAAGGCCTCCTGTCCGGGCGGGTCGGTGTCCGCGGTGCACAGGCGGTAATCCATGGCGTCGAGCCCGGTGGTCGCCGGGGACCCGAGCCAGGTCACCTGCACCGGCGCCGGCCGGCGCGCGAAGGCCATCAGGCGGTTGTCCACGGAGTGGCCCGCCAGGTCCACCAGGATATCGATGCCGTCCCGGCGGATGCGCCCGGACAGTTCCTGGTCGGACAGCCCCCTGCACGGTATCCAGTGGTCCGCGCAGGCCGCGATGCGGGCCGTCGTGTCGTCTCGCACCGTGTGATTGTAGTAGCAGTAGACTTCGTAGTGCGATCTGTCGTGACCGGCCAGGACCGGTTCGATGAAATGCGCCACCGAATGGCGGCGGAAGTCCGCGGACACGTAGCCCACCTTGAGCCGGCGCCCGCTGTCGCAGGTGTTTTCATGCGCACGCCAGCTGTGCCTGAGCGGCGCCTCGCACTGCGCGGCGAACTGCCGCTGCGCGGCCAGCATCCCCGCCGGCGTCGTCGTCGCGAGATAGAGCATCGAAAACAGCCGCGCGCTGTGTCCGGCGGCATGGCCGGGTGCGAGGCGGACCCCGGTTTCAAAGCGCTCGAGCGCCTCCCGGCCCCGGCCCAGGTACGTCAGGGTGACACCGAGGTTGATGCAGGCATCGGCATAATCGGGATTGAGGCGGAGGGCATCCTGGAAGGAGTCGAGGGCGCAGTCGAGGCGGCCGAGGCGGAGGCAGGCGAGTCCGAGGTTGTAGTGGGCGACGGCGAAGCCGGGGAGGAGGGCGATCGCCGCACGGGCGGCCTGCTCGGCGGGTTCGAGCCGGTTCTGGTCGAGGTAGAGGTTGGCGAGGTTGTTGTGGGCCTCGGCATAGTCGGGCCGCAGCCGGAGGGCCTGTTTGAAGGCGTCCTCGGCCGGCTCCGGTCGGGCGAGCCGGTGCAGCGCGAGGCCGAGCATGAGGTGCGCCTCCGGGAGCCGGGGTGCGCGCGCACACACGTCCCGGAACACGGCGGCGGCGTCCTCCAGGCGGTCCAGCTTGTAGAGCGCGAGGCCGAGGTTGTAGCGGGCCGGGACGTTGTGCGGCTGCAGGGCCAGCGCCTGGCGGAAGTGTCCGGCGGCGGCGTCGAGGTCCTCCTGCATGGCGCGGGTGATGCCGAGCTTGTAGTGGTGGTCGGGGAGTCCTGGCTCGGCCCGGACGGCCTTGCCGAGGAGGTCGGCCGCGAGGTCGGGGCGGCCGGCGGAACGGGCGAGGAGGCCGAGGAGGTGCAGGGCCTGGGGCTGCTCCGGATGTTCGTGCAGGATCTGCTGATAGAGGGCCTGGGCCTGCGGGAGGCGGCCGGCCTGCTGGTGCTGCAGGGCGAGCTGGAGGGCCGCCTCGAGGTTCATGCGCCGGCCCCGGCGGCGCACCAGCGCTGCCACATGTCGCGGTAGGCGGCCTCGAGGTCGCGGGTGAAGGCGGCCTCGTCGCGCAGGGGGGAGGCGTCGAAGCGCGCGGGCAGCTCGCGGCGCAGGCGGGCGAGGCGGTCGGGGTCGTGCGCGAGTTCGACGGCGAGGCGGACATAGTCCTCCGTGTCCGCCGCCGCCAGTTCCTCGAGCCCGACAGTCTTCAGCAGGGCGTAACCGGAGCGTGCGACGGAGGTCTGCCCGATGAGGGTCACGACCGGGATGCCCGTCCACAGGGTCTCGCAGGTGGTGGTGGTGCCGGTGTACGGAAACGGATCGAGCGCGATGTCGATCCCGCGCAGCAGCGCCTGGTAGTCCCCCTCGGCGAGGCGGCCGTGCAGTCCCAGCCGCGCGGGCGCGATCCCCCTGGCGGCCAGCCGCGCCTCGAGTTCGGCGTGCGCCGTGCCGTCCGCGACGCGCGTCATGACCAGGCGCGCGTCCGGCGCCGTGTTCAGGATGTGCGTCCACAGCTCCAGTGCCTGCGGCGAGACCTTGGGCAGGTTGTTCATCGAGCCGAAGGTGACGTTGCTGCTGCGTGCGGCGGCGTCGTGCCCGGCGGGCGGCCGCGGACCGGGCGGCCGGTAGCACCACAGCGTGCGCGGCAGTCGATAGAGGGTCTCGGTGTGGAAGGCCTCCTGTCCGGGCGGGTCGGTGTCCGCGCTGCACAGGCGGTAGTCCATCGCGGCGAGCCCGGTGGTGGCCGGATAGCCCAGATAGCTGACCTGCACCGGCGCCGGCTTGCGCGCGAAGGCCGGCAGGCGGTTGCCGGCCGTGTGGCCGGCGAGGTCCACCAGGATGTCGATGCCGTCTTTGCTGATGCGCCCGGCGAGCTGTTCGTCCGACAGATTCAGGCACGGCACCCAGTGGTCCACGCAGGCCTGCAGGCGCGCGGACACCTCGTCCTGCTGGCTGTGGCTGTAGTAGGCGAAGACCTCCAGCGCGGACTTGTCGTGACGCGCGAGCACCGGCTCGATGAAGGAGGCCACCGAATGCCGGCGCAGGTCCGGCGACACGTAGCCGACCCGCAGGCGGCGGTTCGGGTCGCGCGTATTCGCATGGCGCGGCCAGTGCGCCCGGAGCGGCGCCTCGAAGCGTTCGGCGTAGCCGCGATGCTGCTCCAGCAGTTGCGCCGGCGTGGTCTCCGCCCGGTAGAGCTGGGTCATGAGCCAGTTGCTGTAGACATAGGCATGATCGGGGCTGACGGCCAGGGTGGCCTGAAAACAGCCGGCCGCCTCCTCGATCCGGCCCTGGCCGAGGCGGGCGCGGCCCAGGTTGTGCAGCGCCTCGGCGGAGTCCGGCTTCAGCGCGAGGGCCTTCTGGAAACAGTCGATCGCGGCCTCGGTGCGGTTCTGCCGGAGGCGGGCGGTGCCGAGGTTCTCCCAGGCCCGGGCGGAGTCGGGCTTGAGCGCCAGCGCCTGCTCAAAGCAGGCGACCGCGTCATCCAGCGCCCCGCGGCCGCCGTGCGCCAGGCCGAGCTGGATGCGCGCCTCGATGTCCGCCGGGTTGCGCGCGAGCAGGTCCTGGCAGGAGGCGATCGCCTCGCTGTACTCGCCCTGACGCAGCCGGATGCCCGCCAGGTTGAACAGGGCACTGGCATAGCCGGGCCGCTGCGCGAGTGCCTGGCGGAAGCAGCGCGCCGCCTCGTCCAGCCGGGCGCGGCTCAGATGGATCATGCCGAGGTTGTTGTGCGCCTCGGCGAGGTCGGGGCGGAGTTCCAGCGCCTGCGCGTAGCAGCGCATCGCCTCGTCCAGTTCGCCCCTGGAGCCCAGGGTCACGCCGCGGTTATAGAGTTCTTCCGCAGTCACGGATGACCCCGCGAGGCAGCATTTCTTGTATTTTTTGCCGCTGCCGCAGGGGCAGGGGTCGTTGCGCTTAGGGGCGTTCACTGTCGGTCAGCTTCATCGCAGGGCTAACATGCCGGGACCTCCGCCAGACGCGGCCGCCATGGCGGGGGAATCCTCCATGTGCCGGTGTCCGGTCCCGGGGCAATCGTTCGGGTTGTCGGCGCACCCGTGCTGCCTTGGGCCGCGCCGCTGGGGGAGGGCGCCACGCCGTTGCATGCCGGGACTCGCGGTGCGTGGCCGCGTGTCCCGCCGGCGGCGCGCGCATTGCCGGAATTTTAGCACAGCCGGACGCCGTCCCGGCCGCGCGTCGTGCCCCGCGGCTAACTCCCCGGCGTCCCCGCGCGGCACCACCTGTGCCACATGTCCCGGTACGCGGCCTCGAGGTCGCGGGTGAATCCCGCCTCGTCGCGCAGCGGCGATGCGGCGAAGCGCGCGGGCAGTTCCGCGCGCAGGGCATCGAGGCGCGCGGTGTCCTGTGCGAGCCCGGTGGCGATGCGCACATATTCCACGTCGCTGGCGGCGGCCAGCGTTTCCAGCCCGACCGCCTTCAGCAGCGCGTAGCCCGCGCGCGCGGCCGAGCTTGTGCCTGCCTGGGTCACCACCGGGACGCCCGTCCACAGCGTCTCGCAAGTGGTCGTTGTACCAGTGTAGGGAAAGGGATCCAGCGCGATATCGATCTCTTCAAGCAACTTCCAGTAGCCGGATGCCGGCAGACGGCCGGGGAAGCGCAGCCGTTCCGCCGCGATGCCGCACCCGGTGAAAAGTGCGCGGATGTCCTCGCTCACCGGGCCTGCCAAGATGTTGGTCATGACCAGGCGTGAACCCGGGACGGCGCGCAGGATCTCCGCCCACAGGGCAATGCGTTCCGGTGTGATTTTGGCCGGGTTGTTCAGCGACCCGAAGGTGATGGCGTCGCGCCGGGCCGCGCGCGCGGCGGGCGTGGTGGCCGGCCGTTCCGCGGGCGGACGATAGCACCACAGGCTGCGCGGCAGGCGGTAGAGGACTTCGCTGTGCCAGGCCTCCTGTCCCGGCGGATCGGTGTCGTTTGTGCATAGCCGGTAGTCCACGGCGTCGAGCCCGGTCGTGGCCGGATAACCGAGCCAGGTGACCTGTACCGGGGCGGGCTTGCGCGCGAGTGCGGGCAGGCGGTTCTCGTTGGTGTGTCCGGCGAGATCGACCAGGATATCGATCCCGTCGGCCCGGATACGCTCGGCCAGTTGCACATCTCCGAGATCATGGCAGGGTCGCCAGTGGTCCGCCGAAGCGGCCAGGCGCGCGGTCACCTCATCCTGCCGGTGATGGTTGTAATAGCCGAAAATCTCGACCCGCGTCCTGTCATGCGCGGTGAGCACCGGCTCGATGAACCAGGCCACCGAGTGACGGCGGAAATCGGGCGAGAGGTAGCCGATCTTCAGGCGGCGCTCCGGATCGCGTGCATTCCGATGCGGCCGCCAGCCGGATTTGAGCGGCGCCTCGAACCGCGCCGCGAAACGGCGATGCTCGGCGAAGGACTGCTCCGGGGTCACGTCGCCCATGTATTGCAGGGTCACCAGCAGGGCGCTGTGCGCCGCCGCGAAATCGGGCTCCAGCTCCAGAGCCCGGCGTATGGCCGCTGCCGCCTGATCCAGTCCGCCGGGCCGGTTGCAGCTGTTGGCCAGGTTGACGTAGGCCTCGGCGTACTCCGGCCGGAGCTCGATCGCCCGTTCACAGGCACGCCTCCCCGCTCTCGTCCAGTCGCCCCAGCCGGTAGCTGGCAATGCCCAGTGTGAGTTCCGCCTCGGCGGACTCCGGCTTGAGCGCGATGGCCTGTTCGCAACAGTGCACGGCGTCCTCGAACCGGCCCTGATTGATACGCGCGTTGGCGAGGTTGATCAGTGCGTCGGGGAAGCCGGGCCTGAGGGCCAGCGCCCGCGCGAAACAGGCGGCCGATTCGTCCACCCTGCCCGAGCGCAGCAGTGCCTTGCCGAGCTGGTGCTGCGCGTCGGCATCCTCCGGGGTGCGTGCCAGAACCCTCTGGTAAGCCTCGATCGCGGCGGGCAGGTCCCCCTGCCGCAGCGCGATACCCGCCAGATTGAAGCATGCCTTGTCGTAATCGGGCCGCGCGGCGAGTGCCGCCCGGAAGGCCCGGGCGGATTCCTCCAGCCGGTCCTGGCTCAGGTGGATCAGGCCGAGATTGTTGTGCGCCTCCGCGAGATCCGGTCGCAGGGCGAGCGCCCGTCGGAAACAGGCCGCAGCCTCGTCGAGCCTTCCCGCGCCGCAGGCGTCCACGCCGAGGTTATAGGCGGCCTCGGCCGGATCGATGCCCCGCGCAAGGCAGCATGTCTTGTATTTTCTGCCGCTGCCGCAGGGGCAGGGGTCGTTGCGGCCGATGGCATTCATGTGAAATCCGGCGGTGTTTCTCGCCAATGGTACGGGATGCGGGGAGGCGACCGCGAGCCTGCCGCGGCGCGGGGTGTGCCGGGCGGCTACTGTCCGGGGAGGGAGGTGAAGGGCTCGCCCTCGATCAGGGCGTTCCAGTCCATCTGCTCCGCGCGCGGGGACGGGTCATCGGCGCCGGTCCGGGGCAGGCGGTAATGGTAGAGGCCGAGGCGCCACAGGTCCTGGAACAGGGCGCGGCAGAAGCGCCGGACGACCTCGGGCGGGTCCTTGAATCCCGCCTGCCGCACGCAGTCCTCGATCGACCGTTGCCCGTCCGCCTGGCGCAGGATCAGCGACTGCGGGCGCGTCAGCGGCAGCGGCGGATAGGGCGCGCGTTCCAGCACGAGCAGTCCCCCGGGGGCCTCCCGGACGGCAAGGTCCCAGCGCGGTACGGGGACGTACTGCATGAACGCGTCCGCTTCGAACCCGATCCGGTATGTGGCCGGGTCCCGGTCGGTGCGGCATACGAAGAAGGCATGCTGCGAGACAAATCCGTGCATCAGCTCCATGGCCTGCCAGCGCAGGCGCTCGGGCAGGGCGTCGAGGTGTGCATAGAACGGTGCGTCGCGGGGGACCTGCGCCTCGGGGTAATAGAAGAAATTCTCCATCCAGCCCTGGAACGCGAGGCCGGCGTCCTCCGTCAGGCGCAGGCAGTCCTGCACCGTGAACGGGATATCCTGGCGGTGCAGGAAGGTGTCCACCAGTCCCGCGTCGTAGTCGACATCGTTCGACTGGCGCAGATAGCGCTGGATCTGGTGGTCGGGCTTGAGGGTGGACAGGCAGGCCTTGACGACCTCGAGGTCCTGCTCGCCCTGCCCCAGCCCCATCATGCGGAAGAGGTCCTGCAGCATGTAGACGCCGGTGCGTCCGTACTTCGCGTAGAGCATCACGAATATCACGCCGTCGGGTTCCAGCACCTGGCCAAGGGCGCGCAGCCCCTGCACCGGATCCGGCAGTTGGTGCGGTACGCCGCTGGTGTCGATGAAATCGAAACCTTCACCCAGGCGCGTCACCTCCTCCAGGCGGCCCAGGTGCAGCTCCAGGTTGCCCAGGGCGTGCTTCTCCCGGAGATGGCGTTCGTGCGCCAGGCTCGCCGTGCTGATGTCGATTCCGACCACGCGGGATTCCGGGTAATGGAAGGCGTAGCGCGCCGCCAGATTGGCGCCGCAGCCGGCGACCAGGATCTTCATGGCAGTGCGGGGCCGGCGATCCGGCCAGTAGGCGGCGCTCAGCCGCGCGGGATCGCAGCCCGCGCGCAGGTCGCGTTCTTCCGGGGCCGAGAGGTCCTCGACGGGCCGGGGGTAGATCCAGCGTTCGTACTGGCTTGCAACGGGATCCGCTGTGGTCGAAACCGCCATGGCGCCTGCTTCCGCTTGCTCAAGGGATCCGCCGCGGGCAACGCGTCGCGGCGGAACGTGAAGGTGACGTACCGTCAGGTCGTGATCGTCGAACTCAGGGTATGCGAGGCGGGATCACGCGGTCAACTCCCGCTGTTGATATGCGCGGCGGGCCGGGATGCGCCGGCTAGTTGAGCCGGCATCCGGTCGCGGTGTAGGTCCCGGTCTGTACCTGGGTGGCGCTGATGTTCTGGGTCCAGGTGCCGGTGACGGTGAGCGAGTTGAAGTCGATGTTCCCGACGAAATTCTTGACGTCGCCCGCGGTGACGTCCATGGTGCGGATCGCCGCGTCCTCCTGCCCGATGACGCGGCCGTTGAAATTCGTGAGCTCGTCGATGGTGGCCTTGTACATCTCGCCGTTGATGCTGTTGAGGTCGCCGGCGGAGTCCCGCAGGATGCCGAAGGACATGATGCCGTTATCGTCGCCGTCGAAGGTGCCGTTGAACAGGTAGATGGGGGTCTGGGCCACGTTGATCCGAACCCCGGAGAAGGTCCCCTGCTGGCTGGTGTTGGTGTTCTGCCAGTTGCCGTCGACCTGGTTGAGGGTCGTGTACTGGAAGGTGAATTCGTCTCCCTCCGGGGTCCTGCCGGCGACCGAGATCCCGTCGAGGTTCTGTCCGTCGAACCGGAGCGGCGTCGTGCCCGCGATCGGATTGACCACCGTGCCGCCCACCCGGTAGATGTGGCCGGAGAGGATGCCCGTCCGGCCGTTGACCAGGA
This sequence comes from Gammaproteobacteria bacterium, assembly GCA_016712635.1. NCBI lineage: Bacteria > Pseudomonadati > Pseudomonadota > Gammaproteobacteria > Gammaproteobacteria bacterium. The sequence continues at coordinate 182,821 of JADJQS010000001.1, read as the reverse complement.
AGCCGAAACGGCCGACCACGCCGGTGGTGTCCTGGAAATCCCCGCCGAAGCCGCCCGAATAGCTGCAGGTCAGCGTCGCGTCAAGGTGGGCCTTCGCGGTCAGGGCATCGGGCAGGACGGGGAGCCGCTCGTCGACGCTGGCGACGTCCGAGATGATGCTGGCGAGCTCGGCCTCGAGATCGGCGGCCAGGAAGTTGACCTGCGGCCAGCTCTGGGCCACGGTGCGCACCGCCTCGGTGATGACGATCCCGTCGTCGGGATCCCCGTCGTTGTCGAGCATCTGCAGGAAGCGGGCAATGTTCTGCACCTGCGTGTTGCTGGTATTGCTGCCGTTCGCGACGATATGGACGGGGGTCATGACCGACTCGCCCGCCGCGGTGCCGAGGGTGACGCCGCCGAGGAAGAAGGTGATGCCGGCGCCGACCTCGTAGGTGAATTCGCCGGTCAGCGTCAGGTTGTCCTCGAACGGTGTCACCCCGACGGTCTCTCCCGAGCGGTACTCCAGGCCGGCGACGTTGCTGTCGCGGAACAGCCCCTTGCCGGTGGTGGCCCCCAGCCCTTCCGGGGATACGTTGCCGAGGTTGCTGACCGCGCCGCCGCAGGCGCAAAGACCCGCGGAGGCGAGGATCGCGACGGGCAGGTGCCGCTTGATATCGTGGTGTCCGCGTTTCACGTTGAGCTCATCATTTTGTGGACGGCCTCAGGTCCCGCCCCGCCGGCGGGCGCAGTAACCTGCGGCAGGTTCTGCGGTTTGATGTCCGCTCCGGAGGCACATGCCACGGAACGGGTCCCGCTGTGATTATAGTAGTGTGACTGCATCCGCATGTACTAGTTCCGCGCGCGCCGGTCCCTAGAAGCTGAGCGCCGCGCCCGCGGACAGCGAGACGTTCATATAGTCGCCGAGCGATGAGCTCTGTATGCCGACCGCCGTGCCGACGTCCTCGGGAGAGAGGATGAAGCCGGTCGGCAGGTTCGACTCGTTGAGCTGCCAGGAGAGGTTGGCGAACAGGCGCAGCTTCGAACTGACGAAGTACGTCGCGCCGGCGGAGAGATTGTGGGAGAAATTTCTCCGGAATTCGGTGAACAGCGTGGCGGAGTCCGGGTTCACGTAGTCGGCCAGGGAAAAGTTGTAGCCGCTGTTGACGCTGAGGCCGGGGGCGACAACCTTGCTCAACTGCAGGGCGAACCCATGGCTGACATAGGCCTGGTCCGAGCTGAAGTTATCCGCGTTTTCGTTGCTGGTCAGCGTGTATCCGCCGGACCACCTCCAGCTGTTGCCCAGCGTCTGACTGAGCGTCGCCCCGAAGCTGAGGTTCAGGGAGTTCAGTATCGGGGAGGTCGCGGACTCGAACTTGCGCGCGCCGAAGGTCAGGCGCCAGCTGCCGGGCGCCTCCTCGCGCATCGCGTCCGAGGCCAGCCACGGGATCAGGGCGGGGATCCGGATGTTGCCGGCGACGTCGCTGTTGAAGCTGTAGGTCTCGTTGATCTTGCTCTCCGTCGCGAGCCCCTCCAGCATGCTGCCGGTGAACGAGGCGGAGAAATCGAGGTCCCTCCAGGCGAAGGTGAGATACGGCGTTATGCTGGTGTTGAACAGGTCGAACTGCGAGTTGTAGTAGGTGGAATACGACGGGCTGTAGACCAGACCCAGATAGAGCGGCCGGAGGTAGAGTTTGCGGCGGTAGTTGATGCTGCCGCTCATGTCCGTGCGGTATTCCGGCTGCGGGTCGTCGCGGGTCAGGTTGTTGTTCGAGCTGTAGCTCGTCGAATAGTTGATGGAATAGGAAAAGCCGTCGATGCGGTTTTCCAGTGCCTTCACGCGCGCGGCCGCGCTTTCGCGCAGGCTTTCCGAAGGGGAGAGCCGCATGGCCGCCCGATATTCATCCAGCGCGTCCTCCTCGCGGTTGCTCTGCTCGTAGCTCAGGCCGAGGTTCAGGTGGGCCGCGGCGTGGTTGGGGGCGATGCGGACGACCTCCTCGTACTGGCGGGCGGCGTCCTCGGGACGCTCCTTGTCGCTGTAGATGATCGCGAGATAAAAGTGCGACATGAGGTCGTCGGGATGCTTTTCGATGATCTGCCTGAACCCCGTCTCCGCCACCGCCGCCCTGCCTTCGTTGAAGGCCTTCTTGGCTGAAAGCAGCGCGAGCTTGTCCTCGATGCCGGTCCGCTCATCGGGCCCCAGTTCCTTCTCCAGCATGCTCTTGTAAAGCGTCTCCGCCTTGTCGAGGGCGCCGGTCTCGTCGTACATGCCCGCCAGCGTTTCCTGCGCCGGGAAGTTGTCCGGATTGATCCGGACGATGTTCTCGAAGGCCTCTATGGCCTGCTCCCTGCGGTTCAGCTGCAGGCTCAGCAGGGCGAGCTGCGACCACGCCGGCAGGTCGTCCGGCTTTTCGGCCAGCCGGTCGCGCCAGTCCTTGATCATCTCGTCCTGGATCGCGGTCTTGATCTCCGCGCCCTGCTCGTCCGCGTAGATGTTCTTGAGCAACTGGTCGACCTGTCCGGCCAGCGGGGTGCCGCGGCCGCGGATCTTGATCTCCTCGAATTCGCGCGCGGCGTCCTGGGGCTGCTTCATCTCAAGGTAGAGGGCGCCGAGCCGCAGCCTCGCCTCCAGGTCGGCAGGCTGCTGCTCCAGCACGTCGAGCAGGATCTCCTCCGCCTTTGTGTTTTCCTTCATGCCGCGGTAGGCGGTGGCGAGATTGAGGCGCGTCGCACGGTCCCCGGGCTCCAGTCTGAGCTGTTCCTCGAACAGGTCCTTCGCCGCGGCGAAGGACTCGCTCTGCAGGGCCTGGTGCCCCCGGATCTTGACCAGGCTGATGTTGATGCTGCGGGCCTGGGGCGAGCCTGGCGGCGCCAGGGCGAGCGCCTGTTCGTAGCGCGCAATGGCCTTCGGGTAGTCGTTCGCGCCGGCCGAGACATCGGCGGCAACGACATAGGGCAGGATCTCGCGCGGGGCGGCGGCGATGACCTTGTCCAGCATGGTCTGCGCGTCCGCGGCGCGGTCCGCCTGGGACAATGCCGTGACCGCCTCGCCGAAGGCGGCGGGATCACCGGGGTATTGCGTCAGCACGGCGATGAAAATCTGCATAGCCTGCTCCGCCTCGCCCTCGCTCAGACGGCGGAGACCGGTCAGCAGCCGCAGGCGTTTATTCGCCTCGACCGCCTCGGGCGTGCCCGGCGCGGCGTCGGCGACCTTCTGGTAGTGGCCCAGCGCGTCGCCCATCAGCCCGATGCGCTGGTATGCCTGGGCGAGGGAGAGGCGCAACGGGTAGTTGCCGGGGTCCAGCTCCACGCTGCGTGCGAGGTAGGGCAGCCCTTCCTGGGTCCGGTCCTGCTGCAGGAAGATGCTGGCGGCGAGCAGCAGGACTTCCTTGTTGTCGGGGTCGCGGGTCAGCACCGCGCTCAGCATGCGCAGCGCGCCCTGGGGATCGCCCTGTGAGAGCAGGCGCTTGCCTTCGGCGATGAGGGTGTCGATGCCGGCGGACAGGATGATCGCGTCGTCTCCCAGCACGCGCTGCCGCCCGGTCAGTACGCGCGCGTGCTCCTGCGCCTCGACGCCGACATTGGTCGCCGGGGACTGTTTGATGACGCTTTCGTAGGCTAGCAGTGCATCCTCGATGGCCCCGTAGCGTTCATAGCCCTGCGCCAGCGTCATCTGCGTGAGGGGGACTTCCGGCGCCAGGGTGGCGGCGAGCTCGAGGTACTTGATTCCCGCCACGGGCTGGCCGAGCTGCTGCAGCAGCGTGCCGACGTAGAACAGGATCTCGAGGTTGGTCGGCTGCAGCGCCAGCACGCCCTTGAACGCGCGCAGTGCGCCCTGCGGGTCCTGGTCGGCAAGCAGTTTCCTGCCTTCCGCGCTGAGGTCTTCGATGCCGCGGTCGAGTATCGTCTCTGACTTCAGGCGCGCCTGTATCTTCTCGGCCAGCAGCGGTCCGCGCCGCGCCGCCTCGACGCCCTCGGGCCTGTCGGGCGCGGCGGCGGCGATGGCGCGGTATTCACGGTAGGCCGCGCCGAGGACGTCGTGCTGCTCGTAGAGGTCGGCGAGCCGCATGCGCAGGGCGTAACGCTCGGGCGCAAGCTTCGCCGCGCGTTCCAGGTACTTGATGCCCGGCACCGGCTGGTCGAGCGCAATGTGGATCTCGCCGGCGCGGATCAGGATCTCGACATTGCCGGGCTCGTGGACCAGCACCGACCTGAACAGCACCAGCGCGCTGTTGAGGTCCCCCTCGGTACGCAGGCGCGTGGCCTCGGTCACCAGCGCCGAGATCTCCGCGGGCGAGACGGCGACCGCCGGGGAGGTGATGCGGGTCTGTTCCGCCAGCGCCCGGTTGCGCTCCTCCGCCTCCTGTGCCTCGCGGCTGTCGGGCGCGAGGCTGATCACCTTCTGGTATTCCCGCATGGCGTCGTTGAGGTTGCCGAAACGTTCGTGGGCCTTGGCGAGCACCATGCGCACGCGGAAGTTGTCGGGGGCGAGCTCGACGCTGCGCGTAAGGTACTTGAGCCCGAGCTCGGGCTGCTGCAGCTGCAGGTAGAGGTTGCCGAGGAAATACAGGACCTGGGGATTTTCCGGATCGCGCGCCAGCGCCTGTTCGAACTCCTGCAGGGCGCCCTGGGGGTCGCCGCCGCTGATGCGCTTCCGGCCCTCGGCGATGAGATCCGAGATGTCCGTGGCGGACAGGAAGGCGTCAGGCCCCTGCTGCCCCAGCGCCGCAGGGATGTGTATTCCGCCGCACAGGGAGGCGCCGAGGCAGGCCGCCCACAGCAGCCGGTTCGGCGGCCTCGTCTGGTCTGTGCGCCTCCGGCCGGGGTTGATGCGGGTTTTCATGCGGTGTGTCATGCCGGGGCGTCAGAAATAGAGGGTGGCCTTCATGACCAGGCGCCAGCCGCTGAAATCCAGCCGCGTCACCTCGTAGTCGCCGCCGGGAACCGATTTGTGCGTCATCTGCCGGGTCTGCAGATCCATGACCATGGGCGGGCGCAACTGCACGTTGTCCGTCGCGAGGAAATCGCTGGTCACCGGGATCCTTCCGACGCCTTCGAGCTCGGCTTTCTTGAGGCCGAAGTCATAGCCGCCCTCGATGCCGAGCGCCAGCCAGTCGGTGAGGAACCACTCGCCGCCCGCCGCGCCCTCCAGCAGCGGGAGACCGGTGGCCTGCGCCCGGATGATGAGCGATTTGCGGAACTGGCGGATGTCGCCGCTGAGGAAGACGCCGGTGAAGTCCTCGCGGTAATCGATGTCGTACAGGTGGTGCAGGGTGGCCGACACATAGAAACGGTAGGTCTTGGGCCGTGCGAACAGGTTGTAGCGCCAGCCGAGGAAGAATTCGTTGTAGGACAGGTTGACCCTGCGCTGGGCATTGACGACCTCGAACGCGCCCTGGATCGGGAACAGGCCGGTGCTGGCGGAGGTGCTGGTGGCCTGCCAGGTGGAGGCGCCCATCAGGAACGAGTGTTTGTCGTTGAGGCGCCATTGAAACTCCAGGCCCGTCAGCGTGCCCGGATTGAACGGCGCGACCGGTGTGTTGTAGCTGAAGGTCCCGTCGGTGTTGTTGGCGACCGGGTCCACGAACTGCGCGCCGCCTTCGTACGGCGCCTGGAACTCCCCTTTATTGAGGTCGTCGAGCTTCGGCTGATTCAGGCCGAAATAGGGCGCCACGCCCCAGGTGCGCGTGACGGCATCCTCCTGGCCCCAGGCGGCCGGCGGCGACAGGGCCGCCAGCAGCAGGGCGGCGGCCCATGCCGCTCCGCGCCGCGGACATGTTATTCCTGGTCGCATCGGCACCCGGATACTCCGCTCGGCCGCCGCGCGCCCGGTTTCACTCGGCCTCCTGCGCCTTCATTGCGCGCTGCTGCCGGAAGTAATGCAGCAGCGGCAGCGTGATCAGCGCCATGACGCAGCTCAGCATCATGTAGGCGACCACGAAGTAGCCCAGCTTCACGTGCGGCGGGAAGCGGGAGAAGAAGAGCATCGCGAAGCCGACGCTGACGATCGCGGCGTTGAACACGATGGTCTTGCCGATGCCGCGCATGGCGGCCTGGGTGGTGGCGAGGGCATCGCCGCCGCTGCGCCGGGATTCGAAGCGGTGGCGGTAAATGAAATGCACGGCGTAGTCCACGCCGACGCCGACCGCCACGCCGGCGGCAAGCGCGGTCGAAACGTCGAGCGGGATGCCGGTCCAGCCGGCGATGCCGGCGATGAACAGCGTGGTCAGGCTCACCGGAATGACGGTGAAAAGACCGGTCATGAAGGACCGGAACAGCAGCGCGGCGATCAGCAGGATGACGACCTTCGACCACAGGATGGAGTTGGTCTGGCTGGAGATCAGCAGCTGGGCCCAGATGTCGGAGTTGTTGGCGGATCCGGCAAAATTGACCTCGACGCCGGTGCCGGAGAGCTGCTGTTCCGCGAGCTGCCGGATGCTGTTGATGATGCGCTGCAGATCCTGGGTGTGGTCGGTCTTGATGGCGAAGGTCACCAGCGCCCGCTGATAGTCGTAGTCGATCACCTCGTCGAGCTGCTCGGGCCGCCCGGAGACCGAGAACAGGAACAGGTACTCGCCGATCTGGGCCGCGGTGGCCGGCAGCACGTTGAACTCCGGGTCGCCGGCGTGCAGGGTCTTGTTCATGTTCTTGATGTAGTCGATGATCGAGCGGGCGCCCCCCACCAGCGGGAGGGTTTCGCCGAACTCCTGTACCGTCTCCACGCGGCGCAGCAGGTCGGGGTCCTTGAAGGTGTCCTTGCGGTCCCCCTCGAGCACCATGTTGAGGAAGATCGTGCCGTCGAATTTCTCGTTGAACATGTCGTTGGCCTGCACCAGCTCGCTGTCCTTGCGGAAATCGCTCATCCAGCTCGAGTCGACGTACATGCGCGTGGCGCCCAGGCCGGCGACGGCCATCAGGACGAGCAGCACGGCCATGGCCGGGACGCGCCGGCGGTAGAGCAGCCCGGCGAGGTCGACGAGGAACTTGGTCAGGCGGTCCTGCTCGGAGTGCACGCGCAGCGTGCGCCGCTTGGCCAGATAGTTGCCGACCTTCGGCTTCATCAGGGTCAGCGCCGCCGGGATGAAGGTGACTGTCAGCAGCCAGCTGATGCCGATGCCGAGCACGGTGAACAGGCCGAACACGACGAACGGCGGCATCTCGGCCAGGCCCAGCGACAGGAAGCCGACCGCGGTGGTGACCGAGGTCACCAGCAGCGGCGCCCCCATGCGCTGCAGCACCTCGGTGACGATCTCCGAACTCGGCCGGTGGGCGTCCTGCACCACCTGGTCGTAGTACTGGCTCATCAGGTGCACGGAGTCGCCGATGCTGACGGCGACCAGGATCACCGGCAGCATGGTCGAGATGGTATACAGCGGCACGTCGAGCAGCGCCGAGATGCCGAGTGTCCACACGGTGGCGCCCGCCATCACGAACAGCGGCAGGAACACGCCGCGCGCGGTGCGAAACACCAGGAACAGGCTGACTGCGAGCGCCAGCAGCAGCAGCGGCAGCATCAGCTTCATGTCTTCCATGGCGTGCAGCCCGGAGGTGACCTCAATGACGGGACGGCCGCCGAGGTAGAAGCGGTCGCCGTTGTCCACGACCGGCGCGGCGTCACCCTGTTTCGCGCCGGCATTCTGCTGCTGCCACTGCGACTGCTGTTCCGGCGACCACTGGCCGCCCCCGTCCGCTCCGCCGCCCCACTGCTGCTTGCCGGACCAGTTCCCGCCACCGCCTGGCCAGTTGCCGGCGCCGCCGTCCGCGCCGCCCTTTTCGGCGTCGATGATGCCCTTGATCTGCCAGTAGCTCATGTAGCGGTTGACCGCCCCTTCCTTGAGCCGGGCGCGGATCATGGCCGCCTTGCCGTCGGCGGAGACGATGTTGCCGACGAACAGGTCGGCGTTGGCGTACACCAGCGCGCGCAGCTGCCCGATGGCGGCGGGGTCCTGCGGCACCTCCGTCATCAGCGGCACCGAGCCGATGCTCTCCTCGTCGCCGGTGAAGATCGCGGCGCTGGACAGCGAGGCGATGTCGACCGGACGGTTCGCGATGACCCCGGGCAGGGTCGTGATCTTGTCGGTGATGCGCTTGATGCGCGCCAGGGTCTGCGGATTGAAGACGCCCTCTTCCTCGTTGACGATGCCGATGATGAGCGAATCCTTCACCCCGAACAGGTCGGCGACCTTCTCGTCGTAATGGATCGCCGGGTGACCCTTGGGCAGGTAGACGCGCGCATCGGTCTCCCAGCGCAGGTTTTTGAGCTGCAGCGCCAGGAAGACGGTGATTGCCACGGTCAGGATGATGATCACCTTGGGAAAGCGGGTGACAAGCTTGTGCCAGTTTCTCATGGGTACTCCGCTCGATTGGGGGCTGACGCCGGTATTATGTAATCGTTATCCATCGCCTGGTATCGTCAAAAGCTGTAGGTGAATTCTAGGTAGAAGCGGTCGTTGTCGTGGAAGTTTCCGACGAACTGCGAGCGCTGGTCCCGCACCAGCGGTGCGCCGAGGGGATTGCTCAGGACGCCGAACTGGGATTTTTTTCCGGCGAACAGGTCCATCCCGGCCGCGATCTGGAAGCGGTCCGAGATGAAAAACGTCCACTCGGGGTTGATATAGAGCTCGTTCAGGCTGGTGAACTGGATCAGCAGCAGCTCGAACAGCATGGAGCTGCGCGGGTATTCCTTGCGCAGGAACAGGTTGATGCTGGTGTCGATCTGGTCCTGGACCATGGCGGGGTCGTATTCGGGGATGATCCATTGCGTGATGCCCGGCGCGATGTCCATGCCGTTCCAGTTGAATTCCACGCCCAGTCCCCAGCGCACGTGGTCGCGCTCGAGTTCGCCGAGGAAATCCAGCACGCCGTCCGCGTTCCGGTCGATGTTGTCCACCGCGAAATATTTGCCCGTGACATAGGCGAGCTCGCCCTTCAGGATGAAGTCGCCGACCTGCTTGCTCATGGTGGTGCCGTAGATGGTGATGCGGGTGAAGGTCGGCAGGAACTGCGGTTCCGTGTCGAGCTGGTTGAGCAGGATGCGGCGGAAGACCACCGGGAAGTCGTCCCAGGTGTAGAAATAGCTGAAGGTCATGTCCGCGTCCCACAGGGTGGTGCTGAGGCGCAGCCCGTATTCCCAGTTCTCCGGTTCATAGGTGTCGGGAAAGATCGTGCCCGGCACCCTCTGCAGCAACTCCCATTCGGAGCCGGGAGGGGCCGGCTTGTGGAAGCGGATGTCGGGGATCCACAGGAATTCCCATGTGCCTTCGTCGCGATACCAGTCGACCTTGGCCGACCACAGCGGTATGCGGTAGTCGAGCAGGTCGGGCATGATCATTTCGCGGAAGTCCTGCGGGTTGATCTCGTCCACGATGCGCACACCTTCCAGCACGCCCCACACCACGATCTGGCGGCCGAGGCGGATGTCGAAGCTGTCGTACATCATGTCGAGGTACAGCTCGCGCAGGTCGGCGTCGAAGGAATCCTTCTCCTTGCCGAGGTTGAACAGGAAGGTCAGCGGTTCGTCCGAGTTCCGCTCCAGGCGCGCCACGATGGTGTCGTAGTCGAACACGTCGTAGGCCAGGTCGTAATAGACCCAGCCGGAGGCGGTCATGCGGTAGGTCGGGTTGAACGCATAGACGCCGGTGAGCCCGGCGGTGTTGCGCATCTTGGTGATCGAGCGCGGTTCCCGGAAGCGGAAGGCGGTTTCGTTCTTGAGGAATCCGTTCCAGGCGATGTCGGAGAAGAACCCCCCCGCGTCGGCAGGGTCGCCTTCCGCGGCTCCCGCCGCGGGTGTTTCTCCGGCGTCTGCCGGGGGCGGGGGGGTGGCCAGCGCCTCGCTCCCGGCCCCGGCGCCTGTGTCGGGGCCGGCGGTCTCGGGTATCGGATCGTCGGGGGCGTTTTCAGGGCTGATGCCGGTATCCGGGCCGGATTCGGGTCCCGGTTCGGGCGCGTCATTCGACACGTCCTCCGTCGCGGCGCCGGCGGGCGCCTGGAGCAGACCCTCCGCCACGGGTTGCGCGGCGCCCGGTGACACAGGTGCGGGTCTCGCCTCCACGGCCGGGGCTTCCGGCGGCGGGTCCAGGGCCTGTGCGCTGGCGGCGGGTGCGGTGCAGAGCAGGGTCAGGAGGGCGGTGAACAGGAATCCATTGGCGCTCCGGGCCGGCCGATGTTCCGAGTGTTCCCAGGCGAAGATTCCCCGCATAGTACCGCGCAAGATCAAGAATTCGGATGAATCAAGGCGCGGCCGGGCCGGGTTGCCCCGGCCGGCCGCCTGCCGCATGAAGACCAGATGACGATCGAGTCTGTATTACGGAAGCCCGCCGCGCTTCCTTTAGTGCCCTTTGGTCAGGTTGCGCTCGGTGAAGACGTCGTCCTTGAGGCCGACGTTGGTCTCGACGTCGGTGACCTGGAAGATCGAGGTGTGTTCCGTCTGGGTGTTGCGCACGGTCATTTCGTTCCACAGCCAGGCATCGCCGGAGCGCTGCCAGGAGATCACCTGCTGCTTGAGGGGTTCGCCGCGCCGGTCGAAATACTCGACCTGCCGCTTGGAGCAGTCCGCCCACTCCGCGCCCGGCTTGACGAACAGGGAGAGGACCTTGGAATAGAGCGCACTCGACGCGTCGCGCGGCACGCTTTCCACTATATACATGGTCTCCTCGCCGCGCTGTTCGGTCTTGACCAGCGTGTGGTCGTCCTCGTCCAGGCCGCGGCCGCTGATGTCGGCGTGCGTCAGGTCGGAGCCCAGGAAGCTTTCGCCCGGGTCCCGCACGGAGACGCGGCGGGTCTTCTTGAGCACCGGCAGGTAGACCCACTGGTCGGCGTTCTTGCCCGCGCTGGAATATCCCCAGCGCATGAACACCGAGCCCTTCGCGTCCGGCGGGAACTCGGTGACCAGCAGCATCTTGTCGGCGATATCCCCCTTGCCCTTGTAGTCTTTCCAGTAACGGCGATAGACGTTCTTCTTCTCGTTGCCGTCCTTGTCGCGCAGGGTGATGGCCAGGCGCGTCTGCTGATCTTCCCCGGGATATTTGAAGTTGCACTGTTGCACGACATCGCGGGCGCTCACGTCGCCGGTGGCCGCCGTGGCGGCCTCTTCCGCACCCGCCGTGCCCCAGGCCGCCGCGCCCAGTGCCAGCACCATCAAGGCGCCTGTCATACGCATAGAAGTCCCCTCCGTCATTGGAATTTTTTTCGGAATCGCATTGTAGCAGATCTGATCATTAAGAGAAGGCGAGGGCACGGGTGGGGCCGGTCTGATAGACTGGTCTCCGTATGGGTTCACCCGGCAGTGCTGTGTGATTTCTTCCAATATTTTCACAACGTTATCTCGGCCCCCCAACGACCTTACTACTACTTTTGTCATTGACTTTTGAATGCCCGAGGAGTACAAAGTTCCCTTAGAAGGGAAGCTCACTCCAAAAAGAAATTCAGAAGGAGAAGGGACGCTCGCGCTTTCGTGTTCTACGGTGCTTGCGTCCATTGCGTTGACACCGTGTTCCATAGTAACCGGATGGATCACGTGGTTGCGCAGCAATTGCTGACGGAAACCTTCTCGCTCGTGGAGAAGGGATTCGACCTAACGCATATATATTTTGGGAGAGACAAATGAAGAAACTAACTTCTCTGTCCTTGGCGCCAGCCGCGATTTTCATCAGCGGCGCTGCCATGGCGGCACCGATCGGTGGCTACGACGCGTGGACGGTTAACGCGGGTACCATCACGGCGACCTGCCCGGCGGGCCATACGTGTTCCAACCTGGATGCCACCGGCAACGGCATTCTGCAGCAAAAGATGGTGGACAACGCTGACACCACCGTTTCCTACTTCCGTACCATCGTAGTCGACGAAGGCACCACCGCGACGGACCTGGCCTCGGTACAGGCCCTGGGTTTCCGCGTTGAAGGCCAGATCGGCGTCGACGGCGGCGGCGGCAACAACTACACCAACCGCAGCGTCATCAAGGGCGGCTCCGTGCTGGGCAACGACCAGATGTCGACCATGGCCGAGATCAACAGCGGCGCCCTGCAGGCGGGCAGCCTGGCCCCGGTCGTCCTGGATCAGGAACAGGGTCTGGGCGCGACCACCCGTCGCATGGACTGGCATTTCCATGAGAACGGCGTGGGCTACCTCGAGTTGAACGCCTACTCCACCGGCGGTGTCGCCGGCGGCGGCACGGGCAACGAGGGTACGATCACGGTGCGTCGTTCGAACAACGTCTCACTGGGCGGCACCCTGACGCTGGATCCGAGCATCACTGAAGGTTCCCAGACCCTGGCCTATGCGGCCGGCAACTCCGTCACGGCGGTGTGGCTGACGCAGGCGGCCTCGGGCGTCAGTGCCTTCCAGAACCGGACCCTCGGTCTGCAGCGTTACACGGTGGTCACCACCGCGGGCGCGAAGACCAACGTCGGCGGCACCTCGATCGACGCGAGCAACCGGGATGGCTTGGGTAATTTTGCGATCACCCTGAATGGCCCGAGCGCTGAGATCAGCGGTACGCAGTTCGGCTGGAACAACGCCCTGTTCGGTAACACGCCGCAGGAGTACTTCACCAACTCGATCAACACCGGGTTGTTAGCTCCTCCGGCCCCGGGCACCTACACCAATGACTTCGTCATTCCCTAACGACGCCTAGATAGGAGAGTAATCATGAATCGCAAATATATAGCTTTAGCGATGGCGTCCGCGGGAGGGTTGCTGATTTCGGGTTCAGCCCTGGCGGGTTCTGCCGCAGCACACAATGCACCATTGAGCTTTGACCAGTACTCGGTCACCAACGGCACCATCACCGATACCTCGGTTGAGTGCGCCTCCACGTGGACCTGCGTGTCCCTGGATGCCACCAGCACCGGTATGCTGATGCAGCAGGTCACCGATCCGGGTTCCGGCGTCTCCTTCATCCGCACCATCGTGGTGGAAGAGAACGCGAACGGCACCCCGACTGCGGGCCTGACGTTCTGGCAGGAAGCCGAGACGCTGGCCAGCGGTGTTCTCACCAACAACATTGCCGTGACACAGGGAATTGTGGATGCCGGCATGGACTTCCGCGTTGATATCTACGAGGCTTCCTTCCGTACGGACGGTGACATCACCATTCCGTCCAGCGGCGGCGGCGGCGCGGAGATGTACATGAACCAGACGATCGCCACGGCCGGTCAGACCTTCCAGCAGGATGGCGTGAACGGCAACATGCGTCAGCGTATCGACCAGGTCCAGGGCACCAACCCGGGCAAGTTCACCTACTCAGCAATCGACGGTGCGGCGTTCATGCCGACCGCTGGTGGTACGCTGGGTGGCACGGTGATGCCGGCGCTGGCCTATGCCTCGACGGACGGTATCAGCGCGGTGTGGATCGGTGCGGATCAGCCGGGCAACTACGCGGCCTCGCTGCGTCAGTTCGGTTACCAGAAGTTCAATAACTGGGGTTCGATCGCGGTGACCGCTCCGGGCACCAACGTCGCAGTCGGCTCCTCGACCTACATGGCGCAGGGCCCTCTGGGCCAGTTCACCGCCAACGGCTCGTGGGACTGGGATGCGGCGCTGTGGGATCTGGGCGCTGCGCCCTCCGGCCCGCCCTGATCGTGCTGGCGTGACGATCGCTACAACATAATAGTTTACAAAGCAGTATTTACTTCGGAGGGGGCGCAATGCCCCCTCACTTTTTGCAGGGTATGCCCCGGCGGCGACGAACTTACGGCGGGTTGCGCAGTCTGATTATCAACCCCTTTGTGCAGTCGATATGCGGACGTCTCAGAGCAGTCGCGACATCTTGATGAGCGGTGCCCCGGCCACAGGGCTGCGGATGCTGTTGCTGCTTGCGTCCCTGTTCAGTCTGTCCGCCTGCGTCGAGCAGACCATCCCGATCGGCGGCCTCGAGGAGGTGGACGAGGGCGCCGGCGCCACGGTCCCGCCGCCGCCCGGCCAGCTCCTGTTTTCCGGTTACGGCCTCAAGAGCCTGAGTTTCATCTGGGCCAAGGTCGAGCAGACCTCCTTCTACCGCATCCTCGAACAGCCCGGGCCGGGTGCCGGCTTCAGCGACATCAGCGGGGTGATCGACGGCATCGGCGACGGTCCGTTCAGCTACACCGCGACGCTGAGGCTGCACCTGACCGACTGGAGCAACGGCAAGTACATGTTCGAGGCCTGCAATGCGCAGGGCTGCACGGGGTCCGATGACACCCTCGACGTGAGCCCGTCGGATTCGGTGAGCATGATCGGGTATATGAAGCCGCTCGATCCCGCGGCCTTCAGCCAGTTCGGCTACGCGATGGCCTACTCCGCCGACGGCGGGACGCTCGCGGTCGGCACCTGTCCGCAGGGGATCATTGCTGACACCGGATCGGTATACCTGTTCACCAACACCGGCGCCGAATGGGTCCAGCAGGCCAAGCTGAACGGCAGCCGGGAGGCGGGCAACTACGGCTTCGGCTGTGCCGTCGCGCTGTCCGGCGCCGGCGATGTGCTCGCGGTCGGCGCGGTCGGCGACAGCAGTTCGCTCACCGGCGTCGACCCGGTCGGCGGGGATCTTGCCGCACCCAACAGCGGCGCGGTCTATGTCTTCCGGCGCACGGACGGCCTGTGGGCGGAAGAGGCCTACATCAAGGCCTCCAATACAGGTGCGAACGACGGCTTCGGCCGCGCCCTCGGCCTGGCCGGCGACGGCGCCACGCTGGCCGTGGGGGCGAGCAGCGAGGACAGCGATGCGACCGGCGTCTTTACGGTGTTGCCGCACGGCACTGAGGACAATAACGCCGCCGTCGATAGCGGCGCGGTCTACCTGTTCACCCGCGATGACACGGCGGGCTGGGGCCAGCAGGCCTACATCAAGGCCGTCAACGCCCAGGGCGGCGACAGGTTCGGCATCGCGGTCGCGCTGGCGGATAGCGGCGCCACGCTGGCCGTGGGGGCCAACGGAGAGGACAGCGCCGGCTTCGGCGCCAACGATGACTGCGGCAGCGCGCAGGCGCAGGACAACTGCCTGTCCGACAGCGGCGCCGTGTATGTCTTCACGCGTGCCGCGGGCGAGTGGAACGCGCAGGCCTTTCTCAAGGCGCAGACGCCCGGTCAGGAGGATGGATTCGGCAGCGCACTGGCCCTGTCCACGGATGGCGGTGTGCTGGCGGTCGGCGCGCCGCTGGAGGACAGCGCCGCGACGGGGGTGGGCGGCAACGCGGTCAACGACTGCGATCTGGCCGAGGATGCGCGGGTCAATTGCTCCCTCAACAGCGGGGCGGCCTACCTGTTCAGCCGCTCGGGCAGCCAGTGGGACCAGGATGCCTACGTCAAGGCCTCCAACACGGAGGCGGGCGTCTGTGTCGGTGGAACCACGTCCTCCTGCGATGAATTCGGTACCTCGGTCGCCCTTTCCGGGGACGGCGCGGTCCTGGTCGTCGGGGCGCCGCGCGAGGACAGCTTCGTCTCCGGCATCAATGTCCCGCCGGCCTCGGTCAGCCGGCGGAATTCGAACCGCAATTCCGGCGCCGCCTACGTGTATCGCAACCAGGCGTTCTTTGCCATCCTGAAGTCCTCCGCCGGCGAGCGGGCGACGACGGACGACGGCTTCGGCTTCTCGCTCGCGCTGTCCGAGGACGGCACCAAGCTCGCGGTCGGGGACATCGGCAACGACTGCCCGTTCACGGGCGTGGCCGGAAAACCCGTGTACAGCGGGCTGACCAATAATCAGATGCAGCCGGATCTGGGCCTGTGCGGAACCCCGGCGGAGAGCGGGGCGGTTTACCTCTTTTGATGACCGCGCCGCAGCGCAACGATCCCTGCCCCTGCGGCAGCGGCAGGAAATACAAGAAGTGCTGTCTGGCGCGCGGCGTCCCCTCCGACAAATCGGGGACCGCCAGGTTGGGGACAGATTTGAAATCTGTCCCCGATACACCGCCCGGCGCGATCGAGCCCCTGCTGCAACAGGCGCAGGAGTTTCACCGCGCCGGGCTGCTCATGCAGGCGGAGGCCCTGTACAAGCAGGTGCTGCGGCTGGAGCCCCGGCACCCCGAGGCGCTGTACCGGCTCGGCCTGCTCGCGCGCGACGCCGGGCGTCTGGATATCGCCGCCGATCTGATCGCGCATGCGGCCCGGGCCGACGCTGCGTCATCCGCGTATGTGTCCGAGCTGGGGCTGGTCCTGTGCAGGCTGGGCCGCTTCGAGGAGGCCGTTCCGTGTTTCGAGCGCGTGCTGGCACTGCGGCCGAATCATGTCGCCGCACGACTCAATCTCGGCAACATCCTGCTTACCCAGGGCCGGCTCGACGAGGCGGCCGCTTGCTATGAGAAGGTCCTGACGCAGGATCCGCGCCTTGGCGCGGCGCACCACAACCTGGGCACCGCGCACTTCAAGCGCGGCAGGGTGGGCGAGGCCGTCGCCTGTTTCCGCCGGGCCCTGGCGCTGCAGCCGGATTTCGCCGAGGCGCACAGCGCCCTGTTGTACGCGCTGCAGTACCTGGACGATACCGTGCCGGCGCAGACGCTGGCCGAACACCGGCGTTTTGCCGGGCGTTTCGAGGCGCCGCTCAGGCCATCCTGGCCGGCACACCCGAATGACCGCGATCCCGCCCGGCGGCTCCGCGTAGGGTATCTCTCGCCGGACTTCCATGCCCACTCGGTGGCGTATTTCATCGAGCCGATACTCGCCCACCATGACCGCGCGCAGGTGGAGGTCTTCGGTTACTACAACCATACGCGCCAGGACGGGGTGACGGCGCGCCTCAAGGACCTGATGGATCACTGGCTGCCGTGCACGGGCTGGTCGAACGAACAGCTCGCCGCGCGCATCCGCCAGGACGGGATCGATATCCTGGTCGATCTCGCCGGGCACACCCACACCACCGACAACCGCCTGCTCACCTTCGCGTACAAGCCGGCGCCGGTGCAGGTCACCTACCTCGGGTACCCGTCGACCACCGGCCTGTCGGCGATCGACTACCGGCTGTGCACCGCGGAGACCGACCCGCCGGGCCAGGAAGACTGGCACAGCGAGGCGCTGTATCGCCTGCCGCGCAGCCTGTGGTGCTATCGCCCGGTTGCCGACTGGCCGCTGATGCCGGCGTCGCCGCCCCTGCAGCGGCACGGCGCCGTCACCTTCGGCTCGATGAACAACCTCGCCAAGGTTTCGCCCGCGACCTGCGCGCTGTGGGCGGAGATCCTGCATGCGGTGCCGGGGTCCCGCCTCTTCATGACCAGCATGCCCGAGGGGTCGTCCCGCGCGACCTTTCACACCCGCTTCGCCGTGCACGGCATCGACCCCGCGCGCATCAGCTTCTTCGGCCGGCTGCCCAATCCGCAGTACTGGGATGTCCTCGCGCAGATCGATCTCGCCCTCGATCCCTTTCCCTACAACGGCACGACGACGACCTGTGAGACGCTGTGGTCGGGCATCCCGGTCGTGACGCTCGAGGGAGTCACCTCGGTGGCGCGTTCGGGCCGGGCCCTGCTCGACCTGGCCGGCCTCGGGGAACTCGTGGCCGCGGACAAGGCAGGCTATGCGCGCATCGCCGTCGGGCTCGCGCACGATGCCGGGCGGCTGACGGCGCTGCGCGGGAGTCTGCGCGCGCGCCTCGAGGCCTCGCCGCTGCGGGACGAGGCGGGCCTCACGCGCGACATCGAGGCGGCCTACCGCGCCATGTGGCGCCGCCGGGTGGAGCAAGGGACGGAGGATCGGCCGTGACTCCGGGTCCGGAATCGATGCGCATCGGTGTCGAACGCAGGGCCGGGCGTCCGGGCACGACCGGTCCAGGCCGCATCGGTGCCAGCGTTCCCTGTCTGCGGCGGCGTGGCGGGTTCTGTTATAATTTCCGGCAAATCCCCCGATCCTCCGCATTCCTCGCGCCGCCTATTCCATGATGCGTCCCCACGTCACAGCCCGCCTCCTGATACTCGTCTCGCTGGCGTGGGTCCTGGCGGCCTGTTCGGAGGGGCGGGATTTCGAAGTCCAGGTGCGTGTCACCGGGCTGAACGGGTCCGGGCTCGTCCTCCTGAACAATGGCGCGGATGAGCTGAGGATCAACAGCAACGGTACGCACACCTTTTCGGAGGCCTACCCGTTCGCCTATCCCTACAAGATATCCGTCCGCACGAACCCCGCGTCGCCGGCCCAGCTCTGCACGGTGACGAACGACGAAGGGCGCCTGACCGAGAGCGTCGATAACGTGCTCGTGAGCTGCACGAACGCCTACCGCGTCAGCGGTACCGTCGAGGACCTGTCGGGCGAAGGCCTCGTCATCATGAACAACTCATCCGAGCGGCTCACGATCGAGGCGAACGGCAGCTTCTCCTTCACCAGGCTGACCGTGGACGGCGGACCCTACTCGGTGAGCGTCCTGACCCAGCCCGCCAATCAGTTGTGCACGGTCGAAAACGCCGCCGGACAGATCTCCGGCGCCGATATCACCGATATCCGCGTGATCTGCGGCACGCGCACCATCGGGGGCACGCTGACCGGGCTGGTCGGCGTGCGCCAGGTCGTGCTGCAGAACAACAGCACGGACAACCTGACGCTCACCCAGGACGGCGCGTTAACCTTCGCCACCCGGTTCTTCGACGGCGCGGATTATGCGGTGACCGTGAACACCCAGCCGTTCAACGAAATCTGCGTCGTCGGGAACGCGACCGGAACGGTCGCGGGCGCGAACGTGACCAATGTCGCGGTCAGTTGCGGTTTTACCGTGGGCGGCAACATCAGCGGGCCCGCCGGCAACCTGGTGGTGCTGCAGAACAACGGCGCGGACGACCTGAGCCTCGGGATGAACCGCGCCTTCACCTTTCTCACCGGGCTGCCCGTCGGCGCAACGTACAACGTGACGCTGCTCGATGTGCCGGACGGGCTGAGCTGCGTCGTGATCAACGGTTCCGGCACGATGACCGCCGGACCGGTCTCCGATATCGCCGTGAACTGCCGCGAGGGCACCACGCTCAGCGCGGACTATCGCATCAAGGAGTTGCGGCTGGTATGGGAGCCCGTGAGCGGCATCGATTTCTACCGCATCCTGAAGAGCACGGACGCGGGGCAGAACTACACGCAACTCGGCGCGGATACCACCGCCCTGACGTTCAGCGAGGCGGTCGATGTCCATCTGAACGACTGGCTTGATCTCAGGTACAAGGTGCAGTCGTGCGTGGATGATGAATGCATCGACTCGAACGTGCTGTCGGATTTCAATTCCGCCCGCGCGACCGGATACGTCAAGGCATCGAACACCGGGACGCTGGACAACTTCGGCTACGCGCTGTCCCTGTCCGGCGACGGCAGCACCTTGGCCGCCGGCGCTCCGCTGGAGGACAGCGCCGCGGACGGCGTCGGCGGCCTCGAGGCGGACGACTGTGCAGCCACGGCCCCGGTGAATTGCGCGGCGGACAGCGGCGCGGTCTACGTGTATGTCAATGAGGGCGGGACCTGGACCCGGCAGGCCTATATCAAGGCCTCCAACGCCGGCGCGGGGGACCAGTTCGGCTATGCGATCGGGCTGTCCGATGACGGCGGCACCCTGACCGTGGGCGCGCCATTCGAGGACAGCTCCGCGAGCGGCGTGTTTCCAACCCTGCCGCACGGCGCGGAGGACAACGACGCGGCCGCCGACGGCGGCGCGGTCTACGTGTTTGTCCGTGATGTCGACGATGCATGGACCCAGCAGGCCTATGTGAAGGCCTCGAATACGGAGTCCGGAGACAACTTCGGCCGCGCCGTCGCACTGTCCGGGGGCGGAGATACCCTGGCCGCGGGCGCGCCGTTCGAGGACGGCAATGCCAGCGGCGGCGAGGGGGATAACAGCGCCGCCGACAGCGGGGCGGCATATGTGTATACGCGCAGCGGGGCTGTCTGGAGTCCGCAACAATACGTGAAGGCCTCCAATGCGGAGGCGGGAGACGACTTCGCCCGGTCCCTCGCCTTGTCTGATGACGGCAATACCCTGGTCGCGGGCGCGCCGTTCGAGGACGGCAACGCCAGCGGCGGCGAAGGCGACAACAGCCTGGTGAACAGCGGGGCGGCGTATGTGTACGCGCGCAGCGGCGCTGCCTGGAGCCAGGAGGCCTACATCAAGGCCGCCAACGCAGCCGGACTCCCCGACGCGGGGGCGGGGGACAACTTCGGGCATGCCGCCGCCCTGGCCGGCGACGGCGCCACCCTGGCGGTCACCGCCCCGCTGGAAGACAGCGCCGCCGTGTCCATCGACGGGGACGAGGTGGACGATTGCGAGACCATCGTGCTGATCAATTGCGCCGATGACAGCGGCGCGGCGTATGTCTACGCACGCAGCGGCGCAAACTGGACCGCACAGGCCTACATGAAGCCCTCGAATACGGATCCACTGGACAGTTTTGGTCAGGCGGTCGCGCTGACAGCGGATGGGGGCCTGCTGGCGGTGGGCGCCGTGCTGGAAGACAGCCTGACCACCGGTGTGGGTGGGGAACAGTCCAGTAATACCGGCACCAACAGCGGCGCGGTCTATCTCTACGAGCGCAGCGGGACGGACTGGAGCGACCTCGTCTATGTGAAGGAATCGACCTCGGGCGAGGACGACAACTTCGGTCATGATCTCGACATCACCGCCGACGGGACCACGCTGGTTGTCAGCGCGCCCTTCGAGGACGGCGATGCGACCGGCGTGGGCGGGGAGGTCGGCGACGAACAGGATGACGACAGCGCCGAGGATGCCGGAGCGGCCTATATTTTCTGATCGGCCGGCGCCTGCCGCTCCCCATGGCCGTCCGTGTCATGGCGGGAATGAATGCTAGACTTGGAGTATGCACATCATGGCGCTACAGCCTGACGGCAGACTGAAGACGATCCTGTTCGGACTGGGGGGCCTGTCGGCCCTGTTCGCCGTGCTCATGCTGCACGGAGGTCCGGCGCCGGTGGACAAGGCACCATCCGCATCGAACTCCGATCCGGCGCAGACCGCGACCCCTGCCCTCGGGCTCGCCTTTGAGCCGGCGCCGGACGACGGCACGGACCGCTCCCGCTTTATCGCGCGCGGAAACGGCTACGTGGCGCGGCTTGAACCCTCCGGCGCGCAGTTCCGCCTGCGCGGTGCATCCGGGCGCGACGGCACAGGTGCCCCCGCCTTCGCGCAGGCCGCCTTTCGCCTCGCGGGCGCGAGCGGGGCGGCGGCCGGCGCCGGCCTCGACCTGCTGCCGGGGCGCAGCCACTATTACCTGGGGGACGAGGCCGGGGCATGGCGGGCGAATGTCCCCAACTACGCCCGGGTGGAGTATGCCGCGGTCTATCCCGGTGTCGACATGGTCTATCACGGGGAGCAGGGCGGGCTGGAATTCGATTTCATCGTCGCGCCCGGCGCGGACCCGGAGGTGATACGTCTCGCCTTCGATGCCGACGATGCCGCCCGGATCGATGCCGCGGGGGATCTGCTGCTGGCCACCGCGGCGGGCGATCTGAGGCTGCGGCGGCCGGTGGCCTACCAGGAGGATTCCGGCCGGCGCGAACGCATTGATGCCGCGTTCGAGCTGGACGGCGCGGCGCGGGAGCTCAGGTTCCGGGTCGGGTCCTATGATGCCTCCCGCCGCCTGGTCATTGACCCGGTCATCACCTACGCCGACTACCTCGGCGGTGCGGGCGCGGACTCCGCCCAGGCGATCGCGGTGGACGCGGGCGGAAACCGCTATGTCACCGGCAGCACGGACTCGGCGATATTCGCGGACGAGGACAAGCCCTTGAATACTGGTGCCGATGCGTACATCGCCAAGCTGGATCCTGACGGCGCGCGGCTGTATGTCACCTTCATCGGAGGCGTCGGCGCCGACGAATCGAACGCCATCGCCGTCGACAGCGGGGGCGAGGCATTCATCGCCGGCGAGACCTTTTCCCCCACGCTGCCCGCCACGGGCGGGACCGCGCAGCCGGCCTATGGCGGCAACGGGGACGCCTTCGTCGCCCGGCTGGCCACCGACGGCACCGTGGAATATACAAGCTACCTTGGGGGCGCCGCGCTGGATATCGGGCGTGCGATCGCCCTCAGCGCCGGCGGGGACGCGGTCGTGGGTGGCAGCACCTTGTCCAGCGACTTTCCGATCGAGGACGCCCTGCAGCCCGCGCTCGCGGGGCAGAGCGACGGCTTCGTCACCCGGATCAGCGCCGACGGTTCGGATCTGGTCTATTCGACCTACCACGGCGGCATCGGCCCGGACAACGTCGCGGCGCTGGCGCTCGACGAGACGGGCGCAGTCTATGTCGGGGGCACCACGGATTCGGACGATTTTCCGACCACGCTTGGCGCGTATCGGGACTCTTTCCAGGGGGCGGATCTGACGGGTACGTCTCGAAGTTCGAACCTGACGGCGCCGCGCTGGTCTACTCCACCTATTTCGGCGGCAGCGGCACGGACGGCGTGCTGGCCCTTGCCGTGGACGGAGACCATAACGCCTATGTCACCGGATTTACCTCGTCCGATTTCAATTTCCCCGTCACGCCCAATACCCCGACCTATGGCGGCGGCACGTTCGATGCCTTCGTCACCCGGCTGATCCCGAACGGATCGGTGCCGGATTACTCCTCCTTCCTCGGCGGCGACGGCGAGGATCAGGGTTTGGCGATCGCGCTGAGCGACGTCGACCAGGTGGTTGTCGCGGGCGTGACCGGTTCCGACGACCTGCCCCTGACGCAGCCGTTCCAGGTCGAGCGCCTCGGCGGAGATGATGGCTTTGTCGTCCAGGTGCAGTTTTCGACCGATGCGACCACGCCGGTCTCCCAGATCTTCTCCACCTATCTGGGCGGCACCGGGGACGAGTCCATCACGGCGATACAGGCGGAGTCGGCCTTGAAGTTCCATCTGGCCGGTGCGGGAGGGTCCGCAAATCTCCCCGTCGTGCTGCCGTCCCAGGGCGTGAGCGC